>PEAO01000026.1 GCA_002753615.1 Magnetococcales bacterium DCbin2
CAATGGCCCAGGCCATAGAATTGTGGCCGTTGGACAGGCTCATTCCTTATGCATCCAATGCTCGCACCCATTCGGATGCACAGATTGCCCAGGTCGCCGCAAGCATGAAGGAGTTTGGTTTTACCAACCCCATCCTGGTCGATGGCAAATCTGGCATCATCGCTGGGCATTGTCGTTTGATGGCGGCTCGCAAGTTGGACCTGGATCAGGTGCCAGTCATCGTCCTTGACCATATGACCGATGCACAACGCCGGGCATATATTTTAGCCGACAATAAGCTTGCTTTGGAATCAGGATGGGACAATGACATTCTCGCAGCTGAACTGGAACGCTTACGGGATGATGGTTTTGCGCTGGATGTGATCGGATTTTCCGATGAAGAATTGGGCGATCTCTTGGATGGAATGGAAGAAAATGAAGGCGGTGCAGAGAACGAAGAAATCATTCCCGAACCACCGGCCACACCGGTCACCCATCTGGGCGATCTTTGGGTGTTGGGAGATCACCGCCTTCTGTGCGGTGACAGCACCAAAGCCGAAGACGTGATACGACTCATGGATGGTAAGCGGGCAATTTTGTTTGCAACCGATCCGCCCTATCTAGTCGATTACAACGGTTGTAACCATCCTCAAAGTTATGCGAAAGCTGAAGCTGCCCGTAAGAAAGCCGCCGAGAAAGGAAAAATTGTAAAGGGGTGGTCGGACGGGAACAAGGACTGGTCGGATACTTATGGCCAGACATGGGATGATTCTTCTGGTGGATCAGAGCTTTACGAGAAGTTTATCCGTGCTGCCATTGACCATGCAATCGATGATCACGCGGCATGGTATTGCTGGCATGCGTCGAAAAGGCAGGCCATGCTGGAGGAAGTGTGGGAGAAAATGGGTGCCTTTGTTCACCAGCAAATCATCTGGTCTAAGAACAACCCGGTTCTTACCCGAACGCATTACCTTTGGAAACATGAACCATGTTTTTACGGGTGGATTCGCGGCAACAGGCCAGCAAAGATAGAAAGCGCAGAATCCTGCTCATCTGTCTGGGAGATAAAGTCACTGGCCGGTGATGAACGCCCGGAACATCCCACGCCAAAGCCCCTGGACTGTTTCGCCATTCCCATGAAGCAACATGTTCCTTTTGGTGGGCTGTGTTATGAACCGTTTTCTGGAAGCGGTAGCCAAATCATGGCTGGGGAAATGACCGGACGGCGGGGGTTCGCAATAGAGATTTCACCGACGTACTGCGATGTGGCGGTGAAACGATTCATCCAAGCCACAGGCAAGATCGTCTACCTGGACGGTTCGGGTGGGAAACATTTTGAAGATGTGGCGGCAGATCGAGGTATTTCGTTGGAGCCTTCCAACGCATCCTAAACAACACCCCCCCGTCGCTTTTTGCCCCAGGGCAATGCGCAACCACCGAATCATGATTACATGCTTGCCCTCGTGACAACGTGGAGCGGTGAACCTTATACGAGTTTAATTTCCATGAATTTTGCCACAGAATACGCATCAGCGATGGGGCGTGGATTAACGCCGGTATCACAAATGACTGTTTCCGAATGGGCAGATAAAAACAGAATTCTTTCCACTGTATCTGCGAGAGAGCCAGGGAAGTGGCGTACAAGCAGGACGCCATATCTGCGAGAGGTAATGGACTGTCTGTCAGCACTTTCACCGGTTTCGAGAGTGATATTTATGGCCGCAAGTCAGGTTGGGAAAACCGAAGTTGGTCTGAACTGGATCGGCTATATCATGGACCATGATCCAGGCCCAATTTTGATGGTACAGCCAACACTTGAGCTGGGCCGGACGTACTCCCAACAGAGGTTCTCTCCGATGGCGGAGGCAAGCCCTATCCTGAAAGGGTTGTTGAAAGATCCAAGGTCGAGAGATTCCGGCAACACGATCTTCATGAAAGAATTTTCTGGCGGGATATTGCGGATTACTGGGTCGAACTCTGCTTCTGCACTTGCCGGGATGCCAGTGCGGTGGCTGTTTCTTGATGAAGCAGATCGATTTGAAGGGGATGTTGGTGGTGAGGGGGATGCGGTTCTGTTGGCCATCCAACGTACTGCTACATTTAGCAACCGCAAGATTTTTATCGCTTCAACACCAACCATCAAAGGTTTTTCTCGCATTGAGAAGGCGTTTGCCGAAAGTGATCAAAGGTATTATTGGGTGCCATGCCCACACTGCGAACAATTGCAGGTGCTTAAATGGGCGCAAATCCAGTTTCCTGATGGTAACCGGAAAGATGCGTTTTACCAATGCGCCCACTGTCACAAGCCAATATATGAACACCAGAAAGGGCCAATGTTGGAGAACGGGAAATGGATTGCGAGTGCTGCGGGGGATGGTAAAACTGCCGGATTTCATGTTTCTGCCCTTTATAATCCTCATGGGTGGCTTTCTTGGGGGGATATAGCGGTAGAGCATGGTCAAGTTTATAAAGATCCATTCCAGTTAAAAACTTGGGTTAACACTAAACTTGGCGAAACATGGGAGGAAATCACAGAAAAACTGGACGGCGAAGGTCTGATGGATCGACGCGAGGTGTTCGGCCCGTTCCTGCCCGCAGGAGTCGTTGTCCTTACTGCTGGCATCGATGTCCATCCAGACCGTTTAGAGGCAGAGATTGTCGGTTGGGGACGGGATGAGGAGTCCTGGTCTATCAATCACATCGTGATTTCTGGAGACCCAACAGCTCCGACAGTTTGGGATGACCTGGACAACCTTCTGCTTTCTACATTTTCCCATTCGCGGCAGATGGACGACCTCCCCATCTTCGCTGCCGCGATTGACACCGGCGGTGCCAACACCATGCAGGCCTATGCATTTTGCCGAGATCGGCAGGATCGAAGAGTATGGGGGATCAAAGGCATCGGCGGAATGGGCAAACCACTCTGGCCGTTGAGGGCCAGCCGAAATAATAAGGGGCGGATTCCTCTGTTCGTCATCGGTGTCGATGCCGCCAAGGAATCGATCTACTCCCGGCTGCGCATCAAAACCCCTGGGCCAGGGTATTGCCACTTCCCCAAGGATCGTGACGCCGAATGGTTTCGCCAATTGACGGCGGAAAAAGTAGCCACCCGTTATCTCAAAGGCCGCCCCATCAGGGAGTGGAAAAAGCCAGACAGCGCACGAAATGAGGCACTGGACTGTCGGGTTTATGCCGTGGCGGCCCTGCACGGCATGATGAATATGGGGTTTCGGCTGAATGTCGAGGCGGATTGGCAAGACAAGATCCCCCTCAAGGAAGGGATTGATGTTGCCGTACCCGTTGAAAGCCCGCGAATTGAGGCTTCTGAAACACCGAGGATTGTAGCTACACCACCGGCGGAAAAACCACGGTGGCTTGCTGGTAGACGCCCCGGATGGTTGGAGAGAGGAAGATAAACAAGACTACCGCCCCATCCAGGGGCGACAGTCTTTCAGATGCCATCGAAAAATTCTTCTTCTTCGCCTTCGACGGCCCGGTGAAGTGCAGTTTTGATGCGGGCGCGGGCGATTCTGTGAGCAATCTGGGTATCGCGAGCTTGGGCTTTTTTGCTTTTCCGGTTTCTGAAACTATCGCTTGGAAATTTATCGTGCCCGGGGCAACACCCACGGTCTTTATTGCGCACTCCGTAAGGTTTCATGGTTTGATCCTCCTTCGTGGCCGATGTGATGACCACATGAAGCCATTAAAGGCGGATACATATCAAGCAGATAAAGAAAATTTTTAATGTTTTTCCATGTCCGGGAACCAAGCTGTCCTGGACGGTTGGAGAGGAACAAATGGCTTTCACACAAACCGAACTTGATGAACTCAAACAGGCCTACGCCTCCGGTGCCCTTCGTGTCGTTCATGAAGGGAAAACGGTGGAATACGGGTCGGAGGCTGACCTGTTGCGCCGGATTCGCATGGTTGAGAACGATTTAAGGACTACCACTGGCCAGAGTGTACCAAACGTCAGCTTTGCCAGCTTTTCCAGAGGTTAATTCGAATGAACATCCTGGATCGCATTGTGGCGGCCATCTCGCCTGAGAGTGGCCTGCGCCGTGTTCGGGCAAGGGGGGCCATCGATGTTTTGCGTCGTGAATACGATGGTGCCAAGACTGGCCGTCGTACCGACGGGTGGATAACTCCTGGCAATGATGCAAATGCGGAAATCGCCATCGCCTCCACCCGGTTGCGTAATCGATCCAGAGACTTGGTGAGAAACAACCCGTTTGCCGCCAAGGCGGTCATCACCTACGCATCGAGCATGGTCGGTTCCGGTATTCGTCCCAGACCAAAAGCTGAATCAAAAGCTTTGGACGCAAAGGTTACCAGTTTGTGGGAGGAGTTTTCCAACCAATGTGATGCTGATGGGCGCACCAACTTTTATGGCCTCCAAACCCTGATGGTTCGCAGTATGGTGGAAAGCGGTGAGTGTCTCCTCCAGATGATCAATCGCCCCACATCCTTTGGGCTGGCTGTACCCCTTCAATTGAGGGTGCTGGAGTGTGACCACCTGGACATTTCCCGTGATCGGAATTTGCCAGATGGTGGTTTTATCCAGCAGGGAATCGAATTTGACGCCTATGGCAGTCGGGTGGCTTATTGGCTTTACCCGCAACACCCAGGGGCATCCAACATCACCGCCAAAACGGTAAGCATTCGTGTTCCTGCGTCGGACGTGGTTCACCTTTTTGACCGGATGCGTCCTGGGCAAAACCGGGGCGTCACCTGGTTTGCACCGGCGTTGCTGAGGATGCGTGATCTGGACGACTACGACGAAGCAGAGTTGATGCGGAAAAAGATTGAAGCCTGTTTCGTCGGTTTCGTCATCAACGCCGATCCCAACCAGTCTTTGACCCAGGTAAGAAAAGAAGCTGATGAAAAACGGGTCGAGATGTTTGAACCGGGCATGGTGTCGTATCTGCCGCCAGGGAAAGATATCCGCTTCGGCGCACCGGCAACCACCTCTGGCTATGTCGAATACATGCGCTGGCATTTTCATGCGGTGTCGGCGGCCCTGGGGTTGACCTACGAATTGCTGACGGGGGATCTCTCCCAGGTCAACTATTCTTCCCTTCGGGCAGGACTCATCGAATTTCGCCGCCGAATTGATGCCATGCAACGGCAGGTGCTGGTTCCACAACTTTGCAATCCGGTTTGGAACAGGTTTTTATCAACGGCCCAAGCCGCTGGCTTGCTGGGTAACGGCAAGATCAGAACCCAGTGGACACCACCCAGATTTGAAGCAGTCGATCCGCAAAAAGATACCATGGGTGAGATCCTCATGATTCGTGCTGGATTGATGTCTCTTGCTGAGGGAATCGCTCGCCAGGGATATGATCCCGATGTTGTAACGGCTGAATTTGCTTCTATGAACAAGGTCTTGGATCAACTGGGCCTTACCCTCGATACTGATCCCAGGAAGTCTACCCGCAACGGGCAACAAAAACAGTAGAAACAAACCACCGGAGAAAAAGAGATGGAAAAAATGGTTGACCTGCCTACGCAGGTCCGATCGGCGAGTTTCGTCCCGGAAACAGTCAATGCCGATGCGCGTACCGTTGAAATGGTCTGGTCCACTGGGGCCACGGTGCGTCGAAGGGATTGGATGTCTGGCCAGAGTTACGACGAGACCCTTTCCATGGATCCAGCCCATGTTCGTCTTGGCCGTCTCAACGGTGGGGCACCACTGCTAAACAGCCACCAGGCATCGGCTCTCGATGATGTCATCGGCGTTGTAGACCGGGCATGGATTACTCCCGGAACCAACGGCTACGAAGGTCGGGCCACTGTGCGGTTTTCACAACGAGAGGATGTGGTTCCAATTTTTAAGGATGTTAAGGACGGGATTCTGCGCAATGTTTCGGTTGCCTATACCGTCCACAAATACGAAATCACTGAAGAAAGAGGAAAGATCCCAGTCTGGCGGGCGGTGGATTGGTCGCCGCTGGAGTTGTCTGCCGTTCCGATTGGTGCCGATCCGGGTGCTGGTTTCCGCTCAACCGAACCCAAAACAAACACATGTCAAATGATCAAGATCAGAGGAGCAGAAATGTCAGATCAAGCCAAACCCCCTGCTGAAGTGGCGACAGATTCTGCCGCCGATATTACCACCCGTCAGGCGACACAACCCAGAGGAACCGACATGCCCGACCCAGTGAAACCAAAAGAGGAGACGGTAGAAAAACCTGCTGATTCCGTTCCTCATGCCCGTTCCACCACCGTTGTCAAACCCGATGAAACACCTGCCCAAACGCGCTCTGTTTCCATGGATGAAACAGACAACATGATCAGACAGGCGTTGGCCGCTGAACGCAAACGGCTGTCGGACATTTACGATGCCCAGGAGAAGCTCAAAGTGGACCGCTCTTTTGCAGACAAGTTGGTAAAAGATGGCGTCAGCCTGGACGATGCTCGCAGGAGCCTCATTGATGAGGCTGCCCGACGTTCCATTGGCACCGGTGAGATCCAAAATCATGTGGTCACGGTCGGCCAGGATGAAAAAACTACCCGCAATGCGGCGGTGGAAAACGCTTTACTGCATCGTTTTGATCCAACCAACCACAAACTTACTGATGCCGCCCGGGAGTGGCGCGGGTTAACGTTGTTGGAAATGGCCAGGACATTTTTGGAGAGGGACAACCATCGTGTAACCAATGGCCTTTCACGGTATGAGTTAGCCACCAGGGCATTGCATACCAATTCGGATTTTCCCAATATCCTGGCCAACGTGGCCAATAAAACCCTGCGTACCGCCTATGAGGCAGCCCCACGTACATTCCAGCCTTTCTGCCGTCAAGTGACCGCCAACGACTTCAAAGCCATGACTCGGGTGCAGTTGGGAGAGGCCCCAGCCCTGGAAAAGGTCAACGAAGGTGGCGAATACAAGCGTGGTCCCATGGGTGAGGGAAAAGAATCCTACCGGGTGGAGACGTATGGAAAGATCATTTCCATCTCTCGGCAGGTTCTGGTCAACGATGATTTGAATGCGTTCACCCGTATCCCGCAATTGTTTGGGGTAGCGGCAGCCAATCTGGAAAGTGATGTTATCTGGGGCATCATCACATCGAACCCGAACATGGGCGATGGCGTGGCCCTTTTCCATGCCAATCACAAGAACTTGGCGGCGGCTGGTGCCACCATTTCGGTTGCATCTCTCGCTGCTGCCCGCAAAGCAATGGCTGTCCAAACCGGGTTGGATGGCACGACAGTCCTCAATGTTCGTCCCGCATTTATCCTTGTCCCTGCTGCATTGGAGGTTACTGCTGAACAGCTTTTGGCAGTGAATTTGTTCCCAGCCAAATCTGTTGACGTGGTCACTCCATCAATTCGTTCGTTGGTGGTCATCGCCGAGCCGCGTTTGGACGCATCCAACGATAAAACTTGGTATTTATCTGCGACTCCAAACATGATCGATACCATCGAATATGCCTATTTGGAGGGTCAGACTGGTGTCTACATCGAAACCCGCATGGGCTTTGAGGTGGATGGCGTGGAGATCAAGGCTCGTTTGGACTTTGGGGCCAAGGCCATCGACTGGCGTGGGTTCTTCAAAAATCCTGGCGCGTAGGCAGGATTCGTTTGACGTAGCGGTTTTTTCCTCCTCCGCACACATCATAACCATGAGGATATAACCATGAAAACTTGGAGTCAATCCGGCGACACCGTTACGGTAGTTGCACCTGCCGACATCAATAGCGGCGAGGGCCTGATGATCGGTGTCTTGTTTGGCGTGGCAGTTTCCACCGCAACCAGCGGATCCGATTTGGAAATTTGTACTACCGGTGTGGTGGATCTGCCCAAGGCATCCGGTGCCATCACCCAGGGGGCAAAGGTCTATTGGGATAACACCGCCAAGGTTGTCACCACCACGGCAACCAGTAACACCCTGATCGGCTGTGCCATTGTGGCTGCTGCCGTTGGGGATGCTGCCGTTGGGGATGCTACTGCCAGGGTACGCCTGAACGGAGTGGTGGTGTGAGTACATGGAGCAAGATGCTGACGCTCTTGAACCGTCCCTGTTTCAACACTTTCAGCGTCCCGGTTGTTTATACGCCATCTCTGAAAAACGGGACGAAGTTGGCTGGTACTCCCATCAATCTGATGGGCATTTTTGATGAAAAACGTGAAACCATTTCTCTGATGGGGGGTGGTGACATGGATGCTGTCATTCCCCGCTCTGTTTTGGAAATCCGGATTGCAGATTTGGGCACCAACCCCATGGCTGGTGATGATGTTTCCATCAATGGGGTGCCGTATCGGGTGTTGGAGGTTCAGCCTGATGGCATGGGCCTGGCGGTTCTGATGCTTAACCGGCAGCAAGATCCGTTTGCGGGTCTTTGAAGATCTTTGGGTCATTTCCGCTTATTTCCAACGCGCCCAGTGCGCGTTTTTTCGTTTCTGGAGTCAACGATGTCGAGCAATTCCAACCTTTCAGCGTTTTATCGTGGAGATACAAAGGTCTGGGGTTTGTCGTTCAAGGACAGCGTCGGTGCCCCCATCGATGTCACTGGCCACGAATTGTGGTTCACCATGAAGCGGGAAATCACTGATCTGGATGAAGACGCCGTTCTCCAAAAGAAGATCATTTTTTCATCGGGAGCGGAATCAGAAAACGGCATCGGTACCCTGACGTTGGATTCCACCGAGACCGGCGCAATCGATCCGGGAAACTACTTTTTTGATCTTCAAAAGGTGATTCCGGGAAGCCCACCCATCGTGGCGACTCTTATAAGCGGAAAAATCAGCGTTCTGCCCGATGTTACCCGTAGCACGGGGGCATGACGCCATGGCCGACAAGACTCTGGAAATATCCATAGGTGGCCAATCCTTGGGAGTCTCTTTTGATACGGAGCAGATCGATGTTGCCGTCGTCAATGAGGTCGTCCACGTTAACAGTGCCAACGGTCAAATCCGATTTTCCATCAAGGAGGAGAAGCTGAATTTCTCCTCTCCCTTGGTCCTGGCCGCTTCTTCTGGGTGGCCCTTTGGACCCAACCCCAACAAAGTCGAAGATATTGTTCGTGATGTACCAACCATCGTTGATCAACTGGCCATGCCATCCCACTACCGTGTGGCCAAATGGCTGATTCTTATCTCTGATGATGCCAGCGGTCTGGCCGTTACCAGCGAGATCAAATGCATGCGCCAGGGGGGCAATATTTACTTCATCGAGTACGCCATTCTCGGTGACTCCGGGCTTATCCCTTACGAATTGGACGTGGTGGACCAGGGAAATCAAATCCAATTGGTCATCACCAGCAGATACCACGGTGTTCTGACTGTCAGGACATCGAAACTTGGAATTTTCAATTAATCAAAGGAGTCGTTTTTATGGGTACGCCGTCATTGTTTGAGGCACGTGGTGGTATCAGTATTGGTGGTGCGCATTTCATTTCCGGTACTGGTGCCCCTGGTGGTACGGGTGGTTTTCCCGATGACGCCGTCAAGGGGTCCATCTACCTGGACGAAACCAACGGCCAGATGTATTTAAAGAAAACTGTCGGGACCGGAACTGACAAATGGATCCGGATGCAAAATAAGGATGACATGGATGGCGCAGTTTTGGGTCTGTCCTGGCGGGCTCCGGCCAAGGTCCGGGACAGTGGTGCCTATGCCGATCTGGCCGCTGCTGAAGCTGCGGTCAACACCGGCACCATCGATGGTGTTACAGTGGCGGCCAATGACCGCATCCTGTTCGATGACATCACCGGCTTGGCAAAAAACGTTTTCATCGTTACTGGCACTCCTGGGTCTGGTGCCACCCTAGTGGAAGACGGCAATATCGCCTCAAAAGGCGATGCGCTCTACGTCCAGGAAGGGACCGATGCCGGCAAACAGTACGCCTACAATGGCACCGACTGGGTGCAGCAAGGCACCGCGTCTCAGACCGAACTCGGTTTTATTCAAGGTTTCATCGGCAAATCGGCCAACGGCAGCGAAACTCCCGATTATGCCTCCAACAACGTCGTTACCGACGGCTCCAGCCTTGAAACTGCCATCGGTGCATTGGATGCTGAAATCGGGGCCGGTGTCGTGAACCCGCAGTCTCGTCTCGCTGGCCCCATTTCTGACCAAGCCGTCAATTCAAACATCCTGGCCCTGGATACAGCTATCGGACCGGACAGGAGCAGTTCTTATATTGCTGACATGTCTGCTTCCGTGAATGAGGCAATCAGCCTGTTGGACAGCGAGTCCCATTTCTCCCATGTCTTCATGGGGCGCAGTGCGGGTGATACAAACAAACCCGCATGGACAAGTACAAATTTCCTCGGAGTTAACCAATCTCTGAAGGAGGGTTTGGAATCCTTGGACACTGCCCTGGCAGCCGCCAAAAAGGAAGCCAAAACCGACAACGTAACCGCTTCCACTGTGGTGGACAGTATCCTGGTGGATACCGCCATTGCCGTTGAATGGACGGTACATTGCCGATCCATCGCGAGTCCCGCCAAAATTCACTGCTCAAAGATTTTGGCGATTCATAACGGGACTGCATCTGCAGACGCCACCGTGGTGGATTTCAATGAATTCTCAATTCTCCGCACCAGCGGCAAAATCCATGGCCTTGACTTTGATGTCGATATCAACGGTGTCGGCTCCGCTCAGGTCGCAAGGCTGAAGGTTTCCTCCACCGATGCCGTGGATGTCCGTGTTACCAGATCGTTCATGAACACCCAATAATCACCTATAACCAACAATTTGAGGGCAATCCATACGGGTTGCCCCCAATGCCAAAGGAAAATTCGTGGAGTAACACCGCATGGATGATTACCTCGCCGTAGAGCCGTTGATTATTTCCAGGCTTCGCGAACAGATCCCAAACACGACCATCAAATCCACCTGGGGGGCACCAAAAATCCTGGAAAACCCTGATTTGGCACCGGCGGTGTTGGTCTTTTTGGAAGAGGACAAACCAAATCAGGAAAACGGCACATCACAAAAAGTCGAGCAGATTTGGCTCTGTCTGGTGGTGGTCAGCGATGCCCAGAACGAGGCTGGACCATTGATCAGCCAGGTGATCAAGGCAATGAATTTCTGGCAGCCTCCAGGCGAAACCTTCACCTGTTTCAAACGAGTGAAATCCAACTTCAGCCCGGACTATTCGCCAAACGGCGTCTACTACTTTCCTTTGGCGTTTTCTACAAGTTTTATCTTCGAAGTTTGACCCTCTCAAAAGGACGATAATCATGGGTAACCAAATCAGCCTTGTCGGTGCTGGTAGGATTTTTATTGGCCTGCGTTCTGGTGGAATTTTGCGCTACGTCGGGCAGGTGAAAGAGTTCAAACTGAATGTTTCGGAGGAGGTTAAAGAACTCAAAGATTTCGTTAACGGCAGCGGCCTTGCCGATAGTATCAGCTTTATATCCAAGGTCGAGGCGTCCCTGACCTTTGCCAGTTTGTCCCCTGAAAACCTCGCCATCGCTCTTCAAGGGAGCGAAGAGGCTTTGGCGTCGTCGGTGAAGACTGATGAAGCCTACACTGCGTTTCCCGGCGGTCTCATCGTGTTGGATGGGGTATCGCCAAAGTCCGTCACATTGAAAAAGGCATCGGATGATTCTGTCATCCCTGCGGCTGCCAACTATGAGCTGACGCCCGCTGGGATCTTCATCCTGGACAACTCATCCGCGATTTCTGCCAGTGGCACCGCTGTTAAGGTCTCCTATACCACGACAGCGGCATCCGTCATTGAAACCCTGATCAAGGCTGGTGAAGAGTATCGAATCGTTTTCTCAGGAAAAAATCTGGCTCGTAGTGGCAAGGGATTGAAGGTCGATCTGTTCAGGGCCAAGTTTTCCCCTCCCAAGGATTTGTCCTTCATCGGCGACGATTTTGCCAATATGGCGATGACCGCCAGCGTGCTTGCCGATGACTCAAAATCAGGCACAGGGATAAGCACCTTCGCCAAGATTGAGATGGAGGAATAACCCAGGAAAGAATAAGGCCAACGAGCGTCTGGCACAATCCTTCAACATTTCAAAGCAAAAATATGGAGAAAAGAACCCATGAGACGCACCAAAACACTCGATCTTGACGGCATCGCCATTACCGTTCACGAACTAACCGTTGCCGAGGTCCGAAACTGGGAAGCTGACTTGAGCGACAAAGAACGAAAGTTTGATCTTGTCTCCGAATCGCTCATGGACAACGTTTCCCTTTCTGACATCGTGCGGATGAGCAATGCCACGATGCCCATGCTGGATAGCATGACCCCCTCCATGGTTGATGAAATCATTGCTGTGGCAAAGGAGCTGAACCCGCATTTTTTCACGATGCGGGGTCGATTGATGGATGCGGCAAGATTACTCCCACCGACCCTTTGAAAACCACAATCCTGGAGCAAACCGCATGCTGCCTGGCCAGATTGGGCCATGGCGCATGGATTTGGAATTATCCCTGGCGGGTATTTTTAGCGGCGATAGAAGAGGCTCAGAAACAAAATGGCCACTGAATCAACCTTGAAGTTTACCATCACCGCCGACAGCAATCCGTTTCTGGTCAAGGTGGCCGAAGCCGAAAGACGTTGGCAGGGGATGCTCAAGGGGATGACCCAGGCAGCCGCTGGGATTGATGTTTTTGGTTCAATCCAGAAATCTCTTCCTGCCGCTGAGGCTGCGATGAAAACTGCGGCACAGGAGGCACAGAGACTGGGAGCGGTTCTTCAGGCCGCCAACCGGGCTGGTTCGTCCGACCCAGTCGCAAAGCAGTTTCAAAAAGAGATTCAACGGGATTATAATGCGTCTCGCCAGAAGGCCGAGCAACTCCGGCAGGAGTATGAGCGGCAAAAAGAGACGTTAGCCCAGCTTGGTGGCCAGCTTGCCCGTTCTGGGATCAACACCAACGATTTGGCTGCCGCCCAGGCCAAACTCCAGGAGCAACTCAGCCGCGTCTCTGCTACTGCCAGGGGACAGCAGCGCATCGCCGATGCCCGCTTTATCGTTGGCGTACCAGATTCTCGTGTGGTCGAACAAGAAATCCAGAAAGTCCAGGCGGCCTACAAACGGTTGCGCGATTCTGGAACACTGACGCCGCAGGAAATGGCTCAAGCCCATTTACGGTTGCAGGATAAAATACGGGAGTCGCGAAATCAGACCAATGGGTGGGCCGATTCTTTGGCCAACGCCAAAGTGCAGTTATTGGCGGTTGGTGCGGCGATTTATGGTGCCATCAACGTTTTGTCCAACACTGGCAAAGCGTTTCTCGACTTTGAAGTAAAAATGGCCAACGTGTGGACGATTATCGACGTTGGCAAAGAGAAGCTGAATAAAATCGGGCTTGAAGTACGGGCATTATCCGTCAACATGGGCAAGAGTGCGACAGAGTCGGCTTCGGCACTCTACGAGATATACTCAGCCGGTGTGGGGGTCGAAAATGGTGTTAATGTCCTAAAATTGGCCACGAAAGCAGCTACCGCCGGGATAACCGATACCAAAACTGCAGCGCATGTTGGTATCGGTGTCATCAACGCCTATGGATTCAGCATCAACCGATTGGGATGGATATATGATGTCTTGTTTCAGTTGGTTAAGGATGGTGTCCTTACATTTGAAGATGTAGCCAAACACATTGGTGAGGTACTCCCTGCCGCAAAATCCGCTGGCGTTGGGATCGCCGAAGTGGCCGCTGGTATGGCACAGCTCACCAAGATGGGGATCCTGGCTCCTCTTGCCGCAACCGCCTTAAAAGACGCTATAATCGCCTTGGCCGCACCAGCACCAGAAGCCAAGAAAAAATTACAAGAACTTGGCATCGTTTGGAACGGTTTGACCGGGACCTTGCAGCAGATTTCCAAGTTGAACCCCCCCATCGCTTTGATGCGGGAGATCGTCCCCAACGAAGAGGCGATGAAGGCGGTACTGGCACTCACAGGCGCGTTCCAAGATTTTCGCAAGGAAGTCGGCAACATGGATGCGGCTTCCGGCGTTACTGACGATGCCTTTCGCAAGATTGCCTCCACTGGCCGGTTCACCATGGACCAATTCAGGTCGGCCATTGACGAATTAGGCATCCAGTTGGGTGAGTTCGTTGCCGGTGGGACACCAATTGTCGGTGTCTTGACTGAAATCGTCAAGTGGGTGAACAACCTGCCCCCATCGGTGAAAGCTTTGGGTGGGGCGTTCGTCGGTGTTGTTGCTGCAACTTCCCTTTGGTATCTGGGTCTCAACCGATTGGCGGATGCGTTAAAACTTGCGGTTACGGCAACCATCGCACAGTTCGTCCCTGCAATCACCTCCATCATCAACATGCCCATCGCCGGTGTTCTGACATTGATGGCTGGCAAAGTAATGGACCTCGTCATGGCGTTACGTGCTATGGGTACAGCGTCTGCGGCTTTGCTTTTGACCCCACTGGGTGGATTGCTCACTGGTCTCGCGGCAGCGGGTGGTATCGCCTATTGGGCTGTTCAAAAGAGCAATGGAGAGTTGGAAAAACAAGAACAATTGATGGCTGATAACAATCAGCAAATCGCCATGTTCACCGGCTTAGTCGGTGAATTGAGAAAAGCGGGTGTAGTGGTAACACCAAATATGGCCAAGCCAATCTTTGATATGCAACGTGCGGTGCAAAGCGGCAATCTTACCTTTGATCAAGGTGTAAAGAAGGCACGCGACTATACCGATGCCATACTTGCCAGTGCGCAAAAAAGGAGCGAAATTGCTTTTCAAATCATCACAAAAGAAAAGGAGTTAGCGACACTCCAAAACAGTTTGGCTGATGAGAGAAAACGCAAGGACAAAGAACTCCTGGAAGCCAAGCGTACCAACCTGAATGAATCGTTGCGAGAATCCGAGAGCGCAATCAAGCATGAACTGAGTTTGGTTGAAGAACATACCAAACGCATCCGTGAATTACGACTTGAATCCTCAAGGATGCAGGAAAGTGATTTTGGTAGACTGCGAGAAATTCTCCGGCGGGGTATGAGTGAGTGGAACCAGGAGGTTGATCGCATCAATCAGGCCTATGATTCGGTGCGATTCAGTGCCCTTGCAGCCGCCAACGCGCAAAAATATTTAAAGGCAGGCAACATCGAAGCCGCCATGGTTGCAAACAAGGATGCGGAGCGTCTCGCTGAGGATGCCAAGAGACAAGCTGAATCGGTAAAGAATGTCACATGGGCCTATAATTTATATGCCAATGCTATGCGGGCTTCGACAGAGAGCAACAAAATATCAATCGATATTGAGGAAAAACTCAAATCACAAAACCTGAGCAAAATTGAATCAATCCGAGAAAAAGCAGTTACCACGGCTCAGATGATTATTGGCGTTCAGGCCATTTTGGATTCATTAAAGGATGAGAAGACCATCCTGATCAGTGCTGAGATTGAACAGGCCAAAACTGGCATTGATTTGTTGAAGGCACAGTTGAATGGGATCCAAGACAAAACAGTCACCATTACCACCAGGAACGTCGAAACCCATGCTGTAGGTGGGCAGGTGGGATTCACCCGTGGTGGTCGTCTTCCTGGGTGGGGCGGTGGCGACCGCATCTCCGCCCTACTTGAGGCGGGTGAAATCGTTATCAACAAGGATCGATCCAGAATGTTTCAGGATTTGCTCCTGGCCATCAACTTTTCGCCCTTGAGTGCCGTGCAAAAGCTCCTTCCCGGTTTTGCAATGGGTGGGATGGTTGGTATCCCGGCGTTCCCCAAACTGGCAATGGCATCGGGTGGGCAGGTGTTCGCGAGTTCCTCTCCTTCGGCACCCACCCGCCCTTCGGAGATAATCCAGTTCAACCTTTCCATCAACAACAGTCAACCATTCGAGTTGTTTGGTTCGCGTGATCGCGTCCGGCAATTGAGAGATGATCTTTCATCCCTACAACGCGGCAGGTGATAACATGGACATTATCAGTGATGTGCAAAATATGACCACCGCCAAGGGTGTTGTGTCGGGCCGGGTGGTTGGATTTGCCAACGGGTTAGTACGAGTTGGAACATCCCGTGGTTTGGTCGAAGCTCAACCTGGCCCTTATCTCAGCGTTGGTGACGATGTCACCATCACCAACGGCATAGCCATCAAAAGAAATCGTGGCTCACCCCAAGTTTTCCAAGTTTGATCCAATACCAGTTTTCGTCATCATCCCAACCGCCATCAGTGGCGGTTTTTTGTTTTGCGGAGTAACGCCATGCCTGTTCAAGATTCGGAACTCAAATTCTACAAAGCCGCCAGTGTCAATGATACCAGCACCTGTGGTGGTAAACTGTCCGCTACGGAGATTGTCAGCGGCGTGAAGAATAACACCTTCCCAGACATCTCCCAAGCAGAACGTGCCGCAGGGACAACACGGTTTCGTAAGATTTTCTCCAAGATCGCCAGTGCCGAGAATCTGGCATTCCAGAATTCAAAAATCTTTCTCGAACGCTCCACCCCTGGGGATGATCGGATCGTCATGTTCCCTGGCACCCAGACCGACACCAAAGCGGATTTAACCGGGTCCGAGCGATTATATGGCGTGGGGAAATTGCAGTCCGACGTCAGCGTTGGGGAACCATCTGTCATTGTCATCACCGAAGCGGGTGCCGACGCCATTTTCCAAGACGGCGACCTGATCCGTATCTCAAACCAAGATGGTGTTAACGACAACACCGGCAAAGAGGAATGGATCCGGCTGGCGGCTTCCAATGCTGTTTCATGGAACGGTGACCAGGCCACTCTGACTTTCCTTGCTGGAAACGTTCTTGCCAACGCCTACGCCGCTACGTCCACCCGTGTTGCGTCGGTCATCGAGGCGGGAACCATTCAACCAACCGTTACGGGATGGTCTGAAATATCGGCCAGCGGTACTTACAACGAAGGGACTTACCCGGTCGTTCCAAACTCCATTGGAACCATCAAAGAGACTTGGACTTTGACGTTCACCAACGCGACCAACTACACAGTCCAAGGTTCGGTGGTGGGATCCGTTGGTACTGGTTCTATCGGTGGTGGAGATTTCGCACCCGACAATATCAATTTTACCGGCCATCCCTACTTTACCCTGAAAGACGCTGGTTGGGGGGGGACATGGGCATCCGGTGAAACGATTGTTTTCTCCACCACTCCGGCAGCTTATCCCCTCTGGCTCCAGCACATCGTCCCGGCAGGAGCCAACAGCATCTCCGGCAATGCCATGCGCTATGCCATCGCGGGCGAGTCCGCATGATGTCCCAGATCACAGCAGGTGTCACAGCAGGGGTAACAATAAACTTTGAGGATCCTGAAAGCCAGGAGAATCAAAGGCAGTTGGATGCCCTTTCTGTAAGCATGGGCAGAGAATCATCCGGGGTGTGCCTGAACCGTGTTATCTGGGGATTGATCCCGGTCATCGAGACAACAAAACGTGGAATGGCGACGCTAGAAATTGATTACAAGGGCAAGGACTCGATCAGTATTCAATACCTGGGGGGTGGTTCGCCATCCCATGAATACCTGGGGGCCAGGGAAGAACAGCGCATCGAAGTCGTCCAGTTCAATGGCGATGAAACTGTACCATTCAACGGTGAGGGAACACCATCCATCCTAGAATCGACAGACTTCGTTAATGCAAAAGGTCAAACGGTCAACCGACCGTTGTTCCGTTCATTGGGTGATAAAAAGGAATTCTATGCGGCACAACGTGTATGGGGTGGAATGGTAATATCCTATACCAGACATTTTCGTGTGTATAGGATCGAATACGACGTTGAAGATCAGAGATATAGCGATAACAATGCATTCATCCGTGAAGATATCCCACCCATTCATATCTTCGTCCGGGCTGGTCTCTCCATGGCCAATACAAGTTTGAGCCGATCAGTCCAATGGCCAGAGAACAACATTATCCGAGAAAAACCGACAAAAAACATGCGGAAAGCAGAAATTGAGCGTGCTGGAAATGTTTGGAGGATTTTCCCCCAACTAGGCAACAATAGCCAACCAATCCCAGATTGGCAAACTGGTCGCACAGATTATTCCGATGTTGAACAAACAACCAGGATCGTTTATGGCGTTTTCGAGGAAGATGAACACGGCCACGCAGTAATCGTGCGCGATATCAAAGGTTACGTCATCAATGCACTAGAAATCATCACAGAAACATATCAGTCAGAACAACCACCAAATTCCCGGCGAATTGATTCATTCTATAGAAAGACGGGTTAATCTATGGCAATCCCTGGGGATAAATTCAATCGGGTGATTGGGGTTGGTAGAAGGGTGGCCAGCACTGCCGATTGGAACAATATCATGGTGGTTGGGATAAATACAACATTCTACGGACGCAACTATGTCAATGGTAGCTATCGTTGGTATAATTATACCACAACAGATTGGTTTCTCCATCATAAAACCGTACCGGTTGCCAATATTTTACAGGTATATGAGAATTATTACTACCCTCAGAATAATTCTGTTTACCATACGGTGATTTCTATCCATAGTGATCGCCAATACGTCACTATGAACGCCTACGGGGTAATGTCATCATTAGATATTAGCGAGAGGGACTATACTTTCTATCCAAGTTTGAACCCTAGTGTCTTGACTGATGCCGACTTGAGAGCCACCACAATCCCTTGGGACTTCACAAAATTAAGATCGCCTTACGGCTTTAGGATAGAAGTAATTAACACGAAAAATGGCCCACGATTCTGGGGTATTTACGAATATTATCTTGATTTATATGCAACATTGCGAGGCTATCTTTTGATAGTTTACCATAAGATAAATGCTACGGAGCCATTACGTCATTACATTCCATCTCAACTGTTAGTTCCACCATTTAATGTCACAACGCCAACCAGTGATCTTGCTCGGTATTCAGATGCTCCTCTTATCGCAGCAATTCAAGCCTACGGACTAGGACCACCAATTACGACACCTGGAATCCTCACAGTGCCAAAGCCAGGAGTCAACTACGTTAATGGTTACTACGAGAACGACGCTGATAGCTACTTCTCGATTTAGGGGTCAAGCACCATGTACACGCAATATGTTTATAATGCCGGTGCAACTCAGGCTAACATCACCGCCGATCTGGTTGCCGTCCTGACCGGAGAGACCGACAAAAATAACCTGTCAGCCGGGTGCAATAAAACCAACACCGTAATTCAGGCTGTAGTCGCCGCCGGATGGACGTTGCATGACACCGATGGAGGTTCAGGTTCCAAGGTAATCAAGGCCCCATTGGCCGATGACGCCACCAAGTTCAAATACGTCCGGCTCTACAGCAGTGCCACCACATCCATTCGCTTTGAGGTTTATGAGGGATGGGACGCTGGGACGAATGTTGGCACCAACATGTGCTATTACAGCGACACTACCTCTTATTCGCAACGTTTGGATCTGACCAACGGAGGCACTATCCATGTGTTCAGTAGTGCCCGGTTTGCGATGCTCTGCGCCGAGACTTCCGGTGGCTGGGGTAGCGCAACCTATAGCGGGCCGAGTGGCTGCTTCGAGCGGACAAGGCTCCTCCCGTTCGATACCGTGGCGTATGGTATGCCCCCATTTGCATGGTTTGACATGGGATATTGCGCCTACAATTCATCGTATCAGGGATTTGCCCCAAGGCTTGTTGATCGATTAGAAGCCTCTAAGACAAGTTCAGTGGCATCGTTATACGCCGTATCCATTGGCTACTCGAATATTTTGGCTGCTGCCCCCTCTGGGGTATCCCAGAAAGTACCCGATGGATTAGGCGGTTTTTTGATCCCCTTTATCCCCATTTACTTGGCCAATCTGTCAAGCCTCATGCCCGCCCCTTATGGTGAAATATCATCCCTTTGCGATGTGTGGAAAGTGCCGGACAACCTGCTTTCAAACAAAGAGGTCATTCAAAAAAATGGGCTGGACTACATGGTTATAAAAACCTATTCGGCCACCCAGTTCATCGTCGCCAGAAAGGGCTGATATGGCCGATCTTGGGTTTATCGTCCCGATACCGCAGGAAACCGCTTACTCTGACCTTTATGTCCCCGTCAGAGAACCGGGATGGCGTGTCGCGCTTCCACTCCAGACATCGTTTGACACCTGGAGAGCCGCTCAGTGCGCTTCTATATGGAACATTCAAACTGGCTCGGAATGTGTCGCAGGGTTTGATCTGACCGGATTGGTCATCGCCAAAGCGATGGTGAATGCCCCCCATGCCCTCCTGGTATCCTCCTCAGTCACCGCAAGCCACACCCTTGGTATTGCCAAGGATGTCGCGGCATCCTTGAGCATCGCCATCGCCCAAGAAATCCGATCCCAGACGGCCATCCTGACCGCCCACGATCTGACCGCCCCATGGACCTTACAGATTGCATCGGAGGTGGATTCCACCTTCAACGTTGGTGCAATTGTTCGCAAAGAAACCGTGGCTTCGTGGATCATCGAGACAGCCAAGGACGTATCTGTAAGCCATAGCATCGCCGTTTCGGTGGAGGGCCAGACACCATTTGCCGTAGTCATCGCCAACGAGATCCCATCGCCGGTATCAATTCTTTTGGCCGCTGAGACGGCTGCACCGACATTCATCCGGGTGGCTCAAGAGGTGGTATCCACCTTCGATGTAGGTGCTTTTGTCCGCAGGGAAATCGAGTCGTTACATGGCATCAATGCCAGCATCGAGATTGAGGCAATCAACGATATTGGCAATCTGGCAAAAGCCGAGGTATCCTCTCCTTCTGACATTCAAACTGCAACTGCCATCGATGCCGATGCTTCTATTCTCATTTCGAGGATGGTTGAAGCCGTTTTTGATCTTGGCGACGGTTTCATTCAAGCGCGGACGGAATGTTCTTCCCCTTATTGGTTGTTGATTGGTGCAGAGAAATCATCGAACCACAGCATTTGTGCAAGCCGAACCGTTGAACTTCCAGTTGTTGTCAGGATGGCAGTTGATCAACCGATGCCATTTGCATCGGTCACCCGCCAGGAATGTGAGCTGATATGGTCTTTGCGGCCCTATCTAGCCCGTGATGTCGCTGCACCGTTTTCACCCACCTTTCCAGTGCAGAAGGAATGCGAATTGTCGTTTGACCTTTTGGACTTGAATCCAAAGGCCGCCGAGATAATCGCCATCTGGAACCTTCTCCCCCCACCACGTTCTGAGGTAGGGTTATGGGACTGATCCATCAAGGTCGGAAAGTCGATGTCACCGCCGCTGAGATCGGTATCGCCGAAGGTGAATACGCCTGGACGGCACGGTTTCAAATCGCTACACCTGATGATTACCAGCGCATCAGGGTGGAAGACGATTTGGTCGTTACCATCGGCGGTGAGGTTTATGCCCTCATCGTGGACAGCAAGGAGTTACACCGCACCGGTGGCAAAGCACCGTCTTTTGTAATTTCTGCCATCAGTCCCACGGTGAGGTTCGATTCTCCCAGAGCCACTCCCATCGACAAAACTTGGGATGGCCCAGTAGAAGCCAAAGCCGCAGCCGAAGAGGCTGTTGGCCAGTCCATAGTCTGGAACCTCGTCAATTGGTGGATACCGGGTGGAAGTCTCTCAGTGACAAGGGCTACGCCGCTCGATGTAGTAAAAACCATCGCTGCCGCAGCAGGTGGCGTGGTTGAAACCAGACCCGATGGAACCCTTTTGGTGCGGCACTCTTTCCCGGTTTCGGTGCCCAGTTGGACCTCTGCCAATGCCCAACATGTCTTGACCGACGCCACCGACAACCTATCATCCAGAGAATCCTTCCGCGCCCAGCGTCGGGTCAACCGGGTTGTTGTTCGCGGGTATTTGCCCGGTAACGCCGCCATATCCGTTGGGATCGACAGCAGGGAAAACGGATTCAACGTCGGGCGGGTCGTGTTTCATGGTGGTGAAACTGCCCACCTTTTGGTTCATTCTGGGCCGGAGGTTGGCGGAATTCAAGCATCTTCAACGGCTGGCAGCATTTTTTCTCACGCCGACCAAATCTACCAAACCACTCAGGATTTGGTGTTCGACCAAACTAACGTTGCCACCCTGGAATTGCCTGCCATTTCAGTTGATTCGGTAATCTGGCTTGGCAACAACCTTGGCGAGTTGAGGCTTGGCGTAGATAGCCGGACAGTAACAGCCGAGCGGGTTGGCATTGCCGTCGCCAGGGTCAAATACACGGTTCGTGCAAAGGCCCTTGGGTTGTCATCGCCGTTAACAATTGAAAGACAGACAAAATTTCCGATCTACGTTCAGGTTGCAGGCAATGTAATCGACGCAATTGGCGATGGTGAAATCGTCTGCCAGCGCGGCGATGGTGAGTTCCCTGGTGAGGATGTTCATGAACCACTGCTTTCCGGCACGCAGGAAATGCTTTCCCGTGGTAGGGCTGAGATCGACGCCGGTGAAAATTTTCAAGAGGTTCAAATTTCATGCGTTTTTCGCCCTGGCATTGCCCCTGGCCATCTTGTTGAGATTCATGACGCCATGATGGGCCGCTCTTGGCGTGGAAAAGTAACCGGCGTTCGTCACACCGTGGTGGTTCCAAAAGTAATCACCAGTATTGATATTCTGAGGCCAATCCCATGAAAAAGCTCGGTGATTTGATCCTTCCCGAATCCACGCAGTGGATCGACCGATATGAATGGTCGCCGGTAGCTATGGAAACAGAACGGACTCTCGCCGGGACTTCGGTGGTGTGGTCGCAGGCGTTATCCGGTGGAAAGCCGGTGACGTTGGTAGCTGAAGATGGTGTGACTTGGTATGATTTGGCGGTTGTCGAGGCACTAATGGCCATGGCATCACAGGCTGGGGCGGTGTTTCCCTTGCGGTGGGGCGATGAGGTATTTGATGTTGTCTTTCGGCATGATGAGCCGCCAGCCGTTTCTTTTCTGCCTGTTTGGCCGCATTACGAGAGGTTCATTGGGACGGTGAAGTTGGTGGCAGGATAGAGGCAGTCTCTGACCATCCCCTTTCGTTGTTGCACCGAAATTGACGCTGGTGAAGCCTTGCAGGAGGTGTCCTTGACCTGTCTGCATCGGCCTGGGCTGATGCCGGGGCAACTGGTTGAAGTGCATGACGCTCTCATGGGCCAATCCTGGCGCGGGAAAATAACATCCGTGAGCCATTCTGCCATTGGACCGAGGTTGATAACGTCGTTGGAGATGCTGCGCCATGTCCAGTCCGTTGTTTGATTTGCAGGGCATTTTGGCAGGGAAAGTTCCTGTGGCCGGGATGGTGATTTCAATCGATGGCGGCGTGGTGCAGGTGGCGACCAGGAATGGTGTTGTCGAAGTCGCGTTTGCTGAAGGAATCAGGGCTGGTGACCGGGTGGCGGTTCGGGATGGTCGATCGGTGCGAATACAGGATGTAGTGGATGCGCCGGTGTTTTTTGTGTGAAGATGGGCGTTATGATTGCCTGAGATTCCTGTCGCTTGACTCGCTCATAGATTACGTTAACAATGGGTGCATGAAAACTACGCCCCCAAAACATCGTTACCGAATCCGCAACTGGCGGGAGTATAACGCTGCCTTGGTTAATCGTGGTCGCCTGACCATCTGGTTTGACGAGAAGGCCATTGATCAGTGGTACGCGCAGGAAAGAACCGGCAAGCCGGGTGCCTCCCAAACTTACTCAGATGTAGCCGTTCAGTGTGTGATAACCATCTAAGGAGGTGTACCACCTTCCATTGAGAGGGACGGAGGGGTTCATCTCATCCTTGATAGATTTGATGAAATTGCCCCTTGCCTGCCCAGATTACAGCACATTGAGTCGTCGATGGGAAAAGGTTGTTGTTGGAATCACCAGGAGCCAAACGACGTCTTCTCGTCACATCGTTATTGATTCCACCGGGATCAAAGTGTACGGGGAAGGAGAGTGGAAGGTGCGGCAGCATGGGTACAGTAAACGTCGGACATGGCGCAAACTCCACCTTGGTGTAGACGAGTCAACGGAGGCGTTGGAAAGCGGTGGCATGAGACAATGAGGAAAATGTCTTTTTCCATGAGAAATCCATCTGACAAATGCTGTTGCAGATGTTATACTTTCGCTCGCTGGCTGAATCGCGTTGATATGATCAGATAGTGAATTTTCAGCATATCGCAATGAGAGCCTAAGCACCATGACCTTGGATCGCGACGATTTTGCCGTGCTGGTGAAGATTGTCCGCCACCAGTTGGAAATGAGCCAGGAAGAGCTGGCCTATGCCCTTGGGGTGAGTTTTGCCACGGTCAATCGCTGGGAGAACGCCAAAACGACTCCATCCCGGCTGGCTCGCAGGCAATTTGACGAGTTTTGCACAAAAATGACTCGGGCTGGTCGGCTGTCACCAAAGGATTGCCAAGGATGAACGGAGAAACCCACCGCCAGCTGGCAGGATTCATCTGGGGTATTTGCAACCTGCTTCGTGGCCCCTATAAGCGCAACGAATATCGGAAGGTCATCCTGCCCCTGACCGTTCTGCGCCGGTTTGACTGTCTGCTGGCCCCCACCAAGCAGACCGTGCTGACGAAGCACCGAGAGATCAAAACCAAGCCCGACACCGTGGTGAGGCGACTGCTCGAGGATGTGACGGGCTACAAATTCTTCAACCTTTCCCGGCTTCAATTCGACAAGGGTGCTGATCATTCCCTTCTGGACGATCCCAACAACCTCGCCCCCAATCTCAACAGCTACATCAACGGTTTCTCCCCCAATGTTCGGGCCATCATGGAGCGATTTGGATTCGACCAGCAGATTGCCCGAATGGCAGAGAAGAACATCCTCTACGCCGTGGTCAAGGAGTTTTCCGGGATCGACCTCTCTCCGCAACGGGTAGATAACGTACAGATGGGGTACGTCTTCGAGGAGTTGATCCGGATCGGGGCGGAACAATCCAACGAGGAGGCCGGGGAGCACTTCACTCCCCGGGAGGTGATCAAGCTGATGGTCAACCTCCTGCTGGCGCCGGAAGAGGATCTGGCCCGCAGCCATGTGGTGAAAACTATCTACGATCCTGCGTGCGGCACCGGTGGCATGCTGTCGGTGGCAGAGGAGTACATCCGCAGTTTAAACAGAGAGGCGCAGCCCAAGCTGTTCGGGCAGGATTGGAACGACGAGGCGTGGGCGGTCTGCAAATCCGATATGCTGATCAAGGGGGAGGACTCGGACAACATCGTTCTGGGGGACACCTTCACCCGAGACGGGTTCGACCGCACCCAGGATGGAGGCAAGTGGACCTTTGATTACATGCTGGCGAATCCACCTTTCGGGGTGGAGTGGAAGCAACAGCAGAAAGCCGTCCAACATGAGGCGGACACTCTGGGTTTCGCTGGTCGGTTTGGCGCAGGGACACCACGCATCAACGATGGGGCACTGCTGTTTCTCCAGCACATGATCAGCAAGCGTCGTACCCCAGAGCAAGGGGGAAGCCGCATCGGCATCGTTTTCAACGGTTCCCCTCTTTTCACGGGAGATGCGGGCAGCGGAGAGAGCGAGATTCGCCGCTGGATCATCGAGAACGATTGGTTGGAAGCCATCGTCGCTCTGCCGGAGCAACTTTTCTACAATACCGGCATCGCCACCTACGTCTGGATCGTCACCAACCGCAAGGAGAGCCTCCGCAAGGGCAAGGTCCAGTTGATCGACGCCCGCAACTTCTGGGTGCCCATGGAAAAATCTCTGGGCAATAAGCGCCGCCGCATCGGCGATCCATCGGACGATCAGCATCGCAATGATCCCGACTATATCGCCGAGATCACCCGCATTTATGCGCGTTTTGCCGATGGGGAAACCCGGTGGGTGCGCTTCGGGGACAAGGAAAAGGTGCTGGAGGTGACGGATCGGCGACCGGAAGGGGAAGCACCGAAAGGACAGCGATGGAAGGAACTGGTGGTCAGCAAGGTGTTCGACAACGAGAATTTCGGCTTCCGCAAAATCACCGTGGAGTGCCCCCTGAGGCTCAATTTCCAGGCGAGTCCCGAGCGTATCGAACGTCTTGAGCAACAGACCGCCTTCCGCAATCTGGCCGCCAGCAGTAAGAAAAACGAGACCCTCCGGCAGCAGGATATTGTCGCAGGGGAGCAACGGCAACAGGTCATCCGGGAATTGCTGGGGGCCTTTGTCACTCAGCATGAGGAGCGGCTGTTCAAGGATCGCAAGGCGTTTCTCATGGCCCTGCGGGACGTGGACCGCACCCGTGGGGTACGCCTTTCCACCCCGGAACTGAAAGCGGTGCTGGAAGCCCTGTCGGAACGGGATGAAACCGCCGCAATTTGTACCGACCGACAGGGTCAACCGGAGCCTGATGCCGAATTGCGCGATACCGAATCGGTGCCGCTCAAGGAGAGTATTCAGGACTATTTCCGGCGCGAGGTGCGGCCTCATGTGCCAGACGCCTGGATTGACGAATTCAAGACCAAAGTCGGCTATGAAATTCCCTTCAATCGCCATTTCTATCGTTACGAACCCCCGCGACCTCTGGAAGAGATCGAACAGGACATCAAGGGACTGGAGGAAGAGATTGTTGCCTTACTCAGGGAGGTGACCGCATGAACAACCCCATTCCCTTCATGCAGCCGCGCATGGTGGGCGAACGTTTCCAGGGGCATGCCATTCCTTTGGAGATGCTCAAGGACTTGGCCGTTCTGGAAGAGATGATCGTTGAGGTGGCCAAGTGGTGCTTTCTTCAGGACCATCCTGGTCGGCAACGCTCTCCTCGGGGGTTCACCGATGGCCTTTCCCTCAAGTTGACGGGCATCGGGGAAGGCAGTGCCGTACCCCAGGTGAGCCTGTTTGTGGACACTCGGGGTGCTTTCCCGGCTGAGTTTTTCCCTCCTGAAAATCAAGGGTACTTCGAACAGGCCCGGGATTGCATCTATGGAGCCATCAACGCCGCAGCCAACGATGAGAGCATCACGGCTCACCTGCCGGAGAATCTGTTGGGGTACTTTGACCGCCTGGGGCGTGGGCTGCGGGATGGCGAAGTGATCGAATTCAACCCCGGCAATGCCCAGCGTCCGGCCCGGTTGGACAGGTCTACCCGCCGCAAGCTGATTTTCGCCTCATCCCAAACCCAGGAGCTGACCGAAGAAATCTCCCTGTGTGGTTCGGTACCGGAAGCGGATCAGGAACGCATGACATTCACGCTTCGTTTGCTTGATGGTCAACGAGTAAGCGGCCCGATTGCATTCCAGCATTTGGATACGATTAACAAAGCATACCTAGGTTACCAAAGCGGTGTGGTGCGCATCCAAATACAGGGCATTGGCCGCTACAACCGAAGTAACCGCCTCAAAAGCATTGATGAGGTGGAGCACGTCAGCATTCTGGACCCATTGGACGTTGCCACCCAGCTTGATGAGTTTCGCAGCCTAAAAAATGGATGGTTGGATGGAAAGGGGCGTGCGCCCAGTCAGGAGGGGCTGGATTGGTTCTCTGGGCAATTCGAGGGCAATTATCCTGAAGTGCTACCCCTTCCCTATATCTATCCAACGGCGGAAGGAGGGGTTCAGGCGGAATGGCCACTGAATGGCAATGAAGCATCGTTGGAAGTTGACTTTGAGACTCATAGGGGGGAGTGGTACTGTTTAAATATGTCAACAGATGCGGAAGATGACAACACCTTGAACCTGAATGATGCAGAAAGTTGGAGATGGCTGGCGACTCGGATTCGGGAACTGGCGGGGGGAGCGAAGGGTGAACAATAACACACTGCTTCTGCGTCAAATAAACCCGAGTTTCTTGAAGCTCAACAGGCCTACCTCTCAAGCATTCCGTCCTACCCCAAAGGATGAATACAACCTGTCGGTTTACGATGGTGACAAGATCAAATCGGAACCGGCTTGGGAGCACTTTACTGGCCAACTCAACTTTGCCTCAGTTGGAGTGATGGGGATCACGGTAGAGGAGTGTACGGAATTGGATTTATCCGCTCGGTCAGACCCAGTGCCTTTCCTGGAGCATGCCATTATCGACTTCTCTAGTTTCTCTAAAAATCAGATCGAGAAGAAGGCCAGGAAATTGCAGGAAAAGGCCGTGGCGAGAGGCTGGCTCTACCAGGCAACCGCCAGTCAGGTGGGGGGAGGACGATGAACGGGCGACCCGCTCCCACGTCCAGGGCTCGTGGGGAAGCCGGGGAGACCTCGCTCCAGAAAGGTTCCGGGGAGATCATCCTCTATCGCACCGAAGATGGCGTGGTGGAAATCCAGTTGCAGGCCATGGAGGGGTCGGTCTGGCTGACCCAACTGGAGATTGCCGAGCTGTTCGCCACCACCAAACAGAATGTGAGCCTGCACGTCCGCAACATTCTTCATGAGGGGGAGTTGGAGGCTGCCTCAGTTGTCAAGGAATCCTTGACAACTGCCACCGACGGCAAGCAATACCGGACCAAGTTGTTCAATCTGCATATGATTCTTGCCGTTGGCTACTGGGTGCGCTCACCACGGGGTACTCAGTTCCGGCAATGGGCCACCCGCCACTTCCATGACCGCTTCGATGACTTCGACGCCCAACGCCGCAAAGCGGAAGCATTGATCGCTGACGCCGAGGATCTGAAATCCCTGGAGGCGGTGCAACAGGCGGTGGAGAAAAAGGGGGACCGCCGGTGAACAAGAAGCCCTATTCCCACTACAAGGCGAGTGGCGCACCGTGGCTCGGAGAGGTGCCGGAGCATTGGGAGGTGAAGCGGCTGAAGATGGCGGTGCATTTGTCAGATAAAAAGGTTGAAGCTGACGAGGAAAACCCGTTGCCATACATCGGGTTAGAGAATATTGAGTCGTGGACGGGAAAACTCCTGCCAATTGATCCCGATGTTGTGCCTTCTGGGGTGGCCAACAGTTTTCAGGAAGGCCGAACCCTTTTCTGTAAGCTCCGGCCATATTTGGCCAAGGCGTGTAACCCGGATTTTTCAGGACTCTGCTCAACTGAACTGTTGGTGATTGAGGGGCAGGACTTTGACCGTCGATCCCTTCTCTATTGGTTGCTTGCAGATGGGTTTGTGAACCTTGTTGACTCATCAACATATGGTTCAAAAATGCCTCGGGCGAACTGGGACTTTATCGGAAACTGCCGACTTCCTGTTCCCCCTTTTTCCGAACAAACCGCCATTGCTGATTTCCTGGACGAGCAGACCGGGAAGATTGACCATTTGGTTGCCAAAAAGCGGGAGTTGATCGCCCGGCTCAAGGAGAAGCGCACGGCGCTGATCTCCCGCACCGTCACTCGTGGTCTGCCCCCCGACGCCGCCCGGGAATTCGGCATGGAACCCCACACCCGCTTCAAAGATTCCGGAGTTAAGTGGCTGGGGGAGGTGCCGGAGGGGTGGGGGGTGAAGAAACTAAAATTTTTAGCTTCCAATGAACTAGGCGCAGGTATTCAAATTGGACCTTTTGGGGGGATGTTGACTGGTGTCGTTTACGATGAGATTGGTGAATATAAGGTGTACGGGCAGGAAAATATCATCAAGGATGACTTCCAGCGCGGAATTCGGTGGATAAGCCATGAACTCTACAGCGGTATGGGCAATTACCATTTGGAATCCGGAGATATCTTGTTCACAAGAAAAGGAAGTATTGGCGGTTGCTGCATAACGGGAGACTCAATCCATCCTGGAATCATCGACTCAGATACAATTCGGTTGCGCACCAGAAAAGATATGGTCATTCCTTTGTACCTGCTTCTGTCGTTTAAATTTTCAGATTACCTGCAATCTCAGGTTCAAGAATTCAAGCGAGGTGCTATTTTGAGCGGATTAAACACATCAACGATAGCAAGCCTTGTATTCCTCTTGCCTTCTATCCCTGAACAAGAGGCGGTGCTGGCATTTCTGGACCGCGAAACCGCCAAGCTGGACCGCCTGAGCGAAAAGGTGGCGGAGGCCATTGCCCGGTTGCAGGAGTACCGCACTGCCCTGATCACCGCCGCCGTCACCGGCAAGATTGACGTGAGACATTGAGGTCCGCCATGCCAAACACCTTTCATGGGACATTGGAAGAACTCAAGGCCGCCGTGGAATCGACCGGTACTCCAGGAGAATGGCTATCAGACGGCGAGGGTAAGCATACCTTCCGCGCTCGCAGCAAGGGCGTGCTGAACTGGTGGGAGTCCAAAGGGACTCTCCAGATCCAGGGGCCTGCCAAGGGCAAACAGGAGTTGGAACAAGCCCTGAATGCAGCAATCTCCGGCCCAGGGGCCGCTGCACTCCAAATAGGGGGTCATAGCCAGGCAGCCAAAAAGGGGCAAATCTTCATCGTTCACGGCCACGACGTGAACGCCCGTGATCAGTTGGAACTCGTCCTGCGGCGGCTGGGGCTGGAACCCTTCATTTTGATGAACTCATCCGGGGAGGGAAAAACCATCATCGAGGCACTGGAAGGGCACATCGGAAGGGACTATGCTTCCGATTTCGGGATCGTCCTGATGACCCCCGACGACGTGGGTTACGCCAAGCAGGACGGCGAAGGGAAAGCCGAACCCAGGGCGCGGCAGAATGTTCTCCTCGAAACCGGCATGCTCCTTTCCTCACTGACCAGAGAACGCATGGCACTCATCGTCAAAGGTCACCTTGAGCTTCCCTCCGATCTCCAGGGAATCATTCGGTTGGGCTACAATGACCATATCCGTGAAATCGTGCTAAAACTTTGCCAACGGCTGAAAGAGGTTGGTTTTGATATCGATGCAGCTGCCATTTCGGCTGCATCGGCATGACAGGGGGTCGGCCATGGACTTTCTGATTGATGACCGAGTGGGCAGACTGACTTTCAATGCCATCCGCGCGATCTCCACCGGCGATGTCCAAGTTCGGGAGCAGGTGGCATGAATGAGTTCTCCATCGACAGCTTCGAGGAGTACCTCCGTATCGTCCGGGACGAGGTGGGCAGCAAACAGAACAATGGCAAGCGCATCCGCCACTATTTCCGGGGACAAAGCAGACGGGTGGAGCAAGGCTACGACCTGAAGCCATCCATAGGCCGTTATGATCGCTTGAAGAGTCTCAGCACTGAAGAGCGGCACACCCTGGAACGCGACGTACTGGAGACCTTCAGCAACCACCTGCTCACCTATGTCAATCACCTGCCCCGCAACGACTGGGAGGCACTGGCCATCGCCCAGCACCACGGCTTGCCCACCCGTTTCATGGACTGGACCACCAATCCCCTGGTAGCCCTCTATTTCGCCATTCGTGAAACCAAGAAGGATGCCAGCGGCAACTCTCTCGATAGCGCCGTTTATGTACTGATCAGCGAGCCAGCGAAGTATAGCGATCTGAAGCGCAGTCAACCATCTCAGAACCCTCTTGAGTACAAAGAAAATAATAATGTTAGAGAAGTCAGAGATGAAGATGGTTATGGAACTTTTGGGATGGGCGAGGATGGCATTGACGATATCGATACTCAACCGGAGGTTGAAGGCGTTGGAACTACCGAGATTGTATCTACGATAACGCCATCAAGCAAGAAGAGTCCTGTTTCTATTCAAATTGTTGGAAACAGAAACAATGTTATCATTGAGAAAGTCTACGCCAATGATGTGGATGAATCTTCCCCGTTTGAAATTACAGACAACGTCATCTACGACCCACCCCACGTCTCCCTCCGCATCCGCGCCCAGGATGGGGTGCTCTTGGCCTGCCACAGGCCCATGGAGCCTCTGGAAGAAAAGGACTACCTGGAAGTGGTGATCAAGCATGGAGCCCATGACGACATCCGCCGTCGTTTGGACCAATATGGCGTGTTCGACAAACAATTGTTCCCGGACCTGGACGGCATCGCCAAGTGGTTGAAATACCGGGTGTTCGAAATCAACGGCAACGTGTAGGAAAAGCCCATGGCCCAGACCAACGAAAACGCCTTCGAATCCACCGTGGAAGAGATGCTGCTGGCCGGGGGCTGGGAGAAGGGGACCAACGTCGAATGGGACCAGGAGCGGGCACTCTTCCCGGCCCGGGTGCTCGCCTTCATCGAGGCCACTCAACCCACCCTGTGGCAGGAGATGCGCACCCTGCACGGCAGCGGTCTGGAATCCATGCTGCTGGGTGCCCTGGTCAAGGAGTTGGCCGTCAAGGGATCCCTGCACGTCCTGCGTCACGGGTTCAAGTTCTACGGCAAGACCTTCCGGCTGGCCTGGTTCAAACCCGCCCACGGACTGAACCCGGAGGTTCTGGCCCTTTATGAACAAAACCGTCTGAACGTTACGCGCCAGGTGCCCTGCCACCCGGACGACCACGCCACCATCGATCTGGTGTTCTCCGTCAACGGTCTGCCTGTGGCCACCTGTGAGTTGAAGAACCCCGGCACCGGCCAGAGTTGGCGTCATGCCGTCGCCCAATACCGGACGGATCGCAATCCCCGCGCTCCCCTGTTCGACTTCAAGAAGCGCACCCTGGTCCACTTCGCCGCCGACCCCAACGAAGTCCACATGGCCACCCGCCTGGCTGGGGCCAAGACCATTTTTCTTCCCTTCAACCGAGGCAGTCAGCCCGGGGCCATCCAATGCGGCGCGGGCAATCCCCAGCATCCATCCGGCTACCGCACCGGCTACCTGTGGCAGGAGGTGTTGGCCCGGGACAGTTTCCTGGACATCCTGGGCCACTTCCTGTTCATCGAATCCAAGGATGTGAAGCAGAGCGATGGCCGGGGAGGACAGAGGATCGTCACCAAGGAGACCATGATCTTTCCCCGCTACCACCAGTTGGACAGCGTGCGCAATCTGATCCGAGCAGCCCGGCGCGAGGGAAGCGGGCGCAACTATCTGATCCAGCATTCGGCGGGAAGCGGCAAGACCAACAGCATCTCCTGGCTTTCCCACCGCTTGGCCAGTCTGCACACCGACGACGACCGAAAGATTTACGATTGCGTCATTGTCATCACCGACCGTCAGGTACTCGACCGCCAGTTGCAGGATGCCATCTACCAGATCGAACACGCCCAGGGCGTGGTCAAAGCTATCGACCGGGATTCCAAACAACTGGCTGTTGCCCTCATTGACGGCACCAAGATCGTGGTGACCACCCTGCAAAAATTTCCCTTCGTGTTGCGCGGTCTGCTCCATGCGGCGGGTACCAGCCGACTGGACAGCCCTACGGCTGATGAACGCGCCCAGGCCAAGTCCTGGGAGGCGGAGATCGGCAAACGCCGCTATGCGGTGATTGTGGACGAGGCCCACTCTTCCCAGACCGGTGAAACCGCCCGGGAACTGAAGGAGGTACTGGGAGCAGCCACGGGGAATGACGATCCTGACGATGAACCCGACTGGGAAGACCGGCTCAACCAGGTGATGTTCTCCCGAGGACGGCAACCCAACCTGAGTTTCTTTGCCTTCACCGCCACCCCCAAGGGCAAGACCCTGGAACTCTTTGGACATCCAGGCCCCGAAAGCAAGCCCGTCCCCTTCCACATGTACAGCATGCGGCAGGCCATCGAAGAGGGGTTCATTCTCGATGTGGTGCGCAACTACACCACCTACAAGACCTATTTCAAACTGGTCAAAGCTGTGGAGGAAGACCCCGCCCTGCCCAGGAAGAAGGCGGCAAGGGGCCTGACCAAGTTCATGGTGATGCACCCCACCAACATCGCCCAAAAGATCGAAGTAATCGTGGAACACTTCCGGGGCCATGTGATGCGCCACCTGGGAGGGAGGGCCAAGGCTATGGTAGTGACCGGATCCCGCTTGCAGGCCGTCAAGTACATGCTGGCTTTCCAGAAGTATCTCGACGAGCACGGCTACGATGATATCCGTCCCCTGGTAGCCTTCAGCGGCATGGTGAAGGATCCCGACACCGGCAAGGAGTATACCGAGCCGGGCATGAATATCGATGTGATCAGCGGTCAGCGCATCGGCGAAAGCCAACTCTCCGAGCGGTTCGCTTCCCCGGATTACCAAGTGCTGCTGGTGGCGAACAAGTACCAGACCGGCTTTGATCAGCCCTTGCTCATGGCCATGTACGTGGACAAGCGGTTGGACGGCGTACAAGCCGTACAAACCCTGTCCCGTCTCAACCGTATGGTACCTGGCAAGGAAGCACCCTTTGTCCTGGATTTCGTCAACGAGGCCGAAGACATCTACCACGCCTTTAAACCCTACTACGATGCCACCAGCCTCCAAGAAGGTTCGGACCCATCCCAACTGGAAAAGCTCAAGCACGAGTTGGATGGCATGCAGGTCTACCACTGGAGCGAGGTGGAAGCCTTCGCCCGGATCTTCTACCGTTTTCCCAAGCAGCAGGCCAAGTCGGACCATGCCCAACTGCAAATGCATCTCCAGTCCGCCAAGGACCGGTTCAAGGCATTGGAGGCGGATGAGTTGCGGTCGGCTTTTCGGGACAAGTTAAAGGGATATGTCCGGGTTTACGCCTTCCTCAGCCAAATCATCCCCTATGCGGATCCTGACCTGGAAATGCTCTACAGCTTTGGCCGATTCCTGGCCCCGGAGTTGGGCACAGATGACGATGAGGAACATGTCAACTTGGGCGACGAGGTAGGCATGCAATACTACCGGATGGAGCGCGTCTTTTCTGGAGCCATCGACCTGGGAGAGGGCGAATCGGATGGGGTCAAGAGTCCAACCGATGTGGGTTCCGGCAAGGCAAAAGAGGAGAAGGCCCCCCTTTCGGAAATCATCGACGTACTCAACGCACGCTTTGGGACCAATTTTACCGACGAGGACCGGCTCTTCTTCGAACAGATCCGGGAGAAGGCTACGACCAATCCACAGGTAATCAATATGAGGCAGGCCAACCCCTTCGACAAGTTCCAACTCGGGCTGCGAAAAATGGTCGAGGATATGATGATCCAGCGCATGAGTGAGAACGACAAGATCGTTACCCGGTACATGGATGACAAGGACTTCGAGAATGCTGCGTTTGCCGTACTCTCCAGGGTGATCTACGAGTCCATTCCTGCTGAAGGGCATCGGGGGTGATCTGGGTGGTACCATCAAGCGGTAATATTGTGCCATGGCAAGAATCGGCGAATTCCTACCAAATTTCCAGATTGTCTTTCTTCAACGAGCAGTTGCCAATCCTTGCGGTCTCGCTCGTTTGTTCGAGAATCGGGTAAACCTGATCTGTTGAACCACACAAAAATTTCAAAGAATTCCCGATCTGGGGATGGTTTGCTCCAGGTGTTCGCCATAGCCAACGCCCAGACCGTTCCCACCGGCAATCCATCCGGGGGTGGGATCCTGTATCGTAAGTGCCGAACGAACCCCGTTCTCAAGGCGACTTGCTTTTTTCCGAATTTTTTTGAACGTTCCAGGGGAGAAGGGCCTCAAAATCGTCAACTG
>PEAO01000124.1 GCA_002753615.1 Magnetococcales bacterium DCbin2
ATTTTTTTTCGCAAAAACAAAAAGCGCGAAAAAAAATGCTTCGGGAGAAGGTGCGCATGAAAAGCAAAGTCAAAACCAAAATCAAAACCCTGGGGGCAATCCCCCAGACCCCTTTTTTCTTTCAATAATTTTTCAAGGGAGTGTCAATACGCCCTAAACTCTGACTTTCCCCCGGAATGATCTGAAAGCCAAAACCAAAAACACAACCCCTCCGATAACAGCGACCATTCCTCCCAATCCCGTGATCCACATGGGAATCTTGTCCGCCAGAGTATCCAACCCCTGGGCATCACCTGCGGTTTTCCTTTGTATGCCATGGCTTCCCGACCACGCTAGGCCCAGCACATGCAACAGTGATCCCGAACTGTATAGAATCAATTGCCGGGAGGCCCACTTTGTGGAGATCACACAGCCACCCAATTTTGGCAGCAGGTGATAGGTCATCCCCATGAAAGCCAGGGTGATGGAGACGATGGATCCATGATAATGGGCGGGTATGGTGACATTGACCCCACGGATCAGGAAACCAATCACGCCGCCAAAAGCAAAAAGTACCAAGGAAAACAACAATGCTAACCGTTCTGGGCTTGAGCCGTTGGATTGTCCCTTTTCCCTGGAAAGACCATAGAGCAGAATGAGGGCTGCGGGTAGTGCCGCCAAGCCGTTTCCATAGGCCATCATGTCGGTCATGGCCAGCCGGAATTCGGGAGAATCCAGTTCCAGAAATACCATCGTGACGGGTGCTGCCAGAGTGGGCAGCGAACCCAAAGAAAAAAGGATGATCAACCCCTTGGGGGAGATCATCGTGCGCTGTGCCAGGGACGAGGCCAACCAAAACCAGACAAGTACCTGAAGTTGTGTATACGTGAATTGCAGCAGGTGCCCCGGTCCCCAGAACAAAAGCTCAAAATAGTGGGCACCGTCCGCGTTCAACAGTTCATTCGGGAGATGCGCATAACTCCATACCAGAAAAATCAAGGCCATGAAGGCAATGGTTAAACTGGAAGAAAGTCCCCAGAAGACAGCCCTTTCTCCCAGGTGGGCCGGAGAACGTCGTTGCGCAAGGGAAAGCAAGGCGACGAAGAAAAATCCCGTTGCAAAAAGTATCAGTCCGAAAAAAAACGCCGAATTGGCCAAAACTGGGATATAGTTGTTGATAAAGGGCCTGTCCTGGCCCAAGAATGGGGAAAACGTAATCAGGAACGCCCCCGTGGTTGCGATGGTCAGGGCTGTTTTGACCCACCCATAAGCAGACGCACGTATGGAGAGTGCCGCCAAAAACCCGGCAAACGAAAGAAACCAAACCAACACCGTCAAATCGACGTGTACAACCAAGGCAGTACGAAATGATCCCGTCCAGGGGATAAAATCGTGGATCAAAGGCATCCGTGCCAGGATAATCAGGATGACGACGAGGCCCGCTCCAACCAGGGAACAAAGGGCCAGTAGCAACCAACCTCGGACAGCACCGTTGGCGTTCTCTTCGGAGATGGTTAAAGCGGTCATATTTTCAGACATGTTCGGAGATCTTTTAAAGGATGGTTTATGGATCGCATTTTGCAGCATCGTCAACCATTTTCCCATTGGGGTCAATAGAGGAGGTTTCGTGAACAATCAGCAAAATAAAGAGATCGCCCTATGGCTTTCGGTCTGCGCCGTCCTCATTTACGGCATGGTGATCATCGGCGGATTGACGCGCCTGACCGATTCGGGTCTCTCCATGGTGGATTGGCGTCCCGTTTTGGGTTGGCTGCCACCAATGAATCTGGCGGAATGGGAAGAGGTCTTTGCCCGTTATCAACACTCGCCACAATTTAAAATTGTTAATCATGACATGGATTTGTCTGGTTTTAAGTCAATTTTTTGGCTTGAATATATCCACCGTCTCCTGGGGCGGATCGTTGGTGTGGTCTTTTTGTTGCCTCTGCTTTATTTTATCATTCGCAAAAAAATTCACGGTCGTCTGGCGTTCGGGCTATCGGGAATCTTCGTGTTGGGGGCCATACAGGGGATCATTGGATGGATCATGGTTCAAAGTGGATTGGTGGATACACCCCAGGTCAGCCCCTATCGGCTGACGCTGCATTTGGGGTTTGCCGTCATGATTTATGCGATCATCCTATGGCTGGCTCTGACTGCATTCAATGCCAAAGTGGGTACCCATGATTCCTGCAAAAAAATGACCGTACCGACAATCCTTCTGGGGATGTTGATCTTCGTAACCATTCTGTCGGGTGGTTTGGTGGCCGGGTTGGATGCCGGGTTAATCTTCAATACCTTTCCCCTGATGGATGGCCGTTTTATACCCGCAGAATACATGGATTATCAACCGGTTCATCGCGCATTTTTTGAACATATTCCAACCGTGCAATGGGATCACCGCGTGCTGGCGTTGTCGGTATTTTCCGGGGTGGTGCTGTTGTGGATCGCTCTGCGCAGGCAAATACCCCAGGGTACGATCCGAACTCTCGCCCATGGCTTGTTGTTCATGGCCATGGTCCAGGTCGGCCTGGGTATAGCGACGCTTTTGCTGGCGGTACCCATACCCTTGGCATCCATGCACCAGGGCGGTGCCTTGTTACTGTTTACCTTGAACTTGATGCTGGTTCATCGGCTGGTTCACCGTCGGGTGTGACCACGTTATGAGGGGGATTGGGCTGGAATGAAACCGATGTTGACCTGGGGTATAGGGGTATTGATCGCCGCTTCCCTGATTCTTTCGGGTCTCCTGGCGAAAGATCTGTTGTGGGTCTCGGACACCATGACCGGCCAACGACAGGAGACCATCCTGTTGCGCATGGGACACGACGCCCCGCACGATGGATTCATGCGGCAGGCCGTTGATCGGTTTGCGCAGGATATCAAACATCGCAGCCATGGGACTGTGGAGATTGACCTTGGGGAGAATGAAACACGGACAGGACGACACAACCTGATTTTATCGGCGCAGCAGGGCAAACTGGACATGGTTCTACTCCCGGTCTCCGAATTGGGCGATCACCTTCCATCCTTCCGCATCCTTGATTTTCCCTTCTATTTTTCAGACCCCAAAGCACACCATCAATTTTTTGATGGTCCATTGGGAAAAAGGTTGCTGCAACAGATGGATACCCTGGATCTGGTGGGCATCTCCTTTTGGGAAGAGGGATTTCGCCAATTGGTCGCCAACCGCAAAATTGAAAAGTTGGCTGATCTGGAAACCATGCGGTTTTCTGTCGTTCCCGGTTTTTTTACCACCAAAATGTTTACCGGAAAAAATGTGATTGCGGTGGATGGCACTGTCGGAAGCATGGGGGAAAATATCCCTTCCGAAAAAGTCGATGGCTGGGAAACCCTGTTGACGAACTCTGTCGTCAATCGCTTGAAGGACCACCCCTATCAGGTTAATTTAAGTTATCATGGCTGGCAGGGGATGATTTTGGCCATGGGCAGCGGAAGTTATCAACGGATCCCACTGGAAGTCCAGGAGATCATTGAAGCATCTGCCCATGAACTGATGCAATGGACCCGGCATAAAAGCGGGCAACTTGAACAAAAGTTGGAACATGCCATCGCGGAAGCGGGCATTCCCTTGCAACGCATTTCGCAACCGCTCCGTACCACCGAATGGACCACCAAGGCGAGACGGCTATCCTTGGGTTATGAGGAGATATTGGGGGCGGGACTCCTGGCGCAGATCGAGGAGATGGAACTGCAACGTTCCCGTGGAAAAACAAAAATGGATGAATGGATCGTTGGGGTCGATGCCGATTTTTCCAGTGAGCATGACCATTCCGGGCTGGCCATCAAGCGGGGGGTAAGGCTCGCCATCGATGAGATCAATGCGGGTGGGGGGATATTGGGGAAACCTGTCACCATGATCACCACGGACAATCGGGGTTCGGTTTCCCTGGGGGTCAATCATATGAAACACTTGGGACAACAATGGGGTGCGGTCGCAGTCATCGCTGGGGGGACCGACCCCATTGTTGCCGATCAAATCCCCATTGCGAAAAATCAAAACATACTCATGCTGATCCCCCATGCCAGTTCTGTAGGCTGGATGCGAGTCGATGGTAACGCAAAAGATGAAACAAGGCATGTTTTTCGCATCGCCGCCAACGAATACCAGGCAAATCGGATACTTTTTGAGGAACTGACAAAAAACCATGGAAAAAGTGCCCTGATGTTGGAAAATACCCGCAACGGACGGCAAGCGCGCACCATCATGACCGGATATTTTGCGGAACGGGGGATGGAAAACCCCATGATCGTATGGTTCAACAAGGGTCAAAAGGTTTTTCTGGATGCGCTACGCAAAATGCAAAATGCTGGGATCACCGATATTTTTCTTGAATCCAGCCCCGGAGAGACCCGGCAAATTCGCGCCACCATGGCGGCCATTTCTTTCAACCCACGCATGGTATCCCGTCATGGGGATGCCGAAGATCAACTTTTAGCACCAGGGATCGGAGATTATTCCTTTTTGCAAACTTATTCGTTCGATATTCACAGCAACCACACAGCGATGGGTGCCGCTTTGCGCAAACGATACTGGGATCTTTTTGATGGGCCTGTTCCTGGACATATCCCCGATCCCTCGACGACGGCTCAGGCGTATGACTTGGTTTTCCTACTGGCTCAGGCATTGCAACGGTCATCTGGTCTCGGGACAGTGGGGACGGTGGACCTGGAAACGATGATGGAACGCCTGGAAATGCATCGTGGAGCCATCAAGGATTATGTATTGCCATTTTCCCGTATTCGCCACGAAGGGCTTGTCCCTGCGGATTTGACGATGATCCAATTCAATACCGAAGGGATGCGCGTACCCATCAGGAATTCCCGACCATGAGCCTGGTACAACACATACGATGGCCGCTCGTACTATCTGGTGAGATGCTCCCATGAGAACGTTAAGCTCCATTCCTGCCGAAGCCCGGTTTTCGATAGGGTGGAAAACCACCTTAACGGTCGTGCTTCCGGTGATCCTTGGCATGTTGGCGGCCACTTGGCTGGTAACATCCATTCTGGTCAAAGAAAATCACCAATCAATCCGACAACTCATGGCCCAGGAGTTATTGGGTTTGGATCGTGAATTTTCCTTTATGGAAAAGGAGGTGGAACGCTTGGCGGTGAATCCGGTCCTGATCAACGCCCTGGCGGACCCCAAACTTCGACAGGCAACCTTGCCGGAATTAATCAAACGTTTTGCCTCAGGATTGTCCGCCCAATCTTTTATATTGACCGATCCTGAAGGGGCATTGGTTTTTTCCCATTTGGATCCCCTCCCCCAATATAAAGAGTTGCCTCATCTGAAAGCGGCTTTGGCATCGGGAAAGACAACCAATCATCTGGATTTTACCAAGAAAATATTTTGGGTCGCATCCCCTGTACGCTATTTTAAAACGATTCAAGGGGTCGCCATTTTAGGGTTTGATGTTGAAGCGGTGATGAACCGCTGGAACACCGCAGGAGGGCAACGCCGCTTGGTTGCCGGAAACCTGAAGCTTGGAGAGAGCCAAGAAGAGAAGGGATGGGAATCGGTAGCCTCCACGGCGCACACACCGATACTGTACCGTTTGGGGGTAACCCTGGAAGCGAACATGGCCGGTTCAGGGATGGAGAAGGTTGTCCTGAAATCGGCAGGTTTTGTCCTTATTTTAGGTTTTGGGCTAACCTTGGCGATGTGGCTGTTATTATCCCGTGCGGTTTCCCTGTCGGTCGAGGCGGCTTTGGATACCTTTGAACGGACCATCCGCCCTGGGCGGGTACGGGCATTGGCAATTGGGCCGACACCGCCCAAAAAGACGATGGCAGAACCCAAAAAAACCGAAACACCGATCTGTGATCAACCAGACGCGCATTCGGAAACCGATGATAACATTAAATCTGAGACGCAACCGCCAGAAACGGGTGATCGCCCTCAGTCTGAAACCGTAGTCACGGCTACCTTTTCGGAAAATCAAACTGAAAAGCTGTTGGAACAGCGTTTAAAAACCAGCGAAGCGCAATTGCAATCGATGCTTCAGGTGATGGGCGAAGGGTTTTGGGAGTGGAATTTAACCACGGACACGATGATTTTCAGTCCACGTTGGTGGGATATGTTTGGACTTGAAAGTGATGCGGGAGAACAGACCAGAGATACCTGGCGCGAACGGGTGCATCGAGACGATTGGGATGTTGTGGAGGGGTTAATACAGGTCCATCTGTCAGGGGCACAGGATGTTTATATTTCCCAGCACCGGATGCGTCATGAGGATGGTGATGGTTTATGGGTATTGGAACGTGGCCGGATCAGCCTGTGGGATGACCAGGGAACCCCCTTGCGTATGGTTTGTTCGGTGTTGGACGTTACCCAGAAAAAAAGACTTGAAAGTACCATAGCGCAAATAACCTCCGTCGGGCCAAAGGACGAGCCAAAGGACGAGCCAAAGGACGAGCCAAAGGACGAGCCAAAGGACGAGCCACCCGCCATCCTTGAAAACCCCAAACCTGCGGTCGTGAAAGTTTCATCCGAGCAAGGGGTGGCGGTTTTAAAATGGCCGGAGGGGATCGGGTTGGATGTCGCCTCGGGTTTGGAGCATGTCGGGGGGAATGCGCCATTATATCGTCATCTTTTGGTCGGCTTTTATGAAAAGCATCAAGATTTGACCAAACGTTTGCAGGAGATGTTGATCAAATCGCGCTACGACCGCATCAATAAGGAAATTCAGGGAATTCGGGAGGTCTTGTTTGAACTGGGGGCGTTGAATCTTCATGACCAGGTGGTGGCGTTGGAGGGAATATTGACGTGCATACCTCGGAGAAAAGAGGCCATCGTCCGCTATTTTGAGCCGTTTTGTCAGTCATTGGATGAATGGATGGTCGTCTTGAAGGGGTGGAAGGACAGTGAGTCGAAAGACGGTGACGTAGAAACCCCTTGATTGTGGCCAACAACTTCGGAACAGGGGACTCATGGACAATCTCCCTCGGTTGCTGATTGTTGACGATCAGTCCGACAATATTCGGATGTTGGTTCACGCCTTGGGCGATGAGTTTTCTATTCGCTCCGCCATGGATGGTCTGTCTGCGTTGTCGTGTGCCCAGGATATTCCCCATCCTGATATTATTTTATTGGATGTGATGATGCCGGGGATGGATGGTTTTGAGGTCTGTCGGCGGCTCAAAAGTGATGCCGAGACCGCCTCCATTCCCGTCATATTTCTGACTGCGCTGACCGACCCCAAACATGAGGTGGAGGGTTTTGCCTTGGGTGCGGCTGATTATCTGGCCAAACCATTCAATCTTACGGTGGTGCGGGCGCGGGTGCGGACACACTATGAAATTGTGCAAAACCATCGTCAGTTGGAAAACCAAAACCGGCAACTGTTAGAATCACAAAAGTTACGGGACGAATTGGACAGCATCACCCGGCACGATCTCAAAAGCCCACTGGCGGTCATTTTGGGATTTATTCAATTGATGTTGCATGAAAAGATGAGTCCCAGCACCATTTTTTTGGAGCAGATGGAGAAGGCTGGGTTGCAAATGTTGGAGATGATCAATGGATCATTGGATTTATATCGGATTGAGCAGGGTGTTTACGCCTATTATCCCACAGTGATCGACTTATCCCGTTTGATTGATCGGGTTGTTCAGGAACGGCAGATCACCGCCAAAAGATCGCATGTGCGGATCCTACGGAACACGATGCAGGGGGGACATGATTCGAACCATATCTTGGCGGAAGAATTATTAGGATATTCGATGTTGGCCAATTTGTTGGACAACGCCTTGGAGGCGACCCCACGGGACGGAGAGGTGCAGATTGATATGGCGCGTGAGGGGGACCACATTGTGGTACGGATTGCCAATCCCGGGGCGGTGCCTGAGACGATCCGAGACCGTTTCTTTGACAAGTTTGTCACCTATGGCAAACACAAAGGTTCCGGGATAGGAACCTATTCGGCGCGTCTGATTGCCCGACTGTTTGGCGGTGACATCACCATGCGTACCAGCGTGGAGGAAGGGACGGTCCTTACGATCCTGTTGCCCGTATTGCCCGAAAAATTGCATCCGACAGGAAGTGGCGACATTCGATAACTTATTGATATCCCCCTGAGCCGTGATTCATCACGAGCAGATTCATTCTTCGTTTTTGACTTTGTTTAAAGTCAAAACCCTGGGGGCAATCCCCCAGACCCCTTTTTTCTTTTAATAATTTTATTGAATGGCAACACGCCCTAAACCGCACCCAGCACGGAATACGTAGTTTTTTTGTTTAAAAACGGGCATAATCGGCATGTTACTTTCATTAACCTGGAGGTGTGACATG
>PEAO01000027.1 GCA_002753615.1 Magnetococcales bacterium DCbin2
CTTTTTTCTTTTAATAATTTTATGATTTTATCGTCACGACACCTAGTGGCAAGTCCCCTCCGGTATCGTCACCGGTTCGGGATTCTCAAAGATGCGAAAATAATTGTCCAAATACCATTGGGTCAGTTTTTCCATCCGTCGGCCATGATTTTCCCGAATAATGGCCGACGCAACCGCCCGACGCTCAAACTCTTCAATGTCGATGCGCCCGCTGTCCAACTCTTTGCGATCCTGCTGTTCCAGTTTTGCCAAACGCGAAAAAATCGCATTATGGGGTCCGTAAACAGAATGAATTTGTTTCAAGGCATCAAACATGGTAATCCCAGCTTCGCGGGGCAACGGTGGTTTGGCGGTTTCCTCTTTCAAAACCACCAAAAAATTCTCATCGTCGGCAATTTTCTTGGGAACGCGAACGCCCCTGAGAAAATAATCCGATGCATCCACCCATTCCGGCGATGGCGTGTTTCGACTCGGCCCCGCCGCCGGAGATTCGGGCTGGAACGCCCGCTTCTGGCTGGGGGTGCTGTCGTAATAGTCCCGAAGGGAAATCCATGACTCTGGCAACCGACTTTGACCCACCTTACCCTCCCACATCCGTTGCTTGACCAGAAGGTGACGAATAGCCTTTTCATCGACCATGAATGGCGGCAACATGAGAGAATCCGTACCCAAAGTTGATAAATCAGGAAGGCAAAAATCCATGGGCAAGAAAAATCAGAAAAAAATAGTCAATCCCGAACACTGGTTTGTGCAAGGGGTACAACTTCACGGAGAAGGCCGCCTGGATGAAGCGGTCCTCCTCTACCAAAAAGTGATTCAACATTGCCCAAACCATGCCCAAGCCTTGAACAATTGGGGAATGATCGACCATGACCAAGGACTCATAGACCAAGCGGCTGCACGATTCCGACAGGCCCTCGCCATCAAACCAGACTTCCCGGAAGCCATGAATAACTTGGCCAGTCTGCTGCAACAACAAGGAAAATTGGAGGAAGCGCAGGTGCTGTTTCTCCGCGCAATCCAACGCAACCCGGAATACATGGAAGCATACTTCAATCTTGGTACGCTCTATCAAGCCTTAGGACAATGGGATTTTGCAGTGGACGCTTTCTCCAAAGCACTGAAATTCCAACCCAACAACCCCCAAATTCTTTTCCATCTTGGTTTTGCCTACCAACATCAAGGGCAATTGAACAAAGCGGAATCGTTCTATCGACAACTTATAAAACTTCAGCCCCAGCATCTCCAAGCACTCAATAACCTGGGCCAAGTCACCCTCCATCTGAGACAGCCCGACCAGACCATCACCTATCTGCGGCAATTGGTGGCACTGCAACCCAACTTTCCCGAAGCCTGGAATAACATGGGGGTCGCCTGGGATATCCTGGAAAGAATCTATCATGCGGCAGATTGTTTTGAAACGGCGTTGGAGTATCAACCCAACTTTCCAGAAGCACTGAATAATTACGGAAACCTCATCCTTAAACAAGGCCAACCATTTCTGGCCCTGGAATATTATGAACAAGCACTCTGCCTCAACCCCGAATATGTGGAAGCCCTGTGTAATCTGGGAGGTGTCCTGCACCAGGTTGGCCGACTCGATGCTGCGTTGGACATGCTGCAAAGAGCCAGGTCGCTGCAACCCGATTTTCCCTCGGTCCACTACAATGAAAGTATGATTCGATTGCTCTTGGGAGATTATTCCCTGGGATTTCGTCAATATGAATGGCGTTGGCTCTCTAAAGATTTTGGACCCCACCATTATGGACAGCCGCTATGGAACGGGCAACCCCTCCCAGAAGCAACCATTCTGATCCATTGCGAACAAGGTTTTGGTGACAGCATTCAATTTATCCGCTATGTTCAACAGGTAATACCGCTGGTGGGACATGTGGTACTCATGTGTCCAGACCCCTTGCGGCGTCTGTTTCAAACAATACCGGGAGTCGATGTTTTCATCAGCTACTTTGATCCGATTCCACACTGCGATTGTCAGGCCCCTTTGCTCAGTCTGCCATATCTGTTTGGAACAACCATTGAAACCATCCCCAAGGTGGTCCCCTACCTCAAACCGTGTCCCGACGCCGTGGTCCGCTTTGCCCAACGCTTAGCGCACGAAAAAAACGCTAAAATCGGTCTCGTTTGGCATGGCAATCCCCGGCAAAAAAATGATCGCAATCGCTCCATGGACCCCAAACATCTTATCCGTTTGTTGGATACCCCAGGGTGTACCTTCATCAGTCTGCAAACAGAGGATTACGATTTTAACCCAAATCCTTTTTTTAGACTCCCGCAGTTTAACGATTGGACAAGAGAGTTCTCCGATTTTGCCGATACCGCCGCCTTGATCACCCAGCTTGATCTGGTCATCTCGGTAGATACTTCGGTCATCCATCTGACCGGTGCCTTGGGGTGTCCTGGGTGGGTACTGCTACCAGCAGTCCCCGATTGGCGCTGGTTGTTGGATCGGTCGGATAGTCCCTGGTATCCCACGTTGCATCTCTTCCGCCAGTCCCAGCCTCACCATTGGGAGGATGTTGTAGAGCGCGTAATAGCGCAACTCCACAACTGGTTGGCAGAAAGGTAAATGATTAAAAAATAGGCAACATGATCCGATCAAATGACTGTTTTTTGATCATTTTGCCTCATATTTTTTCATATGATTATTCCTATTTTGGTATAATCACCTGTTATCCTTCAAATAATGATAATGGCTTGATACTTGCCTAGTCCACACGGATTGGCGTTGTTTTCTTTCGTTAAATGTAATCTCCTGTTTGAGTCAGTCACCCATGCGCACCGTACAATGGACTATCGGATTGGGGATTACACTGTCCCTGATGTTTTTCTCTCGGGATGCCCAGGCGGAACCGGTGGCACTCAATCTTGCGAACACCTCGTGGATATTGACTGCAACCGCCCTGGTGCTGTTCATGACCCTCCCGGGGCTGGCCCTGTTCTATGGCGGCTTGGTCCGAACCAGAAACGTCCTTTCCATACTGATGCAATGCTTTAGTATCGCCTGTTTGGTATCGGTTCTGTGGTTTGCCGTGGCCTATAGCATCTCCTTTGGCGATGGCGATGGCGGTGCGCTCAAGGATTGGTGGGGGGGATTGGGGAAGGTTTTCCTCATGGGGGTTACCCCCGCATCTCTCTCCAACGATCTCCCCGAGACCGTGTTCATTATGTTTCAAATGACCTTCGCCATCATCACCCCGGCATTGGTCATCGGTGGCTTTGCTGAAAGAGTCCGCTTTTCCGCCGTTCTCCTGTTTTCAGGGTTATGGGTCGTCATCGTTTATGCTCCCCTGTGCCATTGGGTGTGGGGTGGCGGATGGCTGGCACAGATGGGTTTCATGGATTTTGCCGGTGGCTCCGTCGTCCACATCAACGCCGGTATCGCCGCCCTCGTCGCCGCCCTCATCATTGGCAACCGCCGAGGATTTCCCAAAACGGCCATGATGCCCCATAACATGACCATGGTTTTTACCGGGGCATCCATGCTGTGGGTTGGCTGGTTTGGATTCAACGGCGGCAGTGCGCTGGCTGCCAACGGTAGCGCGGGTATGGCCATGCTTGTCACCCACCTGGGGGCTGCCACCGGCTCTTTGGCCTGGATGATTATGGAATGGGTCCGCCATGGCAAACCCAGCGTCCTGGGTATCGTCACCGGCATGGTGGCCGGTTTGGGTACCATTACCCCCGCCTCCGGGTTCGTCGGTCCTGTCGGAGCCGCCATCATCGGTTTTGGCGCAGGGATCGTCTGCTACGGGTCTACCCAGATCATTAAACAAAAACTCCATATCGATGACTCTCTGGACGTTTCTCCAGTTCATGGCGTCGGGGGTATCCTGGGAACCGTCCTGACGGGCGTTTTCGCCGCCCCGTTCCTCGGTGGCACCGGGTTCGCTAGCGGTGGCACCATGATCCACCAAGTGGGAGTGCAATCCCTGGGCGTGGTCGCAACTCTCGTTTGGAGCGGCGTCCTCACGGCGGTCATACTCAAGATTGTCGATGCCATGGTGGGGCTGCGTGCCGACCGTGATCAAGAATCCGAAGGATTGGATCTGGCGTTCCATGATGAAAAAGGATACAACCTAGACGCCGGCTCCTTTTAACGTAACCTCAAAGCGACAGGTTCCTAACAAAGACGGCAATGAAGTTTTTCAGACCTTCGGGTAACATATCAACATTTTTGTAGAGAGGATTGGCATAATGGCTGATCAAGAGGCGGTAAAAAAGGTTATGGCCATGATTCAGGAGCACGAAATTAAATTCGTGGACTTCCGTTTCACCGACTTTCACGGCAAATGGCAGCATATTACCTGTTCAATCCGTATGTTTAGCGAAGACGTTTTTGAAAGTGGCTTCGGTTTCGACGGATCATCCATAGCCGGTTGGTGCGAAATCAACCATTCCGACATGGTGTTCAAACCCGATCCAACCTCGGCGGTTCTCGACCCGTTTACCGAAGTCCCCACCCTGATACTCATCGCCGATATCCAAGATCCGTTCACCGGGGAAGGCTATGCCCGCGACCCCAGGGGTGTGGCCAAACGGGCGGAGGCTTATCTCTCCTATACCGGCATCGGTGATACCGCCTTTTTTGGACCGGAGGCAGAATTTTTCATTTTTGATTCCGCCAAGTTCGGTACCGGCATCAACTATGCCCAGGTGGAGTTGGATTCCGAAGAAGGGGCCTGGAACAGCAATGTCGATTATGAGGATGGCAATCACGGTCATCGTCCCGGCATCAAAGGGGGCTATTTCCCCGTTCCTCCCGTCGATTCCTTCCAGGATCTGCGTTCGGAAATGTGCCTGATGATGGAAGAAATGGGATTGGACATCGAGTTCCATCATCACGAGGTGGCGACCGCCGGTCAGTGCGAAATCGACATGCGCTTCGGCCCCTTGACCGCTATGGCCGATAACATTCAAAAATACAAGTATGTGGTCCATAACGTCTCCCACAATGCCGGCAAAACCGCTACCTTCATGCCCAAACCCCTCTCCGGTGATAATGGATCGGGGATGCATTGCCATGTTTCCATCTGGAAGGGTGGTCAGCCCAAGTTTGCGGGTAATCAATACGCCGACCTGTCCCAGGAGGCCCTGTGGTTCATCGGGGGCGTTAAGAAACATGCCCGCGCCATCAACGCCTTCACCAACTCCAGCACCAATTCCTACAAGCGTCTGATTCCCGGCTTTGAAGCTCCCGTGTTGCTGGCGCCCTCCCCCCGCAACCGTTCTGCTAGCATCCGTATTCCCGCAGCGACCAACCCCAAGGCTAAGCGTTGCGAAGTCCGGTTCCCCGATCCCGCTTCCAATCCATATCTCGCCTTTGCCGCCATTCTGATGGCCGGTCTGGATGGCATTGAAAACAAGATCGATCCAGGCGCACCCATGGAGAAAAATCTCTATGATCTGCCTCCCGAAGAACTGAAAGCGATCCCCACAGTCTGTGGATCACTTCGGGAAGCTTTGGAAGAACTTTCCAAAAATCGCGAGTTCCTGAAGAAAGGAAACGTGTTCAGCGATGATCTTATCGATGCCTGGATCGCCCTGAAAATGACCGAAGTTTATCGGGTTGAGCATACCCCCCATCCGGTTGAGTTTGTCATGTATTACAGCGTCTAAGCCCCGAAGTCTTTGTCATGCCAAAACCCTCTCCCGTATGAAGCTACGGGGGAGGGTTTTTTGTTTTTTTCCCCGTTTTCACCGATTAAGGCTTTCGTCATTTTGTTTAATGAGCTTCAAAAGCAGGATTTTCTACCACTTATCCACAGATCCTGTGGATAAGTCTGTGGAAACTTGTGGAACAACACCCAAAAACATTTCCTGGGTTGGATCAAATTCTGTGAGGTCAACACGGCGCATGGCACCGTGGATATCCGCCAGGGTATTGATAAATCGGACCGAATAATAATCTTCTGATGTCCCCTGGACCCATGCACCATCCACCTTTTCCACCAAAACATCGGCGGGGTAAAGAAGGCGCGACTTAAGGCGAAGATTGAATTGTTCCTGTCCCGCTTGTCGGAGGATACTGGCCCGTTGTTTGACGATAGGCTCTGGAACCAAAGAGTGTGATGGAAAGCGGGCCGCTGGCGTATTAGGGCGTTGGGAATAAGGGAAAACATGCAGCAAAGAAATTCCCCCCTCTGCAATGAGGGAATGGGTATTGGCGAACGCTTCGTCCGATTCGGTGGGAAAGCCGGCGATCAGATCGGCACCAAAAACCATGTGTGGATTGATTCGGCGCAGTTGATTTATGCGCATGAGGAGTTCCTGACGACTCCCCTGGCGTCCCATCCGTTTTCGGATCAGATCGTCACCACTTTGAATGGATAGGTGAAGATGGGGACATAGGGGAGAACCAGGGGCAAACAACGCCATCATCTCATCATCCAGATCCATGGGATCCACCGAAGAGAGGCGCAAGCGGCCTGTCTGACACAGGGGAAGCAAAGCCTTGACCATCTGCGCCAATGTCCAGGGGGGAGAAAGATCCCGACCAAACGACCCGATATCAATGCCCAGCAACACCAACTCCCGGCTCCCCGCCTGAAGATATCTTTCCGCTTGCGCCATGATTCGATCCGGGTGAATACTCACACTGGGGCCACGAACCTGGGGAATGAGACAATAGGTGCAGTGGCGATCACACCCATCTTGAATCTGCAATGGTGTGCGCGCACGGTTTTCACTATGATCCAGGATGGGACCGTAAGCGGCAATGCCACCGGCGTCACTGTTGCCAGGTTCGGCAGGTTCGGTTAAAGGATGATCACAAGGTTTCGGAAGGGTATTCTGGTCCCAAAGATGCCACAGCCGTTTTTTATCCTGGTTGCCAACGACCAGGGCGACATTGGGTTGATTATAAAATGTTTCCGGGGATCGCTGGGCATAACAACCTGTCACCACCAATCGTGCCTTGGGATGGTCGCGTCCAAGTCTGCGGATTAATTTTCTGGCTTGCCGCTCACTTTCTTGGGTCACGCTACAGGTGTTGATGATGATAATATCGGCGTCGTCCACGGAATCGGTGGTATGCAAGCCGGAATCGAGTCCCATTTTGAGGATCAAATCAGTTTCAAATTGATTAACCCGGCATCCCATGGTAAGGATAGTCACAGAATATGGTGTATTTTTTTCTTTCATAGGTAAAACCGGGGAGACCCCTCCCTTTCGTCTTTGGCGACTGGATGTAACACACATGCTTCCCTCTTTAAGAAACGGTTTTCCGCCGTTCATTGCAAGTCTTTTGGATGAACTCCATCTGCTGATCGGACCCATTCACCTGGTGGGGAGTGCTGTCCGCAATGTTTTACAGGGGACGCCCCTGAGTAACGATTTGAACATTTTGACGGTTCGCCCCCTGGACCAATGTTTGGAAGCGTTGCGCGAAAACAACCATGATGCCGTAGGCGGCGGCGGGGAAAAATCAATTTTTGTTCCGCTCAAGGGATGGGAGAAACCAAAAACCATTGAAATATCGAAATTTCGCCATCGCCCCGCCCAGACCGCGACCATCGAGGAAGATCTCCTCCATCGTGATATCACCGTCAATGCCATGGCCTATGCCTGGCCCAATGGTCCCCTGGTCGATCCGTTCGGGGGACAAGATGATCTGATCAATGGGCGTATCCGACTGGTCAACGGTGAGGAAACCTTACGTGGCGATCCCCTGCGCGCAGTACGCCTGTACCGTTTTTCACTGCAACTATCCGCCGTTCCCAATCCTGAAGACCTGAAATACTGCACCCATATTTCCTTGGACCAGGTACCACCGGAGAGGATTCGGGTAGAATTGGATCGCATTTTTTCATTCCCTCTAGACACCCCCCAGGCACACAATCTTCTTTTTTCCCTGCTCGATTCCGATCTGGGGGCGGCGATGCTCCCGGAATTTAAATTATTACGACAAATTTTCAAGCCAAGCTCCACGGACGGGACAACGGTCTGGCACCATACGATCCAAACACTGAAATCCATATCCAGCTCACCCAGAGAAGAAGATATTTCTTTGTTGGATCTGCGCTGGACGGTCGTTTTGGCGGGACTGATCTTTTATGCCAAAAATTTACGTTCCCTGCAAAAGATTGAGGACGGGGCAAATTATGAAAGGGCCATCAATCAAATCGTCGCCCTCCTCAACCGTTACGGCTTTTCCAGAAGGCGACAGAAAAAAATATTGAATATTCTGAATAATCTTGGCGTTGACTTTCCGTTCAGTGACCGGGTATTAAAACGTCTTTTGGGTGATGCCGTCCCCATTGAGGGGTTGATTTCGCTGATTTTCCACGCCAAACATGCCATTCAAACAACGGATCCGGTATGCAAGGCCAAGAATCGGTTGGAATATACCCGAACCTTGGAGAGATGCCTCAGTCTACGACGATCCTGTGTCACACTGCGATGCTCGGACTTGGCCATCTGCGGTGGAGACATTCGCGATATGGTACGCCGCCGTCCTGGCCCCTGGCTGGGTGAACTTCAGACATGGCTGTTGAACTGGATCGGAGAAGACTACTCCCGCAACAATGCGGAATCATTACGGAAAAAAATACAAGAATGGATCGCCACCCAAGATAGGATGTAGGTTTGAACGCAATCTATGGAGGACAGAGATTTGAGATCCGGTATAAACACTCCCGGTACACCAGAAACCAGACGGTAATTCCAGGGGGGAATATCGACGATTTTTGGTTGCATTTCCAGAGTAAATCATTCATGTTAACCCGGCGTCAACGCCAATATTGGTGATTTTAGAATCGGAACAACCAGGAAATAAACCTACTTAACGAGTGAGGATGCATTCATGTCGAGACGCGGTCTTGTAGCTGGAAACTGGAAAATGAACGGGCTGATCGAAGCAGCCGATGCATTGGTAGGCGGGATCCTCGCTGGCCTTGCCAAGAGAGGCGGCAGCGTCCAGTGCGACGTGCTTGTATGCCCCCCTTTCACCGCCATTCAATCGGTGGGCAAACGCATCGCTGGCTCTGCTATCAAACTGGGTGGGCAAAACATGTCCGAACACACCCCAGGTGCCCATACCGGCGAAATCACCGGCCAAATGTTGACCAATATCGGATGTTCCTTTGTTATTCTGGGTCACTCCGAACGCCGCAGCATGTACGGTGAAGACAGCCAGTTGGTCAGCCGTAAGATGGCCAGTGCCTACCGCGACGGCTTGACCCCCATCGTCTGCGTTGGTGAAACGCTCCAGGAACGGGAGTCGGGTAAAACCCTCGATGTCATCCGTGACCAAGTTTCCGCCATTTTCCCCAATCTTCCTGCCGATACCGCCAAGCGGGAACAATTGGTTCTGGCCTACGAGCCGGTTTGGGCCATCGGAACCGGGAAAACCGCATCCCCCGAACAAGCTCAGGAAGTCCATGCCTTCATCCGTGGGATGCTGGTGGAGCAATTGGGTGGTGGTGTTGCCGGCAAAGTCAGGATTCTCTACGGTGGTTCCGTCAAGCCCGACAATGCCAAAGTGATTTTCTCCAAACCGGATGTCGATGGTGGACTCATCGGCGGTGCCGCCTTGAAACCGGAAGATTTTCTTGGCATCATCGACGGCTTTTAGGGCCGATAGCTTTTGACTTTTTTTATCAACAGGCAGTTTTCGCCGAACCCGGGGATATTTCGAGTCCAGCATGACACTTATCATTACAGTTGTTCATATCCTCGTATGCCTCGCTCTCATATTCGTGGTGCTACTGCAAAAAGGTAGCGGCGCGGATATGGGGGCGGCGTTCGGTGGCAGTTCCCAGAGTGTTTTCGGATCCCGTGGTTCTGGGAGTTTCCTGGGAAAGTTAACGGCCACTCTGGCGACCGTCTTCATGATCACCAGTCTCTCTTTGGCCTTCTTTACGACCCAAAAAGGGGCGGGCGTCTCGATCATGGGCGTTCCGGCTGTGGGTGCCAAGGGGGCGGATGCCAACAAGATACCGCCGGTTACCGATGCGGAAAAAGATGCGGTTCCCCCCAAGGGTCAAGATGGTGTGAAGTCATCGGCTCCTGCGGCCAAGCCCGTTGATAGTGGGACCAAACCGGTGCCGACTTTTGACGACCCCAGCAGTCAAACCCCGGTGGTTCCCAAGGGTGAGACCCAATCGGTCCCTACTGAGACGGGTGCCAAACCCAGTGCTGAAACCAGTCAAACGGTGCCAGCAGTCCATGCAAGCCCATCGGCGTCCACAGGTGCTGCCGCCGTGAAAGAGGTTCCGGGTACTGCAAGCACTCCTATGGCAAGCACTCCTGCGAGTACTGCAAGCACTCCTGTTGGTCCCAATCCAACTTCTCAACCCGTCCCTACTGAAGGCCCTGCCAAAGGCGAGACGCAACCCGTCACTGCGCCATCGGCCAAGCCATAGCGCAACCCTGCTCTACCATCTCTGACAGACCCGACTTCCGGTGAGGGGATCATTCCCCCCCCGTGGGGCAGTCGTATTTGACATTAAACAAAATTATTAAAAGAAAAAAGGGGTCTTGGGGATTGCCCCCAGGGTTTTGATTTTAAATAAAAAGTTTCCATTTTTGCTTTTGACTTTGTTTTCGTCATTAAACCAAAAAAACAAAGTCAAAAGCGGAACATGGAAACCTTATTTATTTAAATTCAAAAGAAAAGTCAAAAGCAAGGTATTGAAGCTTTTTGTTCAAATATCGAAAAAAGAATCAAAACCCTGGGGGCAATCCCCCAGACCCCTTTTTTTATTTCAATCCTGGGTGCCCCCCGCAGTGTGCCGTACAGCCTTCCAAGCCGTGCAAAATATATATTGACAAATATCAAGAACATCTCGCGTTTCTCTTGACAAAACAAGTAAAACGAAATAACAATTAATTAGTTTAACGATTATTTTTGTTGTTCTCTAGCCCTGCGGAGCGGATGTATGAGCCGGTTCACCCAGAACTCATCAAGAAATTTATTTTATGGAGGCAGCCTTTTTTTCTTTTTTGTATTGATCGGGCTAACCTTCGATACCATGGGCGGTTTATCAAAAAGGGATCATCGGGAAAATATCACCCCGCAAGTCGCGCATGGAAAACGGATATGGGAAGCCAACAATTGTGTCGGTTGTCACACCATCATGGGTGAGGGGGCCTATTTCGCCCCCGAATTGGGGAACGTCTACGCACGCCGTGGACCCGATTTCATCAAAGGTTGGATCCAATCCCAACCTACTGGAGTCAAAGGTCGTCGGCAGATGCCTCAGTTTCATCTGACCGAAGAAGAATTGGATGCCATTATCGCGTTCCTGAAATGGACTGGTGAAATCAATAACGCCAAATGGCCACCCAACGTCGAAGGATAAGAGAAAGGTCGATCCATTATGAATTATTCATCGCAATCCGTTGCCAAACCCTATTTTATCGCAGCCATCGGCCTCTTTGTAGGCCAGATACTCTTTGGCTTGATCCTGGGTACGCAATATGTGATCGGAGATTTTTTGTTTCCGGCCATCCCATTCAACGTGGCCCGTATGGTCCACTCCAATCTGCTCATTGTCTGGCTGTTGTTTGGCTTCATGGGTTCGGCCTACTTCCTGGTCCCCGAAGAGGCCGAACGCGAACTCCATAGCCCTCTGTTGGCTAAAATACTTTTTTGGGTTTTCCTGGTTGCCGGGGCGTTGACCATCGTAGGTTACCTCTCTGTCCCCTATGCCACCTTGACCAAAATCACCGGCGATGATCTCCTTCCCACCATGGGGCGGGAATTCCTGGAACAACCGACCATCACCAAGATTGGCATTGTCATCGTGGCCTTGGGTTTCCTTTTTAATATTGGAATGACCATTCTCAAAGGACGCAAAACGTCCATCAGTCTGGTACTGCTGACCGGCTTGGTTGGTCTCGCCGTTTTTTTCCTCTTCTCGTTTTATAATCCCGAAAATCTGGTACTCGATAAATATTTTTGGTGGTGGGTCGTCCATCTGTGGGTCGAAGGGGTATGGGAATTGATTTTAGGGGCGATCCTCGCCTTCATCCTGATCAAACTGACGGGCGTTGATCGGGAAGTCATTGATAAATGGCTGTACGTGATCATCGCCATGTCGCTGATTACCGGCTTGATCGGGACCGGCCACCATTTCTACTGGATTGGCACCCCGGAGTACTGGCAGGTTTGGGGATCGGTTTTCTCGGCGTTGGAACCCATTCCCTTTTTTATGATGGCGGTTTTTGCCTTCAACATGGTCAACAAACGCCGCCGGGAACATCCCAATGAAGTGGCTACCCTCTGGGCACTGGGAACTTCCATCATGGCTTTTCTCGGCGCGGGGGTCTGGGGATTCCTGCACACCTTGGCCCCAGTCAATTATTATACCCACGGTACCCAAATCACCGCAGCTCACGGCCATATGGCTTTTTATGGTGCCTATGTGATGATCGTCCTGAGTATGATCAGCTATGCCATGCCCCTGTTACGGGGTAAGACAATCTGCAACGGTCGCAAATCGCAAACTCTGGAAAAATGGGCGTTCTGGCTCATGACCATCTCCATGGTGTTTATTACACTGTTTCTGACAGGGGCGGGAATCCTGCAAGTCTGGTTGCAACGTGTCGCCGAAACCCCCATGTCATTCATGGAAACCCAAGACCAAATCGCCATTTTCTATTGGTTGCGGCTCATCTCCGGTCTCTTTTTCCTGGCCGGTCTGCTCGTCTACATCAAAAGTTTTTTCGTCAAAAATGACGAGTTTATACCAACACCAACCTGATGCACCATCTTTTCTCCCATCCGGGGCATCTGTTTGCGTGCCCCGGATTTTCCTGATCCTCCGATAATTCTATGACCCTACCCACCCCAGGGCAATTGTATTTGGATTCCCTTGACATTAGAGGGCGTATTGATGCTCGATAACTTGAGACACGCCCTAGAAAATTATTAAAAGAAAAAAGGGGTCTGGGGGATTGCCCCCAGGGTTTTGATTTTGTTTTTGATTTTGTTTTTGATTTTGATTTTGATTTTGATTTTCACGCGCCCTTTATCCCGAAGCATTTTTCCCGTGCCTTTTCTTTTTAAAGGGAAAAATGCGTAGGCGCGCGCCTTAGCGTGGGATTTTTCGCGCCTTCTGCGAAAAATACCACGCATAATGCCATGTTTTAACACCTTCAGCATGGCATTATGTTTGCCTTTCTTCGCAAAAAACGCGAAGAAGACAGGCCAAGGGGCGCGTTCTGCGCATGAAAAGAAAAACCAAAATCAAAATCCTGGGGGCAATCCCCCAGACCCCTTTTTTCTTTTAATAATTGATTATTTCCGGGAATTTGGACGTGCCAATTTCAAATACGATTGCCCTGCTACCCACTCCGTTCTATCAGCCCATTGATAACGAAATTGCCTTGTTTGAATATGCCTATCGTAATCAACTCCCTTTACTGATCAAAGGCCCTACCGGGTGTGGCAAGACGCGATTTATCCGTCATATGGCCAGTCGTCTAGGACGCCCCCTCTTTACCGTCGCCTGCCACGATGATTTAACGGCATCCGATTTGGTGGGACGACATCTCATTGGGGAAAGTGCCACCTATTGGCAGGATGGTCCCTTGACCGCAGCGGTCAGGGTGGGTGGTATCTGTTATCTGGATGAGGTGGTGGAGGCAAGAAAAGATACCACGGTGGTTCTGCACCCCTTGGCCGATGACCGCCGCATTCTCCCCATCGACCGCACGGGAGAGTTATTGAATGCTCCGGCGGAATTCATGCTGGTGGTCTCCTATAACCCCGGTTACCAAAATTTTTTAAAGGGGATGAAGCCCAGTACCCGGCAACGATTTATCTCCCTCCGTTTTCAATTTCCCAAACCGGAGGTTGAACAGCTCATTGTAATCCAGGAAAGCGGTATCGCGCCATCCATGGCCTCCCGACTGGTCACCCTGGCAGGTGCCCTACGCGCACTGAAAGATCACGATCTGGAAGAGAGTGTCAGCACACGATTGTTAATCTATGCCGCCAAACTGATTAAAGATGGTTTTTCCCCGATTGAATCCTGCCGCTCCGCCATGGTCGAAACATTGACCGATGACATGGAGACCGTCCACGGGTTGATGGAGGTTGTTTATGCCATCTTCGGTGAATGAACGGACCACCACCATTCCGACTCAACATCTGGATTCCCCCAAACCATTGTCTGTCGCCGAACATCAACGATTACAACGACAACGGTTCATGACACGATCGGCTTTCTTTGTCTTGTTTATCTTGGCACCCATCTTTGACCTTTTCCGCCTCGATTTAACTCTGGGACACTTTTTTATCTTGGGCCAAGCGGTCACTTTGGATATTGATCCCCAGAGCATCCGCACCGATGGGATGTGGCTGGTCACGGGACAATTGCTGATACGGGTTTTGATCCCTATCATTTCCATTGTGGGAATAGCTATTTATGTCTCATGGCGATGGGGGCGGATTTATTGCGGTTGGCTTTGCCCCCATTTTTCCATGGTGGAACTCATTAACGGTCTTTGGCGACGCACCCATGGCAAACCAACCCTTTGGGAACGGCACCCTTTGCCCACCACCGAAACATGCGGAACTCAAGTTCAAGTCCACCCCAAAAATGGCTTTTTATTGGCGGCAACTATCCTTTTTTTCTCCTGGGTTTGGGCCGTAGTCCTACTGACTTATCTTCTCCCCCCAACCCAAATCTATGGCAATCTGTTTTCTGGAAATCTGACGTTCAACCAATCCCTGTTCATCACCATCGCCACGGCGGCCTTCATCATTGATTTTACCGTGGCCCGACATTTTTTCTGTCGGTTTGGCTGTGCAGTCGGAATGGCGCAAAGCTTGGCCTGGTTTGCCAATCGCAAAGCATGGGTGGTCGGTTTTGAACGGCATCGCGTCGGGGAATGTTCCTCCTGTAGCCAAGCCTGCGATAATACATGCCCCATGCGGATCAAACCCCGTGGCGGTAAAGGGCGTATTGCCACCTGCACCCAGTGCGGGGCGTGTGTGGCGGCCTGCGCCCGGGTCAAAGTCCATGATCCCAAAGGACCACTGCTCTATTGGGTTTCCGGGAATTCGGCCAAAAGTGTCGCCGATCCCCAAGGGGTGCGTATTCTCAACTCGGCTGCCAGAGACGGGAAATAACCCATGGAAGAATACATCGGAACCCTTTGGGATCGGTGGATTACCCAAAAATCCCACGGGCGATACCCAGAGGCCACTGTTTGGTTGGGTGACGTGGAAAAATCGGCAGGTCTGCTGTTTCGCGCTTTCGGGGGTGACCCGGCTTTGTCCCTGACGGGTGTTCCAGACGCCGCCCATGGTGCCAAACGGAACTGGTTGGCGCGTCTGGGTGGCACCCAGAAAAAAGTCCCCCTCTCCTGGCAGGAAGAGGACAAGCTCTGTCTGCCAGCAAAAATAGACGTATTCCCCCTCCAATCCCTCAATCGGGATCTTTATCTGTGGTTGATTGCATTGCAAGGGGTCCGCCCGGTGTCCCATCCAGACTGGCTCCGAGCATCCCAGGATCGGGTCTGTGCGGTATTACACCATTTTCCCGGTTTAAACAGCCGTTATCGGCGTCTCCTAGCAGCCCACATGATCAACCGACCCAACCCGGAGACTCTCTCCCCGGCTGAGGCCCGCCAAGAGTCGGCCATTCAGCTTGCATTAATAAAACCGGGAAGTGTTTCCCTATTGCCCGCCTGTCACACACCCCCGTGGCCAGTTTTGCTATGGCCCCATCCCGCCCCGACACTGTATTCCCATGGCTCCGAACCACACCGCACCGATGCCGAACCGACGGTGGAAGAATCATGCGCAGCGAAACTCGAATCAGCACCCAACAAAAACAAGCATCGCACGGAGCGGGTAGAGGCCCCAGAGGAGAATCGGGGGCTGATCTTGCATCGTTTTGAGAGTATTTTCAGTTGGGCGGAATACATCAAGGTGGATCGGGCCACCGATGAAGAAGATGAACCGGAAAATTCCAAAGAAATCGCCGATGATCTGGAGATCTTAAGTCTGGCACGGGATGACAAACCCATGGCCAAACGAATCCGATTTGATATGGATCTACCCAGCGAAGCCGACGATGACCGGGTATTGGGTGGCGAACAGCTGATGCCGGAGTGGAATTTTAAGAAGAATCGATTGATACCCAATCATTGTCGCATCATCCCCATGATGGCCCGCCATGCCCAATCCTGTGAACTCCCTCCCCATCTCGCGACCACCGCCCGCAAGATACGGGGACAATTTTCCCAAATCAGGCCGGCACGCATCTGGTTTCGTCGCCAATCCGAGGGTACGGAGTTGGATATGGAAGCATTGGTGGAAGCAAGATCCGAGCGGTTGCTCAGACGGGGGACAACGCAGCCCCCCATATTCAAAGATTTTCGGCCAGGAAATCGGGACATGGCATCCCTTCTCCTGGCCGATCTTTCCCTCTCTACCGACACCTGGGTCAACAACACCCAACGCATCATCGATGTCATTCAGGATGCACTATTCCTTTTTTCCGAAGCCCTCTCCGCCATTTCCGACCCCTTTGCCCTGTATGGTTTTTCCTCCCGACGCCGGGATTATGTCCGCTTCCACCATCTTAAAAATTTTAACGAACCCTACAACGGTCAGGTACGTGGCCGAATCCATGCGATCAAACCGGGGTATTATACCCGCCTTGGGGCGGCCATCCGACAATCGACGGAAATTTTGGCTGAATATCCTGCATCTCGGCGTCTGCTCTTGCTCTTGACCGATGGCAAACCCAACGATCTGGATCGATACGAAGGGCGTTATGGGATCGAAGATACCCGCATCGCTATTTTAGAAGCCCAAAGAAAAGGGATCAAAACTTTCTGTGTCACCATCGATGAAAAGGCGGGTGAATACTGCCCGTATTTGTTTGGAGCCGATGGTTTTGTCTCTTTAAAAAATGCCAAAGACCTCCCCTCAAGGTTACCGCTTCTCTATTCCCGGATCACCCGATCATAACCCGACAGCAAAAAATTGCATCACAAACCCACGCAATTGACACAGTGTCACATGAATAGCCTTTTTGGGGTATCGGTTATCCTTTGCGACACAATGTCCAGGATGGGTGACCAATCTTTTCTGAATGTTTCTCTCAACCGGAGCATAATGATCCTTAAGAGATCACCGTGGTAAACCCGTTACCGGGCACCATCAGGATGATCCGGCCAAATCAATGGCAATCGTCCCAAGGAGAGAAGTCATGACCATCGCACCCATTGCTATCACCCGCGTATTTCACTCACCATGGATGCCTCACAAATCATCCGCTTTTGACCGGCACCCGCCCGCATCACAGGGTGGACGTATCCCCCTAGCTTGGGGTCTTATTGCCATCATTCTGGCGATAACCAGCACCTATTTTTTCACCAACCAAAATCACATGGCTAGGTTCACAGAATTGATCCAGGCCCGCACCGCCGCGCATCAAAAATGGGTTGCTGCGACCCAATCCATGGATGCACTCAAAGAGCAACTGGTTCAAACCAGTCTGATCGCAGAAAGTTTGCGTCACAAAGCGGAAGGTTCTGCGAAGGTCATCAGCAATTTCACACAATCGAGCAAACAATCGACACTCCAGATTGCCGAAGAGAGAAAACAATGGCAGCAAGAAAAAATGGCTCTTGAGCGTCAGATTGCCACGTTGAAGGAGGCCAATACGCAACAACCGGCAACGGATAACCAAAACATTCAAAAAAACGGAGAAAATCCTGCAAGAATCCCCACGGTACGGGGAGTAACCGAAAATATTTTGCTGGAAAAAGCCCTGAAACTGAGTCAAAACAACCAGCAATCCGGTTGCATCGAGGGGGATTGCACCCATGGTCAAGGTGCTTGGCGTTTCGACAACGGTGATCTTTATATCGGCTTCTGGGCTGACAGTGTAAAAAATGGCCAAGGACTTTACCATTATGCCCATGGTGCCTATTATTTTGGCAACTGGTCTGCAGATCTGAAACATGGGTACGGCGTTTACCAGTTTGCCAACGGCGTGCGCTACGATGGCGGCTGGGATCAAGGAGACCGCCACGGGCTTGGTGCGGAGATAAATCCCAAAGGGGGTGTTTCTCTGGGACAATGGAACTCGGGTAAACGGACCAACTGATTTCTAACGTGTTGACATTCGGTCATTTGTTCCCCCTGGATTATTGAATGTCAACACGTCCTACAACGAGCCGTTGAGCCGCATCAGTTCGTGACACCGGGACGCCGCCCGCCGAAACTCAAAAGCCACCGGTCCCTCTGGGCAAAGTTCGTCAAACTCCAAAGGGCTATACAAACGGAGCGGTATTTTGGATTCGTAGAGCATATCCACAAGGATGACAAAACGTGAAGCGGAATCAGCCACATTGGCCCGCAAATCGGGAATGTCTGAGATGATGACCGTCGTTGCCTTCTTGCATAAATCCATGTAATCCGATGCCCCCAGATTGCGGACGCATAATTCCTTAAAATCAAACCAATGAAGACCACCTTTCTTTCCCCGAACGGTCATCTCATGACGCCCCAGGGTCAGCTTGGCGGGGCTGGGTTTGGATTGGGTCAATCGGCTGAATTCCTCCTCCGCCGTCCCATCTTTGAGAGATGCGACCGCCCCCCCCTTACGCCGCCAATCGGCACCACTGGATAAATCCATCGGTTCCACATGTTTCTTGATCGTCGTCAATAATGGCAAAAAACTGGCCCGATTGTATCCCCCCTTGAATAAGTTATCAGGATCCCAGTTGGATGTGGCACACAACGTCACCCCACACTGAAATAAAGCGGATAACAACCGTCCCAAAAGCATCCCATCGGCAATGTGATCGATAAAAAATTCATCAAAACACAATAGCCTAGATTCCATGGCAATTTCACTAGCAATATACAACATCACATCAACATTGACTTCCGGCTTGGCCTTGTGCATACGGTTATGCAGTTCATCCATGAACGGATGAAAATGAACCCGGCGTCTTTCCTTAAAAGGGACCGCGTCAAACACCCATTGCATCAACATGGATTTTCCCCGACCCACCGGGCCATGCATATAGAGACCTCGCGGTTCCGGCAACCCATCTTCATACCGCCAAACCATCACCCCCTTGGTGGCAGTCAACGCAACAGGACGACTCAACGATTCTACCAGACCATCCAGGTACGGCAAAATCGCTGATTGATCCTGGTCCTGCGTCAGAAAACCACCATTCAATTGCTCTTGATAACGTTGGCTAGGCTTGATCATTGTATTGAGGAGCATTGTTAAACGTCCATAAGGCTGGTGCAGAGTTAGAAAACGGTTGATCCCTTCTTGGGGTAAAAATAGTCCCCCCATATATTATTCCATCACCCCCATACTTCCACATCCTCTTCGCTACCATGTTCAATACTGGCCAAAAATCCTTCCCGGACCAAATCGTCAAAACCATTAACCTGATTGCGCCCGTTTTCCTTAGAATAATAAAGTGCTTTATCGGCCTTTTCGATCAGCTCTGGAGGAAAATCCTTACCGTTAACCATGACAAATCCAATACTGACCGTCACCGTCTCAACCTGGGGAAAACGATGCGTGGCAATGCTCTCCCGAAAACGCTCCAACGCCGCACGCGCCTTGATGACATCAACATCCAATAAAATGACTAAAAACTCTTCTCCACCAAAACGATACAAAATATCGGCAACACGAAACATCCGCTCCATCTGACGGGCAAACAAAATCAACACCTCATCGCCAATGGCATGACCAAACGTGTCGTTAACACGCTTGAAATGGTCGATATCAAACACCGCAAGACAAGCTCCTTCACCCCCCAGGCGATTAATCTCACTGTCATTCATACTACAATCAAGAATCGTCGAAATCGTCTCATCGAAGGAACGACGATTCAACAACCCGGTCAAAGGATCCTGATCCTTGGCACGAATCGTCCGCTCCAGATTGACGAACATATTCCAGAACAATCTGGACATCACCTCATCCTGCACATCCAGCTTGGATGTTTCCAAGTGCAGAACGCTACGGACCTTGGACCCTTCTACCAAAGCAAACACCAATTGTTCGCCCTGGTCCGACGCAAGACGCATGATGGGCACGAATGTATGACTACTTTGACCGATAACCTGGGCCAATCCTTGAATCTCACCGACGTGGATTACCTGACTCATAGGAGACAGCGGCTCATGAAGCACGTATTCAATCAAAAAACCGGATGTTTGTTGTTCTTTGACAGCCTTCTGATGCAAATCAAAAAAACGGACCAAAGAGGCCGATGTAAATTTATTCAGCGTCTTAACCAGACCGTCGATCAACCCAATCCTGTCTGATTGTGCAGTCATATCAACAAGATATGGTACAATTTCGTCATTTAGCATGGGCCGATGTTCTCTACCATCTCAGATTTTACCTTTTCTTCGGGTTTTTCTTGGTGCCCGACCATCGCCGTGGAGAAGATCGGATGGGGCCGTTCCAGCACGCATAGGGAGACGCAGTAAAACAAAGATGGTCACCAATACTACGATAGCAAACACCTCGCCGGTGGTCACGGCAATCGATCGCCAAGGCAAAGGGAGAACTTCAAATTCATATCCCGGTGGCAGGAGTCCCTTGTATTGGTAAACAATTTGTCGGAATCCTTCTTCCAGGAGGTAGCGCAGGCCGGGAATCATAGCAAATATGGCAATGGAACCTGCAAGAATGGTTGCCAAAGCCATCTGCCAAATCAGCTTGGCATAGATTCCAGTCCAACGGATTCCCCGACTCAAAAGGATTCCATAATGGTGCTGCCGATGACCGATCAATGTTCCAACATTAGCCAGCAACAAAGTACCCAGGAAAACACCAAACGTCACCGCATAAGCTGGCACCATGGTGGAAAGCAGATCGCTCAACAGGTTAAAGCGATTCAGGGCATCCTGGTACATGGGGTGGACCGTAAACGCCTGTAGCCCTTCTTTGGTGCGAATGGACAAGACACTGACAATCCCCTTGGTCAACTTGGTAGGATCGGGAACGTAAACATGGACCGCCTCAAAGGCGGTCCCAACACCGGTCACATTCCATGGGAGAAAAATGGGATTGCCCAAACTGTCACTACGCCACTCAGGACAAAGTTCCTGACGCATAGGATTACTGCGCGGTAGCCGGTGGCACGGTAACCAAAGATTATTTTCCTCATCATGCAACAAGGTATCCGCGATGGCCCTGACCTGCCCTCCCTCAGACTGTCCCGTAATTTGGCCAAGCCCAGGGATAAGTTTTGGTTTGGGACAGCGATCCTGGCGAATTTCAGGAAGTTCCGTCAACCCGCTGGCTTCGATCTCCTGAGACACACACAAGGAAAAACCCAACAGATCGGCAACCGGATAGATGGATGACTTCAGCAGTTCATAATCGTTGGCGTTACCCTTACCCAGGGTGATGGGGTCATAATTCAGATCGGGGAGATGGTGGGCCGCCAACAAGGCGTTGTACGTCGTCAATGGAAATAAATAAGCCACTTTTTCCATGGCGGGAATATGATCGGCCCATCGCACCTGGAATGGGAGCATTTTTTCCGCATCACCGACCGTAATTTTCAACCATAGCGTATCCAAAACATCTTTCAACTGCCCCTTGGACACCTTCTCAGGAAGCCGGCGCAGTTTTTTTTCTTCCAACACAGGTTGGACCTCCTCTTTGTAGGAGGCATAATCAAACTGGGTCGCAAAAAGGGATTCGTTCAGTACCACCGTCAGCGGCAGGTCAAACCATTCCTTGGCCGAGTGTTTGTTGCCAGCTTGGCGTTGTGGAAATCCAGTGCCCAAATTCCACAGGGGATCATTGGGATAAACCGCCCAACCAATCAAAGGGATACTGGTATCCCACACGGCGGTTCCCGGAAGAGAAATTTGCGGACTGGAATTGGCGATGCGTCGGTAGGGATATGCGGTCATCCCGAACGATTCTCCAGGGACGCGCGTTTCCATTTCCGCCAACCTTTCCAGCAGACCAGAATGGATCCCATTCTGGTTTTGCCAGTGTGCCGTCGCCCAAATGGGGACGCCATACGGGCGCAACGTCCCCAACAAGGCATCGGTAAACCGTTCCAAAAGACCGGCCCGACTCCCAACCAACAGCAGTGCCATGGCAATGACCAGGGACAGGAGCAAGGTCAACCACGCAAAATCACGCCCTCCCCCCACACACCCAAAACGGCCACAGTTGAAAGAACGCCAATACGCCTTCCATCCCAAAGGTATCCACACCGGAAGCCATCTCATTCTCATAAGCCGTGCCCACTGTGATCGCGCCAACAGATTTCCATGCCACACCCAAGCCTTCAGTCACTATCCTGATCAGATGAAGATCCAGACCCCTCTCCGGCAAGAGGTTCACGTTTTCCCCCTTTCAGTCTCAGGTGACACCGATTGTTGGCAACCATGAGCCAATGACTAACCTTTGGGTCTGTGGAATCGGATTGATGGTGCGTGACCCAAATCACCAAACGATCCCCTTTGGCAAGCCAACGATCCACCAGATCCATCACCTCTTTGCGCGTTTCGGTATCAAGATTACCCGTCGGCTCATCGGCAAACAACACATAGGGATCGTGAATCATCGCCTGCGCCAGGGCGACCCGCTGAAACTGTCCCCCGGAAAGTTCGTTGGGATAACGCTCAAGAAACTCCTCCGCCGTGGTCTCCTCAATATAGGAGCCATCCTCATCGCGTAACAAGATCCGCTCCATGGCCGTGTGAACCTTGCGATCCATGTCATCTTTGGACATCTTCCCCAAAATTTCCAGGGGATACCGAAGATTTTCCCGAATCCGCAAGTACGGGGTGAGGGTGCTGTTTTGGTAAGCAAAACCAAAGCAACGACGGCGGATATCGGTCAAAGAGAGCGAAGAGGCGGCAGGATCCAACCCCCTTGGCCCCCAAGAGGCCTGATTACCATCCGGGAAGGTCCACCGAACCCAACCCTCCTTAGGTCGTTTAAGAAAGGTCAGAAGATACAGCAGGGTACTCTTCCCACTGCCGCTCCTCCCCAAAACCGGCAACCGGCGAGAAAAACTATCGTCGTCCAGTTTCAGACCACCGACATGAAGATCAAAGACACCACCCCAACTCACCGTGGCGGAACGGACCTGCAATCCCCAGTTCATGGCAAAAACTCCTGCGGAATCCAATACCCACGACTACCACCAAATGTGTGCGCAAAACGAAAATCTTTGTCATCACCCAGAGGCTCTGGCCGAATCAAACCATCAATCTTGACCATCCTACGCCCGTTATCCGTAGCATCGGGACACAGATGGGGGCTGTAAGGTTCAACCTTGAATACGGGTTTGTTGAAATCTTTTTCGATGATTTCCAGCATTTCCTTAGAACGAATCGCCCACGAGGCCAAACGCCTAAGTTCACAAACGGGAACAGCCGGGATGATCGAACCCGCCTTATCCAAGAGGGGGGCACCGTCCGGTCCGGTGACGACAAGGTGACCATCCTTGTTTCGGACCGTTTTCTCAGACAACAGTGAGTTGACGTTGTAACTGAGCAATGGGCTGTGATTGCGAACCGGAAGTCCACCGCGCCTTTGGGCATATTCCGCTGGCGTCTCCCCCGAAGCATCAATGGGTGGCCGCCGTATTTCCTGTTGCAATCCCACCACCAGGGCATTCACCAACGCTCGGCGCAACTGCGCCTCTGGAAGATCAAAATAACCCTCAAAACCACGTAGGATACGGATCCAGGAAGAAAGGGCACTGCTGGTCACCCACAACTCTTCCACCACTTTTTCATCGGCTTCGATATAACCGACACGGGTGGTGTCATAAATACGCTGATCGCACTGTTTTCCCAACTCCCCACAGGCACCCTGCTTTAAAATATGCCAATAAACACCTGGAATATCCACCCGTTCCCGGCGCAGACGATCGATGATGCTGGTCAATGCACCACCACCACGGATATCAAGTATGATCTCGTCGATCAAAGCACTGCTACCCAGTTTTTCAACCGTTCCTACCACCCTTTGAACCAATCCACTCTCTCCCATACGGAAAAAATGGTCTTCCAGCTTGCTGTCTGCGGGCAAACTTTGGCTCAGAAGATCCTTGGTCTGAACCTCAAACTCGGCATAAGCTTTGCGGTAGGATTCCGGGTGCCTGACCTGTTCGGCATGGGAGGGGGTTTGGATGAAAAAGCTGATCAGATTATCCCCCAACCCCTTACTCCCCCGCTGCATCAGAGAAACCAGAGTCTTGCGCGAGACTGGATTGACATATTTGGCCTTCTGGAAAACCTGATTCTGATGATTGCTGGCGGGACGACTGGTTTGGTAGCCGTTGTCGCCAATGACAAACAACAATTTAAGATTGTCCGGGCAAGGTTTCAGATCCTGACCGAGAACCTGATTCAAACCGCCAAAAAGGTTCTCGGGATAATCATCCTCCACATCGTTACCCGACACGCGAACTTTGGCCATGGACTTTTGAAAAGATTCAAAGGCAACCTTTTGCTGGGTTTCATTCAGATCACACTGGGAAGGCAACGGATGCCCTTCTCCGATCCCTTCCCCCGGTCCATCGGCAAACTGACTATCGGCGTAGGGATCCCGGTAAACGCGAAAGCCAAAACGAAACTCCGTTTCCTTGAACCCTTGCGATGTTTTAATCTTGTTGATGATCTCCTGGATCACCCCTGGGGCGGATGGCGTACCGCGAACGGCATCGATAAAGGGTTCCATACTGGCGGTCGCATCCAGAAGGAAAAAAATATCAACATGCTTTTTGGATGTTAGCGAGGAAAAACCGGGCATAATGCGGGATGCCAATCCCGTGGAAATAGCAACCTTGTCATCGCTGATGCGCCGCCCCACCAGACCAGGACGTGCCAAGGCCACCTTATAGAATCTTCGTTGTTCATTGGCCGCCCCCACCATATTCGGCGAAATATGCCGATTATTTTGATCGACCATCTCCAGAACCGGAATTCTGAGAGCCGACTTGAACCATTCCCGACCGCCCATAATGGGATGACACACCGCCCGGTCACCAGCCACGGCATCCTTAAGCTGTTCGTAGGTGCAAACGGTCCCAGGGCCAGAGCCATCCGGGGATACAAGATCTTCCCGAGGACGAATGCTAAAGGCATTGTTCCAGAGAAATCCATCTTTTTTGGCGACCCAACCCAACAATTGGTCGTCATCTTCCAAACGAAACCGATCCGCCAGCAGATAGGCTTCCCTGTTCTGGTCAAAAACAAAATACATATGAAATCTTGAAGCCCCTTCGCGACAATTGCCCTGCCCCCCAACGCAATCCTTTAACTCTGGGTCTTGGAAAATTTGAACGGAAGGGACCGACTTTTCATCGGTGGCTTGGACATCATCGGGGCGCGGTTCGGTATTGGTTTTGATGAAAAATTTCATTTCCAATCCGGTATCGCTTTTAACCGGCATGTTGCGACAGAGGAGATCCTCTTTGGCCACCCATCCGACGACTTCGGGTTGCCCCTTGTAGCGGTAAGTCCGCATTTTCAACATCCGGCCATTCTCTTCCAGGAGTTCACCCTGTTGATTGAAGGTAAGAAATCCCGCCCGTTTTGTCCCCTTATCATCATCAAACAACAGGGCATCCTGACGCATGACCCGGACAATTCCCGACCATTTCAGTTTGCCATCTTGTGTAAAACGGGAAAAATCGAAAGCACCACAACTGCCGGATGAGAGTTCATCTCCTCTCGACGGTAGTGGAGAAAAACACGCAACCATAAAGATCATGGCACCGAGGATGGTTTTTAAGGAGGCGGTTCGACTGGTCACGTTTTCAAGTCCCTTCAGTATGAACTTTAAGCTGTGCAAATTTAAAAAAAATTTGGCGATTCGTTCATGGGGCGGAATTATTTTTTTCCACCGTCAATGCCTGATCCATCTTCAGAGAATCGCCGGTCTCATCACGCGTTTGGCCACGCGCTTGGCCACCCTCCTGGCCACCCACTGCGGTAGTACCGGGGACGCTGGGGGGATTTAAAACCAAACGAAATCCCGCCATCGCGAGTATGGCAGGCATACAAATTTCTTTTCGGTCGTCGGCGGTCGCAACCCAATCGTCCCCACCCAGGATATGATAACCATCTGGACAGGGGGATTGTGACCACTCCCGCGTTCCAAAAAGGATGCTTTTTACGACACCTTCCGCGTCAATGGAACCATCGATGACCGACTTACCCAGGGAATTGAGGTAGATTGCCGCGACCGCCCACTCTTCCCTGTAGGGAAGACGATAGTCACAGCCCGTTTTTTTTGAAAACCACTGGGCATAATCCATAGCCCCTTCCCAGGAGATATGTCGCACCAGGGAATCCTGGACATCACTGTGGCCCCAATGCTCACCCATGCGCAGCCGTAACCGTTGTTTTTCATTAAAATCCTGGAGACGCTCGACCTCATCGGCATAACGCCGGAACTGTTCCTGATCCACTTCCCGGCTTTGAACAAGAAAACTTTTTTCTAAAACAAAATGAGGCTTCCGATAAAATTGCAAAAACGGAGTCAGGGGCGAGGCATCCATGGGAAGATTGTAGTTTCCCGCAGGGATTTCGATCAGAGAGGGATAGAGGACACCCCCTTCCTGACTTTCCAGACAGGCCTGCCAGGGGTTACGAACTTCTTGGGTTTGGATCGTCTGCACAAGTGCCAAAATTCCCCATCCACACCCAAGGGCAGCCAAAAACGCAATGGGCATCAGTAAATTTCTGACGCCCATAGGGGGTGATGATTGACGTCTGACGGCACCTGTGGATTTAGGGGTAGCAGCGCGCCGTATGGCCGCAGGCTTACGTTTGGCGTTGTCTGAATGTTTGAAAAACCCTTTGCTGTACTTCAAGAATCCGACCCAATAATAGTGTTTTCATCCTGCTGTCCGGTCGCCCGGAGCGCCGTAAAATCCTCGCGAATCGCTTTCAACAGCCCGGGTGCTATCTTGAACTGCTTTTTCATTTGTGGGAAGGATTATTGAATTCAAAACGGAATTCGGTCAAAGTCTCACGAAGGCTTGAGGCTAAGATTTTGGAATTTTTACCCCCTTGTGAACCGTATCCATTGATTTTGGAGTCAGAAAACCTTGAACGTTTGTCATAGCGTATCCCCATGGATGCCAGTCATCATCCTGGACCGGACCAGTCATCCTGGCAATATTGGCGCAACGGCACGGGTCATGGCCAATATGGGTTTAACCGAGTTGCGCCTGGTGGCACCACAAAGATTTCCCCACCCGGAGGCAGAATCTTTTGCCGCCAGTGGTCTGGAGATTCTGGCCAATGCCAAGATATTTGCAAGTGTGGAGGCGGCGGTGGGAGATCTCCACTTTCTTGCCGCCACGACCAACCGTTCCCGAGGCCAACGGCAAACGGTACTCACCCCCCGGCAACTGGCGGCACGTTGGCAAGAACGGATGGTTTGCGATGGGGTAAAGGGGGGGATTTTGTTTGGGACCGAGCGGACGGGGCTGCATTCGGTGGATGTTGATCGGGCCGATGTCGTGTGCAACATCCCCACCACCGGCACTTACGGTTCCCTCAATCTGTCTCACGCAGTCATGGTCATCGCCTATGAGGTCATGCTGGCCATGGAGGCCAACCGGGAGATGGGTTTGATGGCGGTGGAACACAAAACATTGGCTTCCGCCGATGACATGAACCGATTATTCACCCATTTGGAAATGGTTCTCCGAGAAATTGATTTTATCAAACCGGGACAAGGGCGGGTGATGATGGGGAGCCTCAAGGCACTTTTTAACCGGGCGGCATTGGACAAACGGGAGGTTTCCATTTTGCGGGGAATTCTCCACGAAACCATCGCCTCACGGGATCGGATACGCCGATGATCCGGCTTGCCTGGTCCCCATCTCAACGGGAAGAGGTGGTCGCATTGGAACCGGATATGGGTGCCACCCTGGAACGTTGGCAGGCCCGTCCTGGGGACGTGTTGACCATGGTAGACCCGAAAGGGGGTTATTTCCGTGCGCGACTCCTGCCCCGATGCATGGAATCGGTCGTCTTTGAATCCCTCCCAGCGGCAATAGAACCCAGGCATCCTCGGCGGTTATGCCCCGTCATCCCCGAACGTGAGCGGATGCTTCTGATTCTCCAGAAGGCGGTAGAACTGGGGGCCACGGAAATCTGCCCGCTCCTCTCGGAACGGGGACAACCTGTCGATGAAACCCGTCATGGGCAGAGTAAATCTTCTACCTGGAGCAAAATTGTCTTGAAGGCGGCCCGCCAGTGTCGCCGGGCAATCATCCCCAGGTTGCACCCGGTTCAATCATTGGATCGGTTTATCGCCAAGCATTTTGATGAAAAACGGGCCTTCCTGGACGTTTATGAACCGAGAATACCGCTACCTACCTGGCACCAACACCACCGCGATCAACCCATGGCACTCCTCTGTGGCCCAGAGGGGGGGTGGAGTGACCATGAGCGACAGTTGATGTCCGATCATCACGTTACCGCCATCTCGCTGGGTCACCGCATCCTCAGAACCGAAACCGCTGCCATCGCCGCCCTTGCGGTGGTGGCAACGCTGGATAGTACCTTTACTTGAAGGACAAATGATGAGAACATTAACCCCTTTTTGAGGATGATTTCCCATGAATGACAGACGAGGCGGCACTCCTGAGGAGTTGAATCATGGCATGGAACAGTAATGGGGGCGGACAGCAAGGACCGTGGGGTTCAGGCTCTGGTACACCCCAACCTCCAGATCTAGAAAAAATTTTTGATCTTGCCAGAGAACGGTTCAAGGGCAAGTTGCCTGGTGGCCAGCTATGGCCGATCATCGCATTGGTCATTTTCGCCCTGTGGATGGCAACCGGCATCTACGTCGTCGCCCCCGATGAACAAGGGGTGGTCGTCCGCTTCGGACGCTACATCGAGACCACCGATCCCGGGCCACACTTCCACCTCCCCTACCCCATCGAAAGCGTCTACACACCCCAGGTTACGCAGATCCAAAGAATTGAAATCGGCTATCGTAGCCGTGGACGCAACAATACCGATGTCCCCGTAGAATCCCTCATGCTCACCGGTGATGAAAACATCATTGATATTGACCTGTCGGTCCAATATCGCATCCAGGAGAATGGGGCTGCCAATTTCCTATTCAACGTCCGCAATCCCGGCGACGATCCCCACAATGCCGTCCGTAATGCCGCCGAATCGGCCATCCGCCAAGTCATTGGCCGCAATGACATCGATACCGCATTGACTTCGGGAAAAGAGATCATTCAAACCAACACCCGGGTGACCATGCAGGAAATTCTTGATAGCTACAAAAGCGGCATCGTTGTCGTCAATGTGCAACTTCAACAGGTGGCCCCTCCCCAAGAGGTGATCCATGCCTTCAAAGATGTTGCCAGCGCAAGGGAAGATCGTGAACGGGCCATCAACGAAGCGCAAGGCTACAAGAACGATATCCTCCCCAGGGCCAAAGGTCAGGCGGCTCAGGAAATTCAACAGGCCGAAGGTTACAAAGCCACGAAGATTGCCCGCGCCAAAGGTGAGGTCAACCGTTTCCTCGCCCTGTTAACGGAATTTAAAAAATCACCCGAAATCACCCGCACCCGGTTGTACGTCGAAACCATGGAAGAGGTATTGGCCAATACCAAGAAGGTTGTTATGCATCCCGATGCCAGTCGTGGCGTCCTCCCCTTCCTTCCCCTGACCGCCCTGTCTCCTGCCGGTACTCAGGTGCAAACACAAGAGGTCAAGCCATGAACAAAGGATTGCAAACGGGACTGACCGTCCTGGCCATCGCCGGACTTGTCTTGCTGTCCCAATCGGTCTTTATCGTTCACCAAGTACAACAAGCCATGATCCTGCAACTTGGCAAGCCCATTCGTGCGGTTAGCGAACCCGGTTTACACTTCAAGGTTCCCTTTTTGCAGGACGTGTATAACTTTGAGAAAAGATTGTTGGTTTTCGATCAGGAGCCGCAGGAAATTCTCTCCGCCGACAAAAAGAATCTTAAAGTTGACAGCTATGCCCGTTGGCGGATCGTGGATACGTTGAAATTTTACCAGACCGTTCGCAATGAAGCGGGTGCCACAGCCCGCATCAATGACATTATCTATTCCAATCTACGTGAAGTTCTGGGTCAGTTCACCATGATGGAAATCGTCGCCGGTGCCCGCGAAGATCTTATGGCCCGTATCCGAACCCAGGCCAATCTACAATCGTCGCAATACGGCATCGAGGTCTTGGACGTCCGCATCAAGCGGACCGACCTCCCCATCGAAAACTCCAAAGCGGTCTTCAAGAGAATGCAGACCGAACGGGAGCGGCAAGCCAAGCAATATCGCGCCGAAGGTGAGGAAGAAGCGGTCAAGATCCGTTCTATCGCGGACAAGGATCGAGAAATCATCATGGCCAACGCTTTTAAATCCTCGGAAGAAATCCGTGGTTCCGGCGATGCCGAAGCGGCCAACATCTATGCCGAAGCCTATAAAAAAGATCCCCAGTTCTACGAGTTCAAAAGAACTTTGGATGCCTATCAAAAAGCCTTTGCAGAAGATACCACTTTGCTGGTACAACCCACTGGTTTTTTCCGCTTTCTCCAGGATGGACAACCTCCAACCCCCTGAGTGGATAAACCATTGAAGGATTTTTTAACCGCATTGGGACTCGTAATGATCTTGGAAGGGATTCCCTACTTCGTGGCCCCAGATAAAATGCGAAACTGGATCATCAAGGTTGCCGAAATGTCGGATCGCCCATTGCGCCAAACGGGATTTGTCCTGATGTTTCTTGGATTGGTCGTTGTGTACATGGTCCGTTCCTGACACAATATTTATCGGTCTGAACAAGGTGTCTGAATGCTGTTGGATGGGCTTGTTATTCCATTGGACCCGAAGAGCTACCGGGAAAGGCATTTTTCTGGCCACATTTCCGGTGGCCAGTTGTCCTTGCCACCAGAAGAGATGATGCTTCCCGATCCGGTTGCCGTCGAGATCACCGTCGCCCGCGCTAACAACGATCAGTGGCGTATCTCTGGAACTCTGGTCTATAAGGGGCAGTACGTGTGTTCCCGTTGCCTTGAATCGTTTGGTCGCGAACAAAATAGCCCAATAGACCGGTTGTTTTGTGTTGGGAGCGATCCGGCACGCAACCACAAAGTCCGAAGCCTTGAAGATGATCAGACGTTTTTACCCTCTGGCGAATTGGCGATACAAGATTTGGTACGGGAGGAATTGTTGCTGGATCTTCCCATGATACCCGTATGCTCCGATGATTGTTGTGGCCTATGCCCGCAGTGTGGCTGCAACCGTAACCATGAGCGGTGCCAGTGTGAAGACAATACCAGGGAAGGTCCTTTTTCCAGATTGAAAGAGATGAAACTTTCCTAAAACCTTTCGGGTTCATAGGGCATGAACGGTCGTATTGACCCGATTTTTCTTTGAAGGAGTTGAAAATGGCTGTCCCAAAGAAACGAATCTCCTCCTCCCGGCGTGGGGGCCCCAGGGCACACAATGCGATCAAGCCGCCAAGTCTTTCGATCTGCACCAACTGCCAGGAACCCACCATGCCCCATCGGGTTTGTCCGAAATGCGGTTGGTATGCTGGTCGGGAAGTGGTGGCTGCGGTTGAAGACTAAATCTTACCGGGAGCCGGGATGATAACCGCGTGGATATCCGTATAGCCTTGGATGCTATGGGGGGGGACCATGCCCCAAGCTCGGTCATTGAAGGGGCCGTGCGCGCGGCATTGGATTTCCCAGATACCCGGTTTATCCTCGTGGGCCAAGAAGCGGTCATCCTGGAAGAACTTGAAAAGGTCAAGTCCAGTCGGGACCACTTTGAAATCCAAGTGGCATCCGAGGTTGTCGGTATGGGGGAAGAACCGGCTCAGGCACTCCGGTTTAAAAAAAATTCCTCCATGCGGGTTGGTATTGATCTGGTCAAGTCTGGGGCAGCCGATGCGATGGTGTCGGCTGGGAATACCGGTGCCCTGATGGCGACATCACGGTTTGTTTTGCGCATGTTGCCGGGTATCGATCGACCGGCCATCGCCACGCTGGTCCCTACCAAAACCGGAAAAACCATGATGTTGGACCTTGGGGCCAATGTGGAGTGTGGGGCCAAAAATCTTTGTCAGTTTGCCATCATGGGGGAAATTTATGCCACCCAGGTGCTGCACCGCCAAAACCCTAAAGTCGGCCTGTTGAATGTCGGTTCCGAAGAGGTCAAAGGGACTGGCGTTGTCAAGGAAGCCGCCGAACTGATTCGCCGTGCCTTGGGTGATCATTTTGTCGGGAATGTCGAGGGGACCGACATCTATGAAGGACACATCGATGTCATCGTCTGCGATGGATTTGTGGGCAATATCAGTTTAAAATCCAGCGAGGGTGTGGTGCGGATGATCTCCCACTTTCTCAAAGAGAGTATGCGCCATTCCCTTTGGTCGCGTATCGGCTTTCTCCTGGCGCGGCCAGCATTGAACCGTTTCAAGCAAAGGCTGGATCCCAGAACTTTGAACGGAGCGATGTTGTTGGGGCTGGATGGTGTTGTGGTAAAAAGTCATGGATCGGCAGATGGTTATGCCTTTGGACAAGCGATTCGCGTTGCCAGAGATTTAACCATCAACAAAGTCAATCAGACCATTAAAACGCACGTTGGCTTGCTCAACAATGGAAAGGGAATGGAATGAACGCACCGCGGGCCAGGATCATTGGAACAGGTTCCTACCTGCCAGAAAAACGGATGACCAACGATGAGTTGGCCAAGTTGGTTGATACGACCAGCGAATGGATTTCCAGTCGCACGGGGATCCTCGAACGCCGCATCGCCGCCGAGGGGGAGATGACCTCTGACCTTGCGGCCCATGCAAGTCGGCGTGCCTTGGAGGCGGCTGGTTGTGATCCCAAGGATTTGGACCTGATTATCTGTGCCACTTCCACACCCGACTTGGTATTTCCGGCAACGGCTGCGATTGTTCAGCGAAAAATAGGTGCTCAGAGTGCCAAAGCTCCAGCCTTTGATATTCAGGCGGTCTGTACCGGTTTCGTCTACGCCTTGAGTATCGCCGATCAGTTCATCCGTTCGGGAATGTCTAAAAAAGTGTTGGTCATCGGGGCGGAAACATTCACCCGCATCCTGGACTGGAATGATCGAACGACCTGCATTTTGTTTGGTGACGGGGCCGGGGCGGTGGTGGTGGAAGCCATCGAAGACGCGAGTGACCGGGGGATCCTTTCCACCCACATGCACGCCGATGGCAGTTATGTCGAATTGTTACATGTGACGGGAGGGATATCTCAGGGACGGCCCAATGGCTTTGATGTCAAACACGACGCCCTGGGATTTGTGGACATGCACGGCAACGAAGTCTTCAAGCAGGCGGTCAAAGCCATGGGAGCCGTCGCCGAAGAGGCCCTGGCAGCCAATGGTCTGACGGTAGACGATGTGGACTGGTTCATTCCCCATCAGGCCAACAAGCGCATTCTCCAAGCAACAGCCAAGCGCGTCAACATTCCCGAAAGCAAGGTGGTCATGGCGGTGGATCACCATGGCAATACATCGGCGGCCAGTGTTCCTCTGGCACTGGATGAAGCGGTGCGGGATGGGCGGATTCGCCCCGGTCATTTGGTTTTATTGGATGCCTTCGGTGGTGGATTCACCTGGGCTTCGGCGGTCATCCGGTGGTAGGTCGGCAGGCGATTGCGACTTGGGCGAAAAAGAAAAATAAAGCAGATATTCCTTGTTTCCTTTGGAACCGGTGATGGGCGATGGTGTGATCCCAACGACATCCATTCCCGCTGTTGTGCAATGTTCGGTAACCGCTTTTACGGCATGATGACGCGCGGTGTCGTCGCCGACCACCCCTCCTGGGGCAACTTGGTGCGGTGGTAGTTCAAATTGAGGTTTGATCAGCAACACCCCTCGCCCACCCGGTTTGAGAATGGTGAGTAGCGGTGGAATGGTGCGTGCGAGCGCGATAAAACTGACATCCACCACGACAAAATCCACCCCTTCGGGTATATCTTTGGGTTGCAGATTGCGGACGTTGAACCGATCCATGACGATGACCCTGGGATCGGACGCCACCTTCCAGTCCAGTTGTCCATATCCTACGTCCATGGCGATCACCTGACGGGCACCATGATGGAGCAGCACTTGCGTAAATCCCCCCGTTGAGGCTCCCACATCCAGACATGATGTCCCCTTGAGGGAGAGTGACCAATGGGCGATGGCATGGGCAAGCTTCAGACCGCCCCGTGAGACCCAGGGGATGGTCTTTTGCTTGGTGCGCAAATGGGCATGGATGGAAACCAAACTGCCCGGTTTGGTGACAGGCCGATCATCGACGAGAATGACGCCAGACATGATCAAACGTTGGGCCATGTCAATGGTTTCGGCCAACCCTTCCTCCCAGACCCGTTGATCCAGCCGGATCCGTTTATTTTCGGCCATATCGTGATGTCACCGACTTGGAAGGTTACACAAACTGAAAGCCTCGGAAGCATCCGAACAAAGAATGGAGTAAATCGTAGACGAGAATAGCGCAGAGAAAGAAATCAGGGTACTTGAAATCGACACGGAAAAAAATTCATTGCTGGAAGCAGTCGTCACGTCAGCCCTGCTACAATCATAACCGTTCAGCCCCCCCTAAAAAACTATTGAAAAGAAAGAAGGGGGCTGGGGAATTCTTTCCCCAGGGTTTTGACTTTAAATAAAAAGCTTCAATTTTTGCC
>PEAO01000125.1 GCA_002753615.1 Magnetococcales bacterium DCbin2
CAGCAACCCCTATTCTATTGATTCTGTCTGGTTCCAAGTTCTCCAAGTAGGCTCCGCAACTGTTCTGCCACTCTGGTGATCACATCTGCCCAGTCGTCCCGTTGATATTGACGAAATAACCGCATCGTCGGATACCACGGGCTGTCATCGCGGTCCAACAACCAACGCCAATCGGGTATGTGCGGCAAGAGTGCCCAGGTGGGGCGGGCCAAGGCACCGGCCAGATGGAGGACGGCGGTATCGACGGCGATCACCAGATCAAGAGCGGCAATCACAGCGGCGGTTTGGGCAAAATCGGTGAGGTGCGGGCTGGCATCGTAAAAGTTCGGACGGTTGACAAAGGTTTCCATATCACCGGGGCGGGGGGCGACCTGCAACCCGATGAAGGTGATGCCGGGGATGGCCAATAGCGGTGCGAGCAGGTTGGGATCCATGGATCGCTTGAAATCATCACGGAACAAAAAATTTCCCCGCCAAACCAGACCGACCCGCGGTCCCGGTCGTTGGATCCAGTGGGTGGGGAGGGGGTGGGTGATGGGGGCGGTCAGGTAGGGCGATGGCGCGGTTAACGTATCAAAGGTTGTTCCCAACAGATAGGGAAGACTCATTAGGGGGGCGTGGCAGTCGCATTCGGGGATGGGGGATCCGTCGGTGAACCATTGGTCGATCCCCTGGGCGGTGGCCAACAAGGGCAATAAACAGGATGGACACCGCAAGACCACATGGCCTCCCATCGCCTTGACATCCCGCGCAAAACGGACGAACTGGATGCTGTCTCCCATCCCTTTTTCGCAGTGCAACAGAATGGAACGACCGTCCAGCCGTTGGCCATCCCACAGAGGTACCCGGAGACCATGACCAGGAAATCCGATCCGTTGCCAACGCCACTCATGCTTGGCCCACCCCCCCTTGAAATCACCCAAAAGCAATAATGTCAAACCTTCGGCCATATGGGCGTCGGCCAAATCGGGAGCGTGTTTCAGGGCCTCCCTGAACCGTGCTAGGGCTTCGGGAAACCGCCCCAATTCCACCAGGAGGGCACCCTGGTTGGCCAGGGCTTCGGGATGGTCCGGTTTTAATTGCAAAGCGCGTGACAGACTGGTCATGGCATCATCCAACCGCCCTTGCCGATGATAAACGGTTCCCAAATTGGTCCAGGTTTCATGATGATGGGGATTCAACCGCATGGCGCGTTCCAAAAAATCGGTCGCTTTGGCTAATTGTCCCATATCCTGGTAGGCGATCCCCAGGTTGGCCAGGGGATCGGGAAGCTCGGGGTTCAGTTCCACGGCACGTTGATAGTGTCGGATCGCTTCCTGAGTCCGCCCCTGGGTCAGGAAGACATTGCCCAGGTTGGAATGGGCCTCGGGATTGTCGGGTTCCAAGGTGAGTGCCTGGCGTAATCGGGATTCTGCTTCTTGCCATCGCCCCAGCCGCAGCAACACGGCACCCAGATTGGACAGGGCGGCGACAAAATCGGGCTGTATCGCTAGGGCCTGGGAAAAGCGTTCCACCGCTTCGTTCAGTTTTCCCTGGGCCTGGAGGACGATGCCATGGTTGGACAGGACGATGAAATGGTCGGGTTGCACTGCCAGGGCGCGCAGGTAAGCGCGGGCAGCCTCATCCAACATCCCACGTTGCAAATATTGGTTACCTTGAAGCTTGAAAGTTTCGGCCTGGTCATGGATGACCGTAGGGGGGATGGGATGGAAATCAGCCTTGCTCATGGAAGATTGACGAAAGATGATTGCTGGTTTGGGATAGCCTGTTCTTTTTTGAGACCCGTTTCCACAGTGGCGTGGTGGGGGCGTCGGTATGAACGAACTTTCATATCTTCTTCCATAATATGGTTGACCAGGAGATCGCCAAGAAATTTATGTAGTTGCAGTAGCATAAAGTGTTGACTCTCCGGTGCTGTCGCTTGTTGAATCTTGCGATTGAAGCTGATGATGTCATTTTCAAGGCTGCGATGGATTTTTTTGTGGGCTTCCAACCAGGGGAGTCCCAAATCCTCCATCATGTGTTCTTCATCATGAAAGTGCGTATCGACATAAAGTAATAAATCCCGAAGAATTCCATGGATTCCCTGCGGGATGGTGGCATCCGTGACGGTGTGCCGCAATAAATTTCCCAGTTGGTTGATCAGGTCGAACAGACGTTCATGTTGGGCGTCGATGCGAGAAGAACCGACTTTCAACGATTCTGACCAGGGAAATGGGGTGATTTCCATGGGTGCTAACCGCTCGGCAAGCCGTTGGCCAATCACCATGAAAATAGCCCTGGCCAGACGCCACTCGCTGGCCATGGCCTCTTTGAGAGTCTCAAGTTCCAGCGTCAGGCAGATGGTGGGGGCGACTGCACGAATTGTGCTGGTATTGGTGCGATTGGAATGCAACGCCAGCTCACCAAACATCTCCCCTTCTTGAATGAAAAAATGAAATTCGCGTCCCCCCTCGGTGGATCGTATTCCATGAACACGGCCTCGATAGACCAAGTGAATGTTGGTCTGCCGTCCTCCCTCATAGGTGATCAACTGACCCGGTTCATAGTGGGAAATTCCCAGGATCGGGACGATGAGTCGGATGAGAAGCTCGGAGGGAAGATGGCGAAAACTGGGTGAACGGACGAGAAAATCCAAAATGTCTTCGTGAGTCAATAATCCCTGGTCTGGGGAAGTCTCAGCCGCCATGGATGGAAACCTCTTGGTGTGAATCGGTGGTTTCAACACGGGGAGCGTCAAATTGGCTTGAGGGTTGGAGTAAAGGGATCTCCCCCTGGTCATTCAAATAGTCGAGAATTTTCTGAAGATTTTTGGACAGCCGGCTCCCCTCCTTTTCCATATGACGCAAAACCGCAATAACCGAATCCTCGGTCAGATCGTTCTGGCCGGCCAAAGACCAAATTTTAAGTTGATCCTGATGCAAGGCCAGCGGAACGGAACGGAGAAATAGCAGGTTATCTTCTAAAAACGCAATCTGCGAACTTTTTGGGGATGGGGTTCCTTTGGATGCCATAATTTGGGCCTCGACAATAAATATCTGGGCGATCAACACAAAGGATTCACGAATTTTCTCGAACATTCTCTGGATGAGCTGGTCGATATAATTCAAAAGAAAAACACGACTATCCATTTCCTTTTTAAGTTGGGTAAGACGCACTTCCAACTCTTGGGCCAACCCCAGCAAAGAAAAATGGCCCTGTTGGGCGTTCTGACGGAATAACTCCATCGCCAGATTGGATCCGGTATTGTCGGGAGAATGGTTGACCGAGGCCTGGGAATCATCGCACCATAGGTACATGACTAACCCTTCTAAAACCCGATGTTCATGGCGTAACTGGTCAAATCCACATGCTTTTTCATAGACATCGCGGATATGCAAGGAGTCGATGATGGTTTGGAGGGGACGCAGCAGGTTTTTACGCATTTGCGTGAGTATCCCAACAACCTGATCATGATCCCTGAGGAGTCCCTGGATGACGCCAAGCAGGTTACGCAGGCGGGATTCCAGGGTGTTGAGCCGTCGGCGCAGGCCGGTGCCGTTTTCATCTTCAACCTCGGTCATTTCGAGGACTTCAGGGAGGTTGGTGCTTTCTAAGACCGTATGGAGCATGGCATCATCCAACGGAAACCGACGGCTGTGAATCATGCCAAATAGGCACAGGATGCCATCATGGATAAGCTGGAATTCTTCTTCGAGAATGTTGAGTTGCAGGGTACGACGCAAAATTTTCTGGTTGGGGACATCCTTGAGTTCATTCTCGATGAGGTAAAATAATTCCCGTTTGATTCTGGGAAGGTCAACCCCGAGGAATTCTTTGAGTATGGGGTCAAGATGGGCTAAGGCTTCCTGGCGGGAAAAAGAACTGATCCTTAAAAGTGCCTGTTCCCGCAGCCAGTTGAGTCGGGTTAGGGGAAATGGAAAATCGCCATGAATCAGGGGTTTGAAGAATAAAGTGCGGCCCAGCAAAACAAACCGGGGAATCCATGGGGTCGGCACGGGTGGTTGCGTGGAACCGGCAATGGATTCGGCCAGGTCATTGAGTTTGCATTCAAAGGCATCGGTTTCCTGGGTCATCGCTTTTTTGGTTTGTCCATGGCGTATGTCAAAATGATCGACGCCAACGCGGAAGGGATTGAACAAACCGCAATAAATACGATTCAACAGGCGTGGGCCAAAAACATGGGGATTGGAGAGGATCCGGTTGGAGACGGCAAGGCGGGCGTTGTATCCTTTGACAAATCGGATGCGGCTGGCTTGAAATAATTCAAAAAACCAGAAGCGCAGGGCTTCCGTTGGGGTGAGGGATTCCTGATCTTTGACGGCGGCATCCAGACTTTCCAGGAAAAGGTGGTGTGTCCAGGTGACGACCGCCATGGGGGGGCAGGGAAGATTGGGGATGGAGGCACGAATGTCTGGACGCATCAGAAATACACGAATATCCTGGATGATCTCCCGTTCCCACTTCTGAAATCGTTGAATATTTTCTTCCAGGAAATGTCGGTCGCGCCGTCCCCATCGTGCCACCATGGCACTGTAGAAGATGGGATCGGAGAGATCCATACTGATGGCGATGAAGAGGATGAAGAATAAGATGGTGCCTCCGATGGCCAACCCATAGCGTTCCAGGAGAATGCTTTTGAGTTCCTCCAAGGTTCGCCGTTGGACCCCTGGGATGTTTCCTTTTTTAAGTTGTTCGATGGCCTCAAGTTGGGGGATATGGACTTGGATGTGAATGTCATAGTGGTTGAGAACCACCCCTCCCGCCTGATCGACCTTGACCAGCAGGGCGATGGTATCGGCAGTCAGACGGTTCAAGCGTTCGGCCATGACACTGAGTCGGCTGGTGTTTTCCTCCAGGGTGGTCACCACCTCCTGAACCTTATTGTTGACGTGGTAGGATTCTAGGTTAAAAAAGGTGTAAAGGTCGGAAGGGGCGAGGCTGTGGATGGACATCATCGCCTCCAGACTCTCCATTTGGGCCTGCACCTTGGTGTTGGTTGCGGCGAGATCCTGGGAAAAGTCATCCAGGAGTTTCAGCAATTGTGCTTCCAAGGATTGTGAAAGGTCCAGGCCGGAACCTTTGAGCATGGCATCAATGCTATCGGTGATGGTGGAGGGTTTGTGGGCATGGGCCACATCCTGGATCCCCGGCTGATAGCCGCCGTTGACGATGAAATATTTTCCCCAATACCGTGGCCCTTTCATGGCGACACCGCTGGAGGCGGTCCCGGTCATCTCGTCATCGGGGACCGTTTGAAATTTTTGGATGGCCTGGGCGATATTTTGTTGCAGCACGGCATGGAGATCCCACAGGGAATCGGGATGGGTCGTATCGACTTGTGTGGGATCTCCCAGGCCGGTTTTCACCTGTTTTTGCACTTGTTTCCATTGCCAGGAAAGGTCTTCGGTCTTAGACAGGAGTAAGACGATGCCGTCATAGTTGGTCCAAATGGAGGCGGAGGTCAAAAACAACGCGATGATGACCCATCGCGGATTGCGTCGTAAGGCAAGCAGATACCCGGGGAACACCTTTCCGGTTTCGGCGACCCCTTGGAACAGGCGCGATTTAAAGTCGAGGATGGCGGAAGAGAGGAGAAGCCCCGTGAGGAGTGCCAATCCTGTGCGCAGCCCCTCGTTGTGGCTGCCCATGAGGCCTGGGCCGAAATAATCGGCGAAAGCGGGTAATTGCACCAAGTCTGACACCCCTTTGGCGGTGGTCAGTGTGGAGCCGATGAAAAGAAACAGACCTAGGGTGAACTTGCCGATGGATCCCACTTTACCCAGGATTTCCAGGAATTTTTCCTTGGAGCTGGTGACCTCGCGGCTACTTTTGATGATTTGGGTGAAGGTCCGGGCCACTTTGATGGGGCGTGGCATGTTGCGAATATGATGGGGCAGGTGATCGGCGAACGCTTTTTGCAGGGCTTGGGCATGCAAGCGCCACAGGAGGCCGGTGAGTTCGTAGAAAGGGTTTTCCTCCATCATGGCCTCGTTGGCCTTGGCCAGGGCGGTGCGGAATTCCTTAAGCTTTTGTGTGGTTGGGGGGGAAAATGGATGCGACCGGTCGGAAGCTGGCCCGTTTTCCTGTCCTTCATGATCTTTGGCGAGGGCTTCCTGGAGCCGTTGGATGGATGATTGAAGAAAGAGTACATCCGCCTCATCGGCGTAATCGGCGAGCCGTTTGCCTTTTTGAGGTAGATTGGGGTGTTGTGTTCCGACAAGCTCTTGATCAGAATCAAAAAGGTCTTCAGCTTGTATAACCTTCGTGTTTCCATCGAAAAGTCGGTCCACTTGATGTCCATAATGGACAAAAATGGGATTCTTTTCAGGATTATCGAGGATCATCCAGCACTCGATTCAAGGTTATATGGCGAGGGGACAGGGGGGATCATTTCCCCCCAGACCAAGCTTGGGGTGGTGTCCCAAGATTTTTCTTTTGGGCTTGAAGGGTTCGGATCGGGTTTCGTTATCGGCGACGCGACCTGGGGAGGGTGTTGATGCGCACCGGGATGACGACGGGTTGCGGGGTTGGGGCGGGGAAGAGAAACGTCCCAATCGCTTGAAGTAGGGCTTGAAGTAGGGCTTGAAGTAGGGCTTGAAGCAGGGCAAAGACGGAGCGAATACGCATGGGAGCCAACCTTTCCGGTTGATGATTTTCGAGTCTTACGCATTTGCGCACTATAGCAAACATGAGGTGACATGTTAAGTATTTTTTTACACCGGTTGGTCAGCGGTATTTATCCATGATCCATCGTTCAAACCCCACCTTGACCAGATGCATCAGGAACATGGGGGGGAGAATCAGTCCGAACCGTTCAAACCGGGAGACGAAAATGCCGGTTTTTTCGGTATCGACGATACAGATCAGTTCGGTACGGAAAGTTTTTTGGGCCGGTTTGCCATGGAGTTCCAGGAAAATATTTTCCGCAGCGGCGGCGGCTTGTAGTTGTGCCATATGGGCTTGTTTGGCGCGCCAGTCGGGACCGGGGAAAAATCCTGCGTCTCCGGCGACATAGACCCTGTGGGTTCCTGTGACCAATCCGGTGCCCTCGGCCTGGATGAAACCACCGGGGGAGAGGGGGAAGCCGGTTTTGGCAAACCAGGGTTGGCCGGTCATTCCCGGGATAAAGAGGGTCATATCGCTGGGAATCTGTCCCTTTTCGGTTTCGACGCCATCGGGTTTAAAGCGGGTGATCTTGTGTCCCAGATGGGTCTGAATGCCTCTTTTTTCCATGGTAGCGAGTAACCCGGAGACCGCTTTGGGTCCCATCCGTTTGCCCGGTTCGGCCATGGGGCTGAAAAAAGTGAGTACGAATTTTTTTCTCAGCCCCATTTTTCGCAGATGATTATCGATACAAAACATGAATTCAAACATAGGGCCGCCACGGATGGCGGTGGGTTCGTTGGGATTGCCGGCAAACCCGAAGGCGAGATGTCCGCCAGTCATGTGTTCGAGGGTATCTCTGGCCCGATTGGCATGGGCCAGTTGGCAGGGGATCAGGGCATGATGTTCGATCCCTGGGGCTTTTTTCAGATAATCGCCACCGGAGGCGATGAGGAGGGCATCATTGTCCATCGGGCCGGCGGTGGTCAGGAGGGTTCGTCCTCCATTTTCGGCACCAATGGCGTGGGCCGGGACAAAATCGACCCCCATCCGCTCAAAAAAGGGGGTCAGGGGAACGTGGAGTTGTTCGGAGGTGCGACCCTTGGTCGGAATCCAGATCAGGCTGGGTTGGTAGAAAAATTCCGGTTTTGGGGCGACGACGACCAGTTGCAGGTTGCGTCCAAGATCCAGGTCGCGCAAACGCTCAATGGCGGCCAAAGCGGCAAAGTTCGCCCCAACGATGATGACTTTCACGGTTCGTCTTCCTTCCAGTGAAAAAATATTTCGGTTTGACAACGGCATCGTAGTCCAGATCAATACCGGAATTCACGGTCAGGAAGCAAGAGGTTACATGGCGAAACTTCTTGGATGAACGGTTTTACTGATGCTGCTTTAATTGTTATGATCGTGGGCATTGTCGATCTAAAGAATAGGATGGTATCAAGGGTGACAGGGAAATTCACATTGGAGAAATTTTATGTTATCGATTCCGTTGGAGAAATCTTTGGAAACTGCGTTGCAAACTTTGGCGATCCAGATGGGGAAGCCTTTGAGCGAATGTCTCCGGGAAGCTGTGTGCGAATATATCGAAGACCACCATGATTTTATGGTAGGGGTCGCGGCGATGGAGAGGAATGAATCTTCCGTCACTCTGGACGCATTGGAAGCACGTTTTGCCTTGGACCGT
>PEAO01000028.1:0-33862 GCA_002753615.1 Magnetococcales bacterium DCbin2
AGACCCCTTTTTTCTTTTAATAATTTTTTTATTTAAAAGATTGTACCAAAGATCCCACCACCAAGGTCCAGCCATCCACAAGGACAAATAAAATCAATTTGACCGGCATGGAAATCACCAACGGCGGCAACATCATCATACCCATAGACATAATGACGCTGGCAACCACCATGTCAACAATCAAAAATGGTAGATAAATCAAAAATCCAATCTGAAAAGCAGTGGTCAACTCCGATAGCATAAAAGCGGGGATGACCAGTCGTAGCGGGATATCATTGGCACTCTGTGGTTTTTTATCACCAGAAAGGCGGACGAACATGGCAAGATTATTCTCCCGCGTCTGCCGCAACATAAAGGCACGCATCGGCTCCACCGCCCGGTTCCATGCCGTTTCCTCATTAATTTTTTTGTCCAGATAGGGGCGAAGGGCATTGTCATATACCCGATCAAAAACCGGCCCCATCACAAACATTGTGACGAACAAGGCCAAGGCGATAAGTACCTGGTTGGGCGGTTGTCCCTGAAGTCCCAAAGCCTGACGGGTAAACGACATCACCACGATGACCCGGGTAAACGAGGTCACCATCACCAGCAAACCCGGAGCCAATGAAAATAACGTCATAAAGGCGAGAATTTGGAGGCCAATCCCCACCTGTTCCGGGTCAGCCGCCCCTGTTGCTTCGCCGGTATGAAAGGTGACCCCAGGAAGCTTGATATTGGCTGCTTGAACCGGATCGATCCATACAACCCAGGCCAACGCGGTAACCAGCAGCGTCAGCAAAACCCCACGTTTGATCCAAGATTTCACGATGGCGTCCCGGCAGGGGAGGATGGGGGATGCTGTGGTGCCGATGGCGTTGCCGGAAGTTCCGAGGCATTCAACTCCGCAAGCAGGGAAATACGCTCACGGGTGACACCCAAAAGCCACGCCCGCGAACCGACACGGACCAACCGCACCCCCAGCCCCGGCCCCAGGTTACGACCATCAACCAACTGGATGGGACCGGCAGCACCCCAATGGGGCTGATAACGTTTGGTCAGGTGAACCACCAACGCCGCCAAAACAATGAAAATAAATAAATACCCCGAAACTTCAACCCCTTTGGTCCACAGATCCACAACCGGCGCACCCTCCTCAGCCCAGGAAGGGTTGCAGGGAGACAACGTGGCCAGTACCGCCAACACACACGGGGCGATGAAATCCTTCCGTATCATCCGCGAAGATTCTCCAACCTTTCATTCAAAGAGACGATATCGGTAATGCGTACCCCCAGTTTATCCTTGATCATCACCACTTCACCATAAGCTAAGAGGCGATCATTGACGTGAATTTCCAAAGGATCGTCTGCCTCCTTTTCCATCTCGATCAAAGCCCCCTTGTTGAGCTTCAGCAGATCGCGTATTTGCATCCGCACTCCCCCCAGTCGCACCGAAACATTCAACGGCACGTCCATCAGGAGTTCCAGGTTTTTCGGAACGCCTCCTGAGGGCAGGGATATACTATCCATCCCACCACCCAGTGCGTTCATGTCAAATTCAAGGTTGGCGGCCTCGTTTTCGTCCATTGACGGAATTCTCCCGATTTAATCCATTCATGGGTTGTCTGAGTCGCTCCCCTGGGGGGAGGAGATCAACTTTTGTTCATTTATCTTCAGGAACGATCTGCGTGATTCGGACCGCTTTTTTACCATGGGCAATGCCCGCCTGCGCCAGAAACTTTGTTTTTCCCTCGACTTCAACGGTAATGTCTTTGGAAAGATCATGACTCAAGGTGATGATATCCCCCTTTTTCAGGTCGATCATCTCCTGAACCGACATCACCTCACTGGAGACAACTGGGGATACCCGCAATGAAACCATCCCCAATTGATGAACCAGGGCGTCGATCCAAGCCGATGATCCCTCAACCTGATCCTTCTGCTGGAAGCCGACTTTAAGCTGTTGTTTGAACAGTTCGAGGATCACCGAAGGATAACAGACGGTGAGACTCCCCTCGGCATCGCCAACTTCCACCGCAAAGGAGATGAGAAACACCGTCTCGTCCAACGGCATGACCGCAGCAAACTGGGGTTGGTTTTCCCACCGGGTGAGAACCAGCTTGAAGGAACTGTCCAGCTTTTTCCAGGAGAGTTCAATCTGCTCTCGGGTTACATCCATGATTTGGTTGATGACCTTCATCTCGAAGGTGGAAAAATTGCGATAGGGTCGTTCTGATTCACCGCTACCGCCAAAAAATCCTTCAAGGATATGGTACATCACGTCGCCATCGATGGAAATCAGGCTCATGGCCTGAGTCGGTTCCACGCGCAGAATGCTGATAAAGATAGGCGGATCCAATCCATGGAGAAACCGACCAAAAATTTGATTGGTGGTCGTCTTGGGCTGGACATGGACTTCGCGGCCAACCTTTTGGCTTAACTTAAAGGAAAGTTGTGAGGCCAGATGCTCGTTGATGAGGTCAAGCCCCGGCATGGCCCCGACGCGGATGGAGGTTTTTTGGCCGAAGAAAAATGGGGTGACTTTTTTTTCTTCGGCGGCCCCAGGGAGATCCTCATCGACGTTTTCCAAGTCGATGGCACCTTCCTCCAACCCCTGCATCAAGGCATCGATTTCTTCAGATGAGAGAACTTGAGTCATTTAACGACCATCATTGGATGACGAATTCGGTGAAATAGACCCGTGTTACCGTGCCATTGACCAACATGGCATTGATGCGACTGAGCAGTTCATCACGCAAGCGGAACTTGCCCTCCAGGGCTTGCAATTCCTGGGAAGACTTAGACGTAAGGAGTTGCAGAATGGTATCTCTGAGCTGCGCCTTGCGCCGTTCCAGTTCCGCCTTCAGGGCTTCGGAGTCCATTTCCAACTCGATGGTGGATTTTAAATAGCGATTACCCCGGGGTTCGCTCAAGTTGACCACAAAGGGATCAAGCTTGTACATCTCCCCCACCATGGTGTTGGGATCCTTGTCCACGACTTCTGCGGCAGGGGCGAGTTGTTGGGTTTCCGCAGCTTTTTTTTCTCCCATCCCTTTGCCGACGAAGAAACCTCCTCCCGCGCCTGCCAAAAGACCCACGACCAGGAGGATGATTTTTATCAGCCCACCCCCACCTCCTTTGTTACCGCCAGACTCTTCAGTTTCCGAATCTTCCGCCATGTTTCACCTTTGATTGTGAGACTGTCTTTCGATTACTGCTTCACATTAACAGCCTATGATTGAACCTACAAGAGTTCTCCATACCCAAGTTTGGCGATTACCGCTTGAGGGCCAGGAGTTCTTCGAGCATACCATCGGTGACGGTGACGATACGTGAGTTGGCCTGGAATCCCCTTTGGGTGGTGATCATGCGGACGAACTCCGCCGACATGTCCACGTTGGACTGCTCCAGAGAGTAGGAGATGATATTGCCCAGGGAACCCGTGCCGGCAATATTCTTTCGCGCCTTCCCGGAAGCATTGGTTTCATTGAACAGGTTGGACCCGACCTGTTCCAAGGAATATTCGTCGTCAAAATCATAGACGGTGATTTGATAGAGATCCTTGCTCTGGCCATTGGTAAAGTTGCCGCTGACGACCCCTTCCTCGTTGATGGCCAGTTTGTCCAGTGTACCGGAGGGGAAGCCATTTTGTTCCAGACGCAGGAGTGAAAACGGGCTGGTGGATTGATGGCAACCATTGCCGCCGGTATTGCCGACATCGGGGATCGGGGTGGCCTCATAGAGGGTACTCTTCGCGCCCATACTGAAATCATTGGTCGAATCGCCATAATTGCCAACGGCATCGCCAAAGTTAAACAAAACCTGTTGCGAGTCGGCACCCAAAAACTTCAAGGTGATGGGTATGGATCCTTCCTTTTGCAGTTGTCCTTTTTCATTAAAGATCAGCTTACCCTGGGTATAATCGACACCGCCGGGGGCCGCAGTCTCAAAATTCTTGGAACTGAGATCCAGGGCCGTCAGGGTGTTGGAGTTGGCTCCTCTTTGGGATAAGTCCAACTGTTCATTTTCTACGACAACATGCCATTCCCAGGTGCCGTCGTTATCCACCCCTTTGATCTCTGGGATGTTGTCAGTCCCTACCAGATTGTCGATGTTGCTGTTGCCTGTCGTTTTATAATCGATCTGATAGCGGGTATTGGGATCCAATGCCAGCGGTTTGCCACCCGATGTCAACGATGCCAGATTGACCTCCTGCGATCCAGCCTTCATGGTAACGGGGTCGGTGACCAGGGGTGTTCCGCCAGTGACCGGGGTGAGTGTCAGGGTAACCTGGTCGCTAGTGGCCTTGGCGGCTTTGAGCGTATCCGAGAGGCCCAAGGTGAACTTGATGGTAAAAATGCCAAAGCCGGACATGTTGGTGGTCGTGCCACCCCCGGCGGCTTTCATCTGCGTCTGGTAACCGGTCGTGGCATCCAGCGAGTCGGTCAACGGTTTGCCACCGATCGTCAATTTTGAAAAATCGAGAACCTGAGAACCGGCAGGGAGTGTGATGGGATCACTGACCAGGGTTGTGCCGCCAACTTTATCTGGTTTCAGGGTTACGGTAACGGTATCTTCTTTGACTCCCGCCGTTTTCTGGGCGTCGGTCAAGTTCAGATCAAACTTGACGGTCTTGCTGGCCAGATTGGCATTGCTGGTCGTCGCTGTGGCACGCACACGCATGGGAGCTTTGCGAAACTGAATGCGAACATCATGTCCCGTACCACCGGAGTCGAATACCCGTACCGACGTTTCATGATCGAAGGTGGCGGAATCTTCGGGGTTGTACGGTACCGATTGCGGCAGGGCGGTTGTGGTGGAATCCAGGTTGACACCCAACGTCACCAGAGATGTGGGGGTGGGTTTGATCCCCTGGATATAGTAGTTGCTGAGATCAATGTCTTTGGGGTTATCTACGGTATTGCCCTCATCATCCAGTCCCCAGCCTTGAAGCACCATCCCCCCCGAAGAGACAAGAAGATGTTCTTTGTTTTTGGTAAACCCGCCAGCCCGCGTATAAAAAAGATCCTTGGGCCGACCACTCTGGTCCAATTTTTCATCGGTTGTCAGGCTTTTGTCGCGCACCTGGAAAAAGCCCCGACCATCGATGGACAGATCGGTGACATTGGCGGACTGAGAAAACGATCCCTGGACCATGTTTTGGCGCACATCCGCCAGACCGACACCGGTTCCGATTTGGGTTGAGGCACCGTTGCCCTGGCCACCCCCGACCGTTTGGATTAACACGTCTTCAAAAGATGAACTGCTGGCCTTAAACGCAGTCGTATTGGCGTTAGCCAGGTTGTTGCCGATTACCGTCATAGCCTCGCCAAAGTTGGTCAAGGCACTGGAACCTGCGAACATGGCTTGAATAATGGACATGAATGCTCTCCTGAAACAATGCGCTGGTCAGTCTCTTTCGTGTTATGATGGTGCGTTTTTAGCTCTCTGGTTCCGTGGTCACCGCAGCCTTGGTGGGCATCCGCTCGACGCGCCGCACATCGGCCAGATTGACGGTATGGCCGTTGACTTGCAAAGTGACCCCCTTCTCAGGATCGTTGACGACCCCCGTCACCTCGCCCCCTTCGTAGGTCGGAAGTGCTGTATTGCCATCGGCCCCTTGCATGATCACCGAGAAGGTCAATATCCCTTCGGGCAATTGAGCGTCCTGGATGGTGAGACTTTGTTCTCCAGCCTGGAACCCCTGACCGTCTACCGATTTGACCAAGCGACCACTGGCGTCGTAGAGGCCGATGTTGACCACACCCGCTTCCGGCATTTGGAAACGTACTGTGGCTTGTCCCCCTTCGGATGCGGTTTGATCCCCTTCGGTGACCACCTGCTTGCCCATGTAGCCAACGGCTTGGTTGACCTGATCCACCGACTGCATGGAAATCAGTTGTCGGAGCAGTTCATTGCCCTGCTGTTGCTCACTCAAAGCCTGAAATTGCGCCATTTGGCCGGTCATGTCCGTGTTATCCACGGGGGACAGGGGATCTTGATTCTCCAATTGGGCGGTCAACATTTTTAAAAAGTCGGTTTGCAGCTGGCCGGCGTCCTGCTTGGTGGAGGTATATTTTCCGGCATCTGTGGGTGTTGTGGGTACGGAACCGTAAGTGCTATTGACGACCATGTTGTTTTCTCCTGATGCCTAACCTGTTCCAGACCGGATGGGGCAATTTTCTCGTGCTTTGAAGCATGAACCGCCGGTGTTACCGATGTTACAAACTTACCATTCAATTTTTGTGCCTGATTGTATTTAAAAATAATAGACTGATATTAAACGATTTATTTTATCCTGTTTCAAAGAGTGCCATTTTTTCATTCCTCCCTGGACTGGATTTTTCTGCCGCAAGGGGTATCTTTTTCCTGATGAAAACAAAATTTTCCCCAGGGTTTCAGGCAAATACTGACAATCCTTGTGCCGAGGTCCAGGGTTGGTTGACCCGTGTTACCGGAACAGAACCGGTCGTGTTGATCTCGTCAGTCCCCGGCAGGGAACCTCTTCCCCCCCCCACGCCATCAAAACCTTGTCCCGATGAATCGCCTTTTTGACGTTGATCCACCTGAACGGCGATTTCACCAAAGCCAAAGTTCTGTCGTGCTAAGGCATCGCGCAATTGAGGCATCTGTTTATTGAGCAAATCTTTGGCCGCTTCCGTTTCGGCGGTGATCAAAATGTGGACCCGGTTCTCATCGTCTACCTGAAGACGGACATCCACGTTGCCCAGATCGCGGGGGACCAGATTGATGCGGACCTGTTCGCTCATTCCCGGACGAGAAATGAGTCGGAGCGTTCCAATCTGTTCTGCCAAATCCTCACCAAAAGTGGGGGCGTGGGCCGGTAGTGGTGCTTTGGAAACATGTTGGATGACGGGATTGGTTGTGCCATTGGACCGTTGATTTTGTAATCCCAGTTCGGTGATATGAGAAGTCATTTCATGCCCCCCACGCCCCGCCGCCGCATGGGGTGATTTGAATTCTGCCATAGCCAATTCAACGGGGTTGGGTATCCATATCCCTTGGGCTGCCCCCCCCTGGCCGATACTGCCCTGATGATCCACCGACTGTTGTCCCGGTAGGCCACCTGGCATAGATTCCACGGCGAGTTGGGGTTGTAATACCGTTGCTACGGGCGTTTCTGTAAGGGCAAGGGACCATGGGGCGGCGATGGGATCGTCATCCTCTTCTCCCTTACGCCGTTTGGCCGTTTTCTCGTTTTTTTCAGTCTTTTCAGTCTTTTCGGTCTTCTCGGCGTTTTGTATTTCTTCCCCTTTGTCGGCTTTCTTGTCTGCCGCCTCTTCAACGCGCGCCTTGAGATTGGCGTTTTTTTGCTGGTTTGCTGCGACATCTTGGGCCGCAGTGGTATCCGTTGTTTCCTGGTCCGCTACGGCATCTTGTTGTTTTTGGGTTTTGGCCTGTTCCTGACGATTGAGAAGTTTTTTGGCTTCCTCTTTGTCGTGTATCGTGGCACTGTCCAACATCTTGTCAAAATCTTCCTGAGTGCGCTCCTGTTTGGAGGCGGCATTGGAAGGAACGCTCTGTTGTTTGGCGGATTGGACTTCCGGCAGGGGCATGTTCGTTGGAATCATGATGGTCTCGTCGAATGCCAGCGGTGAGGGAGGAATGAACGCCTTTGACCACCATTCAATAGACATGCCAAGACAGCATATTGTTGGAAAACAACAGATTTGTTTTAAACGGAGAGAGATTTTGAACCCAGGAGTGGCTTCAAGGGGAAGTTTTTGCCGGATGCTGTGGACTCGGCGGCAAAGGTGACCGGGTGGGAGCTGGGATCGTCGGGTATCCCATCGTCCATGGCTAGGTTATGGTTGCTCATTCATGCTACTTTTCCAAGTTCCATAGTCAGGCTGTGCAATGTGTTGTTGTCTTGTGACTTTTTCGATGCATCCAGAATTTCAATACCCACCAGACGCCCTTGAACGTCATAATCCAAGATGATGCCCTCTGCCACTTCTTCGCTGCTGTCGATAGCTCCCAGGGTCAGGTCCAGGTAGATGGCATCCGATTGAGCGTCTACTCTTACGCGCATGGTTTTCTCCTGTCAAAGTAAGCGGTAATCACATATTCAGGATCGTCACGTCGTACTACGACACGCAGCATTTTTCCCCGTTCGGGAAAACATGCCAATAGGGACAGCTTACTTCCCTGTTGTTCCGTTTCGTCAGGTGCGGATAGCACTGCCTCAATCCACCCTTTTTCAATCCTCCGGCGCACTAGCTGGAATTCTGCGTGCGGGTCGTACCGAATCATACTGAATCCTCTGCATCAATTCGCAGTCAATGACAGCCGTGCAGTCAGTTCGGTGATGATTTCCGCGACGCTTTGGACGGTGTTGACCAGACCGACACTTTGTCCGGCCATGACGGAACCATTTTCCACATCGCCATCAATGGCGGCCCGTTTGAGGGCACCAACCCAAAAATGTTCCAGTTCCAACTGGGCGGTTTTCCGATCTTTGGTGCCCGCTTTGACCTCCTGAATCAACTGAAGTTGCAGCGTATTGAAGGTCTGCGTCCCTTTGTTGACCAGGGCGCGCACCGGAATGACCGGGAGTACCGGGTCGAATTGGGCGGTTACCTGGGCGTCGCGGGATTGGGCGCGCAAAAAGGCATTTTTAAAATTGGCGTGGGCAATGCATTCATTGGAAACGACAAAGCGGGTTCCCAACTGGCACCCGGCGGCTCCCATGGCCACCATGCTGGCGACCATGGCACCGTTGGCGATGCCACCAGCGGCAAAAACGGGTACTTCCGTGAGATGAGGGAGAATTTCCTGTACCAATACGGAGGTTGCTACCGGGCCGACGTGTCCGCCTGCCTCGTGCCCTTCGATGATCAGCGCGTCGGCCCCCCGTTTGATGAGTCTTTTAGCCAATGCTAGGGAAGGTGCGAAAAGAATGACCTTGATGTCGGCCTTTTTTAAGGTATCGATGGTGGGCTGGTCGGGGAGACCACCGGCTAAGACGCAATGACTGACCTTCTCGTCGATGACGACCTGGACGAGCTTGGGTAATTCGGGGTTCAGTGTAATCAGGTTGACCCCAAAGGGACGGGATGTCCGGGTGCGTGTTGCTTGAATTTCCTGGCGAAGTCGCTCAGAGGGCATGTTTCCAGAAGCCAGTACACCAAAGCCTCCCGCCTCGGAGATTGCCGATACCAGGTTGTGTTCTGACAGCCATGCCATGGCCCCGCCCAGAATGGCATGACGGGTGCCCAGAAACCGGGTACCGCGTTCCCACGATTGCATTGTCGCGTATGGGATGGAGTCGGGTGAGGCAGTGGGAAGTGACATGGTGCCAAAGGTTTCCTGGTTTGAAGATTGAAGACGAAGGGAACGCCCTCTACAATTGGCCGAATGATAACGCACCACCGATTGCGTTTGCAATCGGTGGAGAGGAGGGGGGCGAGAGAAGCGGACCCAAAGCGTCACACCCAGGGTGCGATACGCACTTTGATGTGACGTTTTGAGGGGTCCGTATCGCGTTACCCGGGCACCCGACACCGATACGCAACAGCCCGTTTCCTAACGATGTGTTCGGGATGCATTCAAAATGAAGTGTCAGGGGTCAGGCGGCGAAAGCCGCAGACAGGTCGGGATCTTTACAGTCTTCTGGATCCAAGGATGTCCTGTCCAGGGCCATACGTGACTTTCTGCCGGAATCCGGTATGAGACAGACCTTCAAACGCTCTTCCAGGCGGTTTAGTGCCCATTTGGGGTCAATATTGACCAGGGAGCAGATCCAGTTGAAGGATCCAGGTTCCATGGACGGAGAGTGAAACCATTTTTTTAAAGTGCGGTAGTCATAGCGAAAGACGGGATCCTCCATGACCGCAGGATCCTGACGGTACTTTTCCAAAGCGATGAGATCGCGCACTGCGCGGTCCATGACAGCCATCCAAAGGTGTGTGTCGTTGTTGTCCGCAACGGGCTCGCTCATGATTTCCGAAACCACCGATTTCTTCATGTATCCTCCTCCCGTAAAAGTTCCGCGAGAACCCACACGCAAGTGAGAGCTTGGACACTTCGTGACGCAGTTTTTTTGTTCCCAAGCCAGAGTTCCTGGCGTGATCAAAGCGAAACGAAGGGGCAAAGCACTGTGGGTATTTGTTGTTTTTTTGTTCTAAAAAATAAATTTTTGTTTAACGACGCCACTTTTTTTGAATCCAAATAACGAATCGCACACAAGAGGGCGAATGGACATTATATAGTCGATTACGATGCCGATTGCAATCAGCAAATCTACCCATCGGAAGGTCTGCTTGGCAAGCCATGATTTTGTCCATGTGAGGGTCGGGGAAGATCATCGGGAAGATTCGGACATGTTTTTCAATGAGTAAGCTTGATTTAAAAGCCGCAATGATTAAAAATGGTTTTCCGTCGATATTCAATCAACTTGAGAATTCTAGCGAAGGTTTGTTATGTCCGAGGAAGATGATGAACTGTTGGGCATGTTTGTTCAGGAGGCTTCCGAGCATCTTGAGACCATTGAGCCGGATCTCCTGACGCTGGAGGAGAACGGTGATGGTACCGATCCTGAGATCATCAACAGGCTGTTTCGGGGTGTGCATTCCATCAAAGGTTCGGCTGGTTTTTTTGGGTTGACCAACATTACCAAGTTGAGTCACACCATGGAAAATCTTCTGGGCAAGGTTCGCGAGCGCACCATGTCCGCTAGCCCCGGGGTGACCGATGGCCTGCTGTCGGGTTTGGATAAGCTCAAGGCCATGATTGAGGATGTCTCTGCCAGCAGCTCTGTGGATGCCAGTGCGGAAATCCGAGTGATGCAGGCGGTTTTGGATGGGGAATCTTCCAAGGGGGCGGCCCCGCCAGTGGCTGCGGCCCCTGTAGAACCACCCCAGGCTTCGGTGTCCGCCCCGGAGGAATCGGCAGCGGAAGTCCAGAACGTTGTGGAGGCTTCGGAGGCAGAGGAAGCGGAGGTTGCGCCAGAGGCTGAGGAAGTGGTTGCCGATGTCGCCGATTCTACCCCTGCGACGCCTGTCATGGGTGACGAAGCCCCCGCAGGACAGGGGTTTGATCTTGCCAAATATCCTGAAATTGTTTCTGAATCCGTCATCCATGGGCGGAGATTTTATCGATTTCACATGGATATTTCGGGAACAGGTTCTGCGAAAAGGACCCGTTTCAGCCAAACCAAGGCGTTGCTCTCCTCGGTTGGTAAGGTTGTCGATACCGATCCCCCCTTTGCCGGGGAAGGGGATTTGGAGGGGTATCGTGGCGATGTGCTTGACCTTTTGATTACGACGGTATTGGAGGCAGACCTTCTGGTTTCTTTGCTTCAGACGGAAGAAAAGCGGATACAGCCGGTTGAAATACCCGAAAATATGACACGCGATGTGGCTCAACCCAAGGCCCAATCCAAGTCAGAGGTTCGGCCAGCGGCGTCTGAGCCGGAACTCTCGGATATTGAAGCGAGTGTCGCTGCCGAGTTGTCTGTGGAGGCGATGGGTTTCAGACCACGTTTGCGCCGCCCGGAGCCTGGGGTGATCACCTCGGACCAGATGCGGGGGCGTGGAGATTCTGGAGGGGGTGCCGCTGCCAAGGGCGGGGGGGGGGCACCGACGATGGAAGAGACGTTGCGTGTCAGTGTCTCTTTGTTGGACGAACTGATCAACATGGCTGGAGAGTTGGTGCTGGCCCGCAACCAGATGACGCGGGCCGCCGTGGAGGTGCAGACGCAATTTCCCCATTTTGGTCCATTGATCCAAAACCTGGACTCCATCACCAGCCGTATCCAGGAAAAGGTCATGCAGGCTCGGATGCAGCCGGTCAGCGTGGTTTTTAACAAGTTTCCCAGGATCGTCCGCGATCTGGCGCGCAAATTGGAGAAAAAAATCGATTTGGAGATTCGTGGCGGAGAGGTGGACCTGGATAAATCGGTCATTGAGCATTTGTCCGATCCTTTGACCCACATGATCCGTAACGTGGCCGATCATGCCATTGAATTACCCCAGGAACGGATCAAGGCGGGCAAGCCGGAGTCGGGACGGGTGGAGTTGGCGGCTTACCACGAGAACGGGATGGTCAATATCTCCCTGGCGGATGATGGGGCTGGTATCGATGCCGAACGGGTTAAGGCAAAAGCCCTGGAGAAGGGGCAGATTACCGAGCGGCAAGCCGATACCATGAGTGAAGAGGATGCCCTGAACCTGATTTTTGCCCCCGGCCTCTCCATGGCCAAAAAAGTATCGGATGTATCTGGACGCGGTGTCGGTATGGATGTGGTCCGTACCAACATTGAAAAGCTGGGTGGCACGGTTATGGTGCAGTCCAAGGTGGGCAAGGGGACGAATATTATCCTGAAGCTTCCTCTGACCCTGGCGATTATTCCCGCCATGATCGTATCATCGGGTAATCAAAGATTTGCCATACCGGAGATTGGCTTGGTCGAGATTGTCCGTATCGCGGAGGCGGATCGGGCCAATCAGATTGAAACGGTTGGTAATGCCCCGGTTCTCAGGCTTAGGAACATGCTGTTGCCTTTGGTGGATTTGGCGGAGGTGCTTGGGGTGACGCGGGTTTGGCCTGCGGGTTCCGGTCAGGATGATCGGCGGGGTCGTTTGTCCGACCGGCGTGCCCAGGCGCGTAAGGCACGCGAGGCGACCCGAATCTCGACCTCTTCGAATCTTGCTTTTTCTGCAAATTCCAGGGAGTTGGTGGGTGAGGACCGGCGTGATGATCTTTCGGATCGGCGCGATCCCAACAATCTGGTCGCTTATGTGATGGTTCTTAATGTGGGGGGGAACGAGTTCGGCATGGTGGTGGATGAGGTGCTGGACAGTGAGGAGATCGTTGTGAAACCTCTCCCATCCTACTTCAAAGACAACCTGTGCTTTTCGGCAACGACCATCTTGGGCGATGGCAGTGTTTCCCTCATCATCGACTATGCGGGTTTGATGGAACAGGCCAAGATTAATTTTTCCAATGTCGAACGGGCGACACGCATGGATCTGGACGAAGAACGGCGTGCGGCGTTGCGGGAGCGGCAGAACATTATCCTCTTGGAGACGGGAAGCGGATTGATTATGGGGATTGTCCACAGCATGGTGCGCCGGGTGGAAAAAATTTCACCCAAACTGCTGGATACCATTGGTGGGCTTCCCTATGTCCGTTACGATGGCAGAACCTTCCGCGCTGTTTATCCTGACCAAGTGATGGGATTGGAAGGGATGGGATACAGCGGTGGCGATCCCGAAGAAGAGGGGGATGCCGATTTGTGCATGGTGGTCCCCAATATTCCCAATATTCAGGCGGGATTGATCTTTTCACGGATTATCGACACCCGTGAGACGCATATCGATCTTGATTGTCGCGCCATTCGGGGCGAAGGGTTGTTTGGTTCGGCACAAATCGATGATCGGGTTGTGCTGTTTCCCGACGTGAATACCGTTTTGGTGTTGGCGGGTATTGAAATGCCCCATGTACAATCGCAGATCGACAGGACGGGACTACGTGCCTTGGTGGTTGATGACACGCCGTTTTTGCGGGCGTTGACAACCAATTATCTGCAATCGGTGGGGTTTGAGGTGGAGCAGGCGGAAGATGGTAATGCCGCTCTGGCCAAGTTGAAAAAGGGAGAGTTCGATCTTTTGGTAACCGATTTGAATATGCCAGGGATGGACGGTTTTGAACTGGCGCACGAAATACCTTCGACGATTCATGCCGATATTCCCATGATTGCCACGACCTCTTCGATTTCCTCGGAGGTGGAACAACGCTGTTTCAAGGCGGGATTTGTGAGTTGCGTCCCGGCCATTGATAAAAATCGGTTGTTGAAGATCGTTTCACTGATGCGTTCTATGGACTGAGATGGGTCTGGGTGTTGTTCGCCTTAGAAAATGTCGTTTCACGAGAGAGATACGGTTATGCTTGTCAGTACGTTCACTTTGGGGGATCTTTATCTGGGCATCGACATTGTCCTGGTGCGGGAGATTAATCGTTCGATGGAGTGTACTCCGGTCCCGGGATCCCATGACTATATTCGGGGTATGTTGAATATTCGGGGACGGGTGATCACTCTGTTTGATTTGAAGAAACGTCTGGGATGGTCCGATAATGAACTGGGTGATGGTGCAGGGATCAAACAGTATAACGTGATCATGAAAACCCATAGTGAAGTACTCAAGATCAATCCCCGCTTGGCTGAGACGAAGTGTCCCTGGGAGGATCCTGTGGGGTTGGCGGTAGACCAACTGGGGGATGTCCGGGAGATTGTGGATGATAATATTTTACCGCCACCGGCCAACATGGGGGGAATTTCTGCCGATTTTGTCCATGGTGTCGTCGAATTTGAGAGAAATCTGTTGATCATCCTGGATGTCGCTACCGTCCTTGGATTTGATGAGCGGTCGTCGGGTTGATGAGGTTGTAGGTCGAGAGTGCGATAGCGCAACGTAGAATTACCCAGGGGACCGAGATTCGATACTGTCGTCGTCGCGTTTTGGTGTGAGTCCATGGAAGATGAGGCAAGGCGGATTGCCGAGGAGATTGTGTCCGAATACAGACGCCAGTTGGAGAGCGTCCGTTTTGAGAAAGATCAGGTTAAAAATCTGGTTCAGGATGCTATTGGAAAATTAACGGATAGTTTTAATGGTTTGCGTAGCAGTTCGGACGAACAGTTGGGGCTGGTTACGGGTCTGACGAGTTCGATGCAGGATGACGATGGTGGCGAGGATGGAAGTGATAAAAAAATTAACATTCGCGGATTTGTCAGCGAGACCGATAAGATTCTGAAGACGTTTGTCAACCATATTATTTTGGTGAGTCGGCAGAGTATGGAGATGGTGCATCGGATTGATGACCTTTCCTCACAGATGGCCGAAATTGTTGAATTGCTGAATGATATCAATGCGATTGCTGAGCAAACGAATGTGCTTTCCCTGAATGCCCGTATTGTTGCGGCACGGGCTGGACAAGCAGGGGAGGCGTTTTCGGTGGTGGCTTCCGAGGTGCGCAAATTGGCGCGCAACTCTCATGAATTCAGTGACCGAATCAACGGAGTTGTGCGTAACTCCAAGAAAAATATTGAATCGGCCAAGGGGATTGTCGAGATCATGGCCTCCAAGGATATGAGTTTTGCCATCGAGGCCAAGGGGCGGGTCGATGAGATGATGGCGGAGGTGAGTGAGATTGATCGGTTCACTGCGGAGACTATCCATAAAGTGACCGGCGTGGCGGACCAGATCAGTAATCAGGTGGGTGTTGCGGTCATGTCCATGCAATTTGAGGATATGGTGACGCAATTATCCGAGAGCATGGAGAAGAAAATCCATGTTTTGGAGAATTTTTCTCAGGCGATGGATCCCGATATTCTTTTCGGGGATGGTTTGACGGCTGTGGACCGTATGCAACGTTTGGAACAGGTGCTGGAAGGGCAAAGGGCCGGTTTTAATGCGGTTGATCGCGGGGCTGTTCAACAAAGTTCCATGGACGAAGGAGATATTGAACTTTTTTAGATTTGGTATTATACAGGCCCCAGGTCTTGTTTTTTTTTCAGTATCGTGATGGGGCAGCACCGTGCAAAATCAACTACCAGCGGGAGCAAACAATGTCTGGAACCATTTCTGTCGAACGGTCGGATAAAGAGACCGTGATCAATATCAAGGGGCGTTTCAACTTTGAGATGCACTCCCAGTTCCGAACGGCATACCAGGAAGATACCAGTAAGGGCCAGAAGGGTCGTAAATTTGTCATCGATTTATCGGGTACGGAGTATATCGATTCTTCGGCGTTGGGGATGCTTCTTTTGCTGAGAGAAGAAGCGGGTACCAATGAGTCGGACATTGAGATCATCAACGCCAAACCGGAGATTCGTAAGATACTTGAAACGGCCAATTTTCAGCGCCTCTTTAAAATCAGTTGATCGTTTTGGGACTTTGGCCGGCCAACGGGAATGAAGATACTTATCGTCGATGATGATCGCATCAATAGCACGATTCTGAATCGTCTCTTGGCTAGGGACGGTCATGCGGTCGTGATCTCCCATGATGGCGTGGAGGGGGTGGAGAAGTTCAGACGGGAAAACCCGGATCTGGTTTTGATGGATATTCGTATGCCGCGTATGAATGGCTATGAGGCGGCCAGACAGATCAAACGATTGGCGGCCAATCGCTTTGTCCCCATCATTTTTCTGACGGCGGTGACGGATGAGGAATCTTTGGCCCTGTGTATTGACGCCGGTGGCGATGATTTTCTCACCAAGCCCTTTAATCGCACCATACTTCAAGCCAAGATCGACGCCATGGAGCGTATTCGTCGGTTGCATGGTGAATTGCGGCGGCAGAAAGAGACGGTGGAACGGCATCAGGAGCAGTTGCAGCAGGAGATGGAGGTTGGACAGCATCTGTTTGCCAAGATTGTGTCGGCGGGCAACCTTTTGGATGCTCCGTGCTTGAAACGTTGGACATCACCGATGTCGGTGTTCAATGGTGATCTTTTGGTTGCGGCGTATAATCCGGCAGGTGGATTGCACATCATGCTGGGAGATTTTACGGGACATGGTTTATCGGCAGCAGTGGGGGCCATGCCGTTGGCGGAAATTTTTTATGAAATGACGGCCCAGGGGTTTTCCCTGAGTGAGTTGGTGGAGGCGATCAATGCCAAATTGATTTCGGTCATGCCGACGCGCATGTTTTGTGCGGCGTGTTTGATTGAGGTTGATTTTCGTCAGCAATCGCTGTTGGTTTGGAATGGTGGTTTGCCCGATGTCTTGGTGACGGATCAAACGGGTCGGGTTGTGCGACGGTTGGTTTCCAATCGTCTTCCCTTGGGGGTTCAAGCCTTGACTCGGGAGGATCGCAAGATGGAAATCATGGAGATGAGACCTGAGCATCGGGTTTTTTTGTTTTCTGATGGATTGATTGAAGCCCCGGACCCCAGTGGGGAGATGTTTGGGTTGGATCGTTTGATGGCTCATTTTGACGGGCGAACACAGACCGATCAGATATTTGATACGATCCTATCGTCGCTCAGAAATTTCCGAGGTGGAGCCGTGCAGACCGATGACATCAGTCTGCTTGAGATAGATTGTTCCCGTGCGGGTGAAGAACCACCGGGGGGGATGCCGCGTCGGTCTGAGAAAAATCTACCGCCAGCCCCATGGGAGATTTCGTTTTCTTTTCATGCGGGGACGCTTAAGAATGTGGATCCTTTGCCGACGGTGATCAATGCGGTCATGTCCATTCAGGCCCCGACGGGGCATCGGGAGAGGCTCTACACCATTTTGGCGGAGTTGCTGTCGAATGCGTTGGATCATGGGCTGTTGGGGTTGGATACGGAGATGAAGAAAACCCCAACGGGGTTTATTGAATATTATAATTTGCGTGAAGAGCGGCTGGCGGCTTTGGAGTCGGGATTTATTCAGTTGAAGCTGATGCATGAGCCGGTGCTGAGTGAGGTGGATGGACGACGGATTGGCGGAGCGATTCATATTCGCTTGGATGATAGTGGACCGGGTTTTGATTATAATAAGGTGCGGTCGAGTCTGGAGGGTAACTGTGGGCATGGTGGGCGTGGTATTGCCTTGATTCGCTCTTTGTGCAGTGAACTGGCCTATCTGGGGGATGGTAATCAGGCCGAGGTGGTTTATCGGTGGATGTACGAATGAGTTGGATGAGAGCGTGTTGACATTTTTCTAGGGGGTGTCGATAAATGATTGAATGTCAGAACGCTGTGACTGTTTTGTAAAATATAAAAATAAGGAAATTCAGTGGCTCGTTCCCTCAGGGTGATGGTTGTAGACGACACAATCACTTACAGGATGATCATGAAGAAGGTGGCCGAGAGCGTGCCGGGAATCCGGGTGACGGCGACCGCTTCCAACGGCAAGTTGGCGTTGGACAAGATTGTAAGCCAATTTCTCTCCAAAGATCCTGAATGTCCTGATGTCGTTCTTTTGGATGTGGAAATGCCGGTCATGGACGGGTTGAAGACCCTCAAGGAGATCAACAGGCAGTTCCCTACGGTGACTGTGGTGATGGTGAGTGGTTCTTCCAGGTCCAATGCCAATATTATCATGGAATGCCTTAACGCGGGGGCGTTGGATTTTATCACCAAACCGATGGAGAGCAATGTTGACCAAGCGCGGGATGCATTGCACAAGGATTTGGAACCGATCCTGACGCTTCTCCTTAAGGAATGTGTGGAGCGTGAGGCTAAAGAACCCGATGTTTCGCAAACGGGTGTGGAGAATAAAACCGGCCAAGTTGCTGTGCCGGAGAAGGTGGCGATTCGTGGTGGGCCTGTGGTCAAATCGCTATCCAAGACTCGGGTGCCTGGTGATGGATTTGGGCGGCTGCCTCCTCCAGGTGGTCAGGGTGTATCGCGGGGGATCCTGGTCGCTGGTACCGTGGCGACACCGTTTCGCGGGGGTGGGGAGGTCGCTTCTGCTGACAGTCCAGAGTTGATCTTGGTGGGGTCTTCCACGGGAGGGCCAGCGGCCCTGACCAGACTTTTGGGGCGGATTGGCAGCCGTTTGCCGGTTCCTATGTTGATTGTTCAGCATATGCCCCCGGTTTTTACCGCTTCGCTGGCGGCGCAACTGGCCAGGACATCGGGTTTGGATGTCAAGGAAGCCCAGGATGGTCAATGGGTGGAGCCGGGTGAGGTGGTGATTGCTCAGGGTGGGCGTCATATGACGGTTATCTCTGAAGGGAAGAAACTGCGGATTGGATTGAATGATGGCCCTAAGGTTAATGAGTGTCGTCCGGCGGTGGATGTGCTGTTCATGTCGGCCTCGGTGAGTTTCCAGGGGCGCATACTGGCCGTCATTCTGACGGGAATGGGGCGTGATGGTGCCAATGGGGTTGATGCCCTCAAACGATCTGGCCATACGTACTGCATCACCCAGGATCAAAAAACATGCGTTGTTTACGGGATGCCCCGCTCCGTGGATGAGAAGGGGTTGTCGGATCTCTCTTTGCCTCTGGATGAGATTGGACCGAGGATAGCTGGTTTCTTTGGAAAAGGGGATAGGTGAGGGCTCGTGGCTATTTCCAAAGAAGAATTTCTCCTGATCCGAACCTTCTTACACGATCACAGTGGGATATTGATCGGCGATGGCAAGGAATATTTGGTAGAGAACCGGTTGACGGTACTCATGGTGCAGAATGGTTGTGAGAATTTTTTTGACTTACACAAGAAGCTCCAAAAGGATACCGGACCGTTACGCAATAAGGTGATCGATGCCATGACGACCAACGAAACCTTGTGGTTTCGTGATGCATCGTTTGCTGCGGTCGTTTCGGAGGCGGTGTTGCCGCAGTTGGTTGCCAAGGCGGCGACGCAAACGGTGCGTATCTGGTCTGCGGCTTGCTCGACGGGTCAGGAACCCTATTCCATCGGCATTTTGTTGCATGAGGAGATTAAAAAGTTGGGTGCCAAGGGGCCGCCGGTTTCCAAATTCAAGATTCTTGCGACCGATATTTCCCCATCGGCCATTATGATTGCCAAAACTGCCCGCTATAGTCAGTTGGCCATATCGCGTGGCATGAAACCGGAGTTGTTGGAAAAATATTTCACGAAAAATGGTATGGTCCATGAGGTGAAACCCGAAGTTCGTTCCCTGGTTGAGTTCAAGCAGTTCAATCTTAAGGATGATTTTGAGCAGCACGGGATGTTTGATTTTGTGATGTGCCGGAATGTTTTGATTTATTTTTCAGAAGATTTAAAAAGGGATATCTATCGGAAAATTCATCGTGGTCTGCTTAAGGATGGTTGGTTGGCGATTGGTGCCTCCGAATCGCCGAGGGGGTATACCGATGTCTTTGAACAGGTTATCATCAAAGGGGCGGCTCTGTTTCGGCCAAAAGGGGTGTCGAAGGGTGCATAGACCTTAGTATATGAGCCATTGCCATGGGTAGGGATGATTCGAAAATGAAATTATTGACGATCGACGATTCCAGGACGATCCGTCGTGTTATTTCCGGTATTGGTGCCATGTTGGGTTATGAGGTGCTTGAGGCGGAACATGGTGCGGCAGGATTGAAGATCCTGGAGCAATGTTCCCAGGATGTTGGTTTGGTGTTGTTGGATTGGAATATGCCTGGCATGAACGGTCTGGAGGTTCTCAAAGCGATCAAGGCGGACAATCGCTGGCAACATATTCCGGTCATGATGGTCACGACCGAGGGGGAAAAAGATTACATCGTGAAGTCGATACAGGCCGGGGCATGTCACTACCAGACCAAGCCGTTCACCCAGGAGGAGATGGCTTCACGGATTATGGAAGCTATGGGGATGGGTGGTGGTACGTGATTGATATCAGGGGTGACTTGGGGGTAATGGTGTGAGAGACGGGACGATTTGGGAGTAGCCATGGGTATGGGTGGTCGGGTGGCCGTTCAAGTGGAATCTGTCCACGAGGCATTGCAGGTTGCGGTTGTGGATGTGTTGGGCCGTATGGCGATGACAGAGGTCGTTCTTATTCACAGAGAGCGGGTCTCGGGTTTTCGTCTGGACTTTGAGGCGGGTGGGATGGTGCGGTTGAGTGGCGCACTGAATGGGATGATTGGGCTGACGTGTCATCTGGGGTTGGTTGAGGAATTGGTCTCACGTATTGGTGGTCTCCCCATTGATCAACTGGAGAACGAGGACTTGATGGATGGCGTTGCCGAGCTTGCCAATTTGTTTGGTGGTTGGACGAAAACTAATGTCGGGCAGGGCGACGTTCAGGTTTCCCCCCCCATGGCATTTATTGGAAAAGAGGTCATCGCCGAGTGGAAAACGGATCGTCCTGCGGAACGGTTCATCTTCCAGGTGAATGAGCATGTGCTGTATGTTCTTGCTAGTTTCTAGGGTGTGTTGACATGGAAAGAAAAATCAAAACCCTGAGGGCAATTTTCCAGACCCCTTTTTTCTTTTGATCATATTCTCGGGGCTGCTAACAAATTATCAAATGTTAACATGACTTTGAGTGATGCGGTGATGTGTCTCCAGAAAAATTTTGATCTTTCATTTTATTTTGACTAGTATGTCGCTTTCAGCTTCTTAGGGAGAGAAATCCATGCGTGTTCTTATCGTTGATGATTCCAGCGTCATGAGGAAAATTGTAAGTCGAGGTTTGCGTCAGGCGGGGTTTAAGATTGACGACATTCTCGAAGCGGGGGATGGCCAGCAGGCCATGAATATTTTGGCGAAGGATGCCAACTTTGGGTTGATTTTGTCGGATTGGAACATGCCGGTGATGGACGGTTTGAACCTTGTGAAGTCGGTTCGCGCAAGCACGGGGGCTGCCAAGACGATCCCGATCGTCATGGTGACCACCGAAGGTGGAGAGTCCAAGGTTCAGGCCGCTGTCGAAGCGGGGGCCAACGGGCACATTAAAAAACCTTTCACTCCTGAGACCCTCAAGGATACCCTTGGGAAGTTCATGAAGTGATTTCGGCGGCGTGATACATTGAGCAACCACCCTGGTTGCTCAATGTGGCGTCCGGCGGGGAAAATCTGCCGCGAGCGGTTTTCTGCGGGTTTTTCGTGGATCCGCAGTCTTTTTTCTCTGGTTTTTTATAACTGGCTTGATACTTGCTTTTCTTAATGTAGCGTGTTCTTCTGCTTTTGCGGTTGGGCGCGTAGCTCACTTTTGCCTAGTGGTCACCTTAAGGAAACGTGCGAGTCGGAACGAATGGAAATTCCAGATAAGATAGTTAAGAAAACAAGGCCGTTTTTTCTTAATTATTTCGCCAAGCTAGCCAATGACCTCAATACACTGACTGCATCTCCCGTCGTTTGTACCTTGACGGGGGTGGAGTTGATGAATGGTCTTGATGATCTGGAAAGCTTGATCGAAAAAGATCGGAGTGTTGCCTACGTTCGTGAAGATGGACTGAATACGGGTGATGTTCATCTGATTTTTGACGTTGCCACATCCATTGCCCTGACGGGGCTGATGATGATGATGGGTGAGGCGGTTATTCAAACGCAGGTGAAGACGCGGGAGTATAACGAAGAATTTCAGGAGGGGTTTAACGAGGTATCCAACCAGGTTGTGGGGGCGATGAACGATCTGGTTGAGAAAAAGATGACCAACGGTGGTCATTTGTTTCTTGAAACGACGACACATTGTGACTTTGGTAGTCTCCCCTCCACGTTCAAGGACGGTGTGACCTACTTGGTGGCTACGGCGGATATTCAGGTTGCCAGTTTTCCTGTCGAAGAGTGTCGTTGGGTTTTATCCCGGGGGTTTGCCGAAGCGTTGTTGGGTGTTGCGATTCAGGGGTCACCGGAGGAGATGGCGGCTGCGGAGGCTGCCAAGGGGGCAGCGGCACCGACCAAGGAGGAACCGCCACCGCCGTTGGATCCCCAGCCCGCCGACGGCACAGCATCGGGAGGGGCTGGTGGTGGTTTTCAATCTGTGGGTGAGGATGCCGCTCCGACGGCAGGTGGTTCGGATCACGCAGCCGAGGCAAGCATGGTGGCTTCGCCCGACTCCGCCAAGATGGATACTGGGGATGCTGAGTTTTCCAAGGCAGGCGGATCGCTGAACCCGGATGAGCCGGGTAGTGTCCGACTGGTGGTCAGCGAGCCTCCGTTTTCTCTCAAGGAGGAAGAGACGATCATGCGCGGTATCACCGCCATGCGGGAGGAGGGGCACCGATATATTGGTATTGATCGTAGCGGCAAACTGATTCGGGTTCTCAGCCAAAGCGATTTGCGGCAGGTGATGGGGCCGTTTTTTGGCACCAAGGCGATAGGACCACGGGATAAGGCGATTTATACGTTGCCCATTGGCAAATTGAATCAAACGCAGCAGTTGGTCAGGATTTCTTTGGGGGGGACCATCAATCAAGCGGCGGATCTGTTGACGGAATACAATCTGCGCGCTCTGCCGGTGGTCTCCAACCAGGGTGTTCTTCGTGGATTTGTCACAATCCACTCTGTCTTGAATTATTTTCGCAAAAAGAAACGGGCCTAAGGTTGCCGACATCCGTGTTTTCGTGAGACTGTAACGGGATCTTGGATCGTTTTCCCAAAAGTGCTTGACGATGTTCACCTCCCGATTGTGTTGAGTCATTGCTTGACACTGGTTGAGACATGCAATCTTCTGAGTCTATCCTAAAATCGACTTTCCTTGTTGCTCTGGTTGGCCGACCCAATGTGGGTAAGTCTTCCATTTTTAATCGCCTGACCCGGTCGCGTCAGGCTTTGGTGGATGACACCCCGGGTTTGACCCGTGATCGTCATTATGGCGAGACGGTGTGGGATGATCGGGTGTTTCGGGTTGTGGATACGGGGGGGTTTGAGCCGGATGACGGTGAGACCATCAAGCGTCAGGTATGGCAACAGGCGCAGTTGGCTTATGAGGAAGCCGATGTGGTGGTCCTGGTGCTGGATGCCCGTGTTGGACCGATGACGGATGACCATTATTTGGCTGATTTATTGCGGCGCAGTGGTAAACCGGTTATTTGTGCGGTCAATAAGTCGGATGGCCATGTGGGGCGGCACGGTTATGCCGAGTTTTATGGTTTGGGTTTGGAACCGATCATCCCGGTTTCGGCGGCGCACGGTACGGGGATGGAAGATTTGGTGGTGGCATTGTTTGCCGCTGTGCCACTGTCGGCGGTGATGACCTCTCAGGACTCGGAAGTGGGAGCTGAGGGTGTTCGGGTTGCGGTGGTGGGGTGTCCCAACGCGGGCAAAAGTTCTTTGATCAATCGCTTGTTGGGGGAGAGTCGATTGGTGATCTCGGATGTCCCGGGGACGACGCGGGATTCTATTGATATGCCGTATGTCGATCAGCGCGGTCGGCACATGATTTTGGTGGATACGGCGGGCATTCGGAGAAAAAGTCGTATTGCTTTGCGGATAGAGAAATTTTCGGTCATTGCCGCCATCAAATCCATTGAAAGATCCCATTTGGTGGTTTTGGTGATGGATGCCGAGCGTGGGGTGACCGATCAGGATCAGCGGGTAGCCACTTTGGCCTTGGATGCGGGCAAGGGGTTGGTGTTTGCGGTGAACAAGTGGGATCGTGTGGGGGGCGGTGGACGGGGAGAACGGGAATTCATGCGTGTTGTTGCGGAGGCCTTTCCCCATTTTAATCATGCCAGGGTGATGTTTATTTCCGCCATGACGGGGCGGGGGGTTGACAAGCTGGTCGATGGGATCCATGCGACATATCAGGAGGGGATGCGTCATATTTCCACGGGGATTTTAAATCGATGGTTACGGGAGGTCGTGGAAAAGCATCCGCCGCCCAGGCGAATGCATCGATTGATCCGCATTCGTTACATGACCCAGATTTCCAGCATGCCCCCGACCATGTTGATTTTTGCGAATTTGCCCGATCAGATCCACCAGACTTACCGGCGGTATTTGGAAAATCAGTTGCGTGAATCGTTTGGTTTTGGGGGTGTGGTGATTCGGTTGTTATTTCGCAAGGGGGATAATCCGTATGATGGCCAGGAGGACGGCTAACGGGTTTTGATCGTTTATTTCCCTTCCAAGTTGTGTGTTTATGCCGATTTGATGAACCGATCCAACAAACGCCACCACCCTTCGGCCATCAGCATAAACGCATCGGGACAGCGTTGCGCCCGGTGTCGCGGGATGGTTCCCGATTTGGCCAATGGTGCAAACTGGGTTGTGTCACTGCCATAAACCCAACAGACCACCTGAGAAAATCGTTGCTGGTCGAGAGTATGTTCACTCCAGAATGCATCATCATGCTGATATGGGGCGATATGAGCCAATAAATCAGCCGCCGTCAGGGCGATATGACCGCCGTTCTCCACCAGCTCGATGACCAGGAAAGTGGCCAGGGCATCGGCGGCATCCTCCTCCCGTCCCAAAACCGGCAGATCGTACAGGTGGATGAAGGCATGTGCCAGTTCGTGATATAAAACCCATTCCACAACGTCCAGAGTGTCGGCTTGCAGCGCGGTATTTCCTTCCAGGGGGGGTGCGTTGGATAAATGACGGGCCACATTGGCCACGAAACTGTAAGGTAACGTAATTTCCGTCCGCTTTGGATCATAGGACGGACCCTCACCATCGCTGAAATGTATGGTCAGTGATTGCGGAAGGGCAAAACTGGCGCGCAAATTTTCTACCACCGCATCCATGCGTTGGGAACGTTTGAGCAATTCCCAGCTCCAAGTTGAAGCGGGTTGTGTGGGGGCATCCATGATCAACAGGAACGTTTTTCCCCGATCATCCGCCACTACGCCACGGGAAATCATCCCCAGAAACAATCCCAGACCCATGGTTGCCCACAGTCGTATGGAACGATGTCGGCGGCATCGTGGCCAAGAACTACCGATTTTGTTCACTGTTTTCCCCTTTATTGACAACAATGATGACATTGCATCCGACAATGACAAGGGCACCCATCCAGGTATTCCAAGTTGGAACCTCCTGAAGCAAGGCAAATCCGACCCAACTGACAAAAATCAACCGTACATAATAGAACGGGGTGATCAGGGTCGCTGGGGCCATGGCGTAGGCGTTGATGGTGGCCGCTTGGCCAAGGGTGGCAATCCCCGCAACCAGCACCATTAGGAGCAGGTTATGGATGCTGATGGGTTGCCATACCCAAATCGCCACAGGCAACCAAAACAGCGTTGAAATGATCCCGTAGGTGGTCATGATGTTCAAAACGGACTCGGTTTTGGTCAATCGCTTGACCGAAACCAATACTACCGCTTCAAAGAAGGGACTGCAAAGGGCGGCGATCCATCCGATATTCAGGTCTTTGAAGACGGGTGGATTGATGATCAATACCCCGGCAAAACCTGCGATGGTCGCCAATCCCGTCAACCATCCTGGATATTCCTGTAAATAAAGCCAAGCCAGACCGATCATCCACAGCGGGGTCGTAAAACTGATGGCGGTCACCAGAGCCATGGGGAGGAGGGATAAAGCGTAGAAGGCACACCCCATGGCGAGGATTCCAGCACCGGAACGAAGAATGTGCAGTGAAAGGTGATCGGTGACCAGAGCGGTTTGCAATCCTTTGCGTACCAAGAATGGGCTGACCCACACCATGCCCAGGAAAGTACGCAAGAAAACAAGCTGGAAGGGGTGTAGTTCGGTACTGAGTATTTTAATGACGCCGGCAATGATGGAAAAACCGGCCCCTCCCAAAAGGATCAATAATACGGCCAGGAGCCGACTTGGTTTTAACAGGGCCATCGTTCATCATCTTTGCCATCCATGAGGATTAGTTCTGGAGCATACAGCATTGATTTCGCCCTTCTTGTTTGGCGCGGTATAAATTGCGGTCGGCAATGCCGATCAGGCTTTCTGCGGTAGAATCGGGTCGAGACATGGCCAGTCCCATGGAGACGGTAATGCTCGGGAGTGGTGCGGCGGTTTGAGAAAATATTTTTTTTTCCATAATGGCGATGCGTATTCTTTCGGCAATGAGTTCGGCGGCATCAAGGGTGGTGTCGGCGAGGAGAAAGGCGAACTCTTCTCCACCATAACGGGCGGCGAAATCGGCGGGGCGCAGGGAGTCACTGAGAACCTTAGCCAAGCTGATCAAGGCCTGATCACCCGCTTGATGACCGTGATGATCATTATAACGTTTAAAAAAATCGACATCCAGTATGGCCAATGCGATAGGCTTTTTGGTGCGTGCGCTGCGATCAAGAAATCGCTGCAACATTTCATCAAACGAGCGTCGATTGTAAACGCCGGTAAGGCCATCCATCCTTGCCAGACCTTCCAAAGTTTCCAATGTGCGCAACTGCTGGCCGGTCTTGAGATTGCCGGTGATCACCCAACCGGAGAGAATCAGCAACAGGTTGCGGGCTATTCTGGGTTCACGATCGATGAAGTCCCAAAGAAGATCCTGATCGATGACAACCAATTCTGCTTGTTCCATACCGAGGACATAGGCTGAGGAGTGGGTCGATGCGATGATGGAAAGTTCGCCGACTGTTTCTCCTGGGTAGACGATGCGGATGGGGGGACTGGCCGGTTTTTCCAAGTGGATGGACAACGAACCGCTGGTGAGGAAATAGACCGAATGATTTTCCTGTCCAGGGCGGATCAATATTTCGTGATTGGCGATGGTCCGCCGTGGGCAGACACGCAGATCATGCATGAAGATTTTTCGGTCCAGATCCTGGAAGATTTTTGACCGGCCAACGGCGACATCAAGCGGATCCATGGTTTTTTTCCCCGTATCGTGGCACTGTTTGCGGTGACGACAGTCGAAAAATGGTTTTTGGGTTGAATTGATTTTTTTCAATTCCCCTTGAAAGTCACGGACTGCAACCCCATGTGCATCACTGGGTATCCCTCCTCTCGGCGGGCTTCCTTTATAACCCGAAAGGATGCCGATTTCGAGCCGTGGCGCGTGGATGAAGCGAAAATGGGCAAAAGGGAAACAAACGATCATGATGGATCCTTCACAATTCAAAGACTATTACAAGGCACTGGGTGTTGCACCCACCGCCGATCAAGGGGAAATCAAAAAAAAATTTCGACGGCTGGCCCGTGAGTTTCATCCCGATATCAACAAGGCACCGGGGAGTGAATCACGGTTCAAGGATATTTCGGCTGCTTACGACATCCTGGGTGACGAGAGCAAGCGTCAAGAGTACGACATGCTGTATCACCATATGCAGAGTGGCGGTGGCAGACCCCATCCAGGGGGGAGGCCGGGTGGGCCAGGATTCAGCTTTGAGTTTGGCAACGGCGGCGCATCGCCGAACATTGAGGATATTTTCAACCGTCTTTTTGGTGCCCAGGGTAGCAGTCAAAATCCGTTTTCCCGGGCCAGGACGGGTGGTTTTCCATTTCCGGGAGGGCAGGGTGCCGATGGCCTGGAAGGGCGTCTCCGGGGCAACCCCATGGGCAATAACCGGCAGGCCAGGGAAAAAACACCGGAGATCCAGATGGATGTGACCATGGAAGAGGCTTTTCAAGGTTGTAAACGTCCTTTGGATGTACACACGCATCAGGGGGTCAAACAGATTTTGGTTACCCTGCCGGCGGGTATTGTCGATGGTCAAATCATTCGCATCGGTGGCGGTTCCAAAGGGAGCGACACGTTGGCGGGGGAACGGTTGATCAAGGTTAAAATAGTCGCACACCGCCTGTTTCGCCTAACGGGACGGGATGTGGAGTTGGATCTCCCCTTGAGTCCCTGGGAGGCTGCCTTGGGTTGCCAGGTGACCGTTCCGACGCTGGGTGGACAGGTTCTCATGCGTATTCCGGCGGACAGCCAGTCGGGCAATCGTTTGATGCTGCGGGGTAAAGGGCTTCCCGGTTCTCCTCCGGGCAATCAAACGGTCGTTTTGCATATCCACACCCCCGTAGCGGCTTCTCCAGCCCAGATCGAAGCCTACGAACGCTTTGCCCAGGCGTTTTCCTTTGATCCGCGCCGTGAGATTTTCTAGGATCTGGGCAAAGAAGCGATTGTCCCAGAGCGCACTGAATTTTGGTTCGTCCACAAGGTGCGCGAAGGTTTTTATATGATATTACGCTTGCATTATGATCATAAATTGATTATTTTCGGTAGGTAGCCGATTCATGCCATGATTCATGGAGCCGAATTTCCATTTTTCTTCCACTAAATCATAAGTGAGATCATTATGCGTTTATTTATCCTACTGGCCTCTGTCACCTTTCTCGGGCTGGGGTTACCTCAGTTTGGCGTGGCCGCTTCTGGGGGGGCACCCGGTGCGCAAGGAGGGTTACCAACGACCTGGGCACCCGCCAACAAAACCGGCGTTGGCACCGCCTACGAACAAACCAAGGATGGAAAGTATCAGGACTCCGGTCCCACGGGTGTCATCTCCAAAGTTTGGTTTTCCATCGCCCAGGGGATCGTTACCGAAACGTCCTGGGGATTGATTCACGAGGCGCAAATCAAGGATTTGCAACTCCTGATGGTGGGGTCCGATGGGGTGATGGAGGAGGAGCGGAAAGATACCCAATCCACGGTGGACTACCTTCATAAGGATAGTTCCGGGCGTCCCCTCTCTTTGGCCTACAAGGTGGTCAATACCAGCAAAAATAAGAAGTATATCATCGAAAAGCATGTGTTTACCGACCCAGATCGGCAATCTTTGTTCGTCCGTATGATCATCACCGCCCATGAAGATGGGATGACGCCCTATCTTTTGGTCAATCCACACATGAACAATACCGGCGTCAAGGATGAGGCCTACGTTTCCAACGGTTATTTAAATGCCCACGAAGGCAGTGACCGTTATATGAGCCTCCAGGTTCGGGGTGGTTCTGGCCAAGGATCCGCTTTTGAACAGGTTTCTGCCGGATTTGTCGGTGAGTCCGATGGCTGGACCGATTTGCATGCCGATGGGAAAATGGACTTCAGTTATGAGTACGCCGCTCATGGGCGGGGCAGTGTCGCCATGACGGGAAAACTGCGCACCCTGAAAAAGGGGGAAACACAAACCTTCGATCTTGCGGTGGGGTTTGGCGTTTCTCATGACGACGCCGTTGGTCAGGCAACCGCAACGTTGAACCAGGGTTATACCGATGTTTTGAAAAGATTCCATGGGGAGGGTGCGCATATTGGTTGGTCAGACTATGTGGCCAAGCTGGGTGGTTTGTCTTCCATGTGGGGTGCTACCGGGGATGGTGGCGCGTTGCTTCAAACGAGTGCCATGGTCCTCAAAGCCCACGAAGATAAAACCCACGCTGGCGCAGTCGTCGCGTCGCTTGCCATTCCCTGGGGTGATACGGTAACTGCCGAAAGTTATCAAACGGGTTACCGGGCGGTGTGGGTCCGGGATTTTTACCAAGTGGCCACCGCCTTTCTGGCTTTGGGGGACAAGGAGACCGCTTTGACGGCGTTCCGCTATCTCAACAAGGTCCAGGTTCGCCATGATACCCCGAACAAACATGCCGATGGAGCGGTAGGTTGGTTTTTACAAAAGACCCATGTAGATGGTCAACAGGAATGGATTCGGGTACAGATGGACCAGGTAGCCATGCCCATTATGCTTGCCTGGAACCTGTGGAAGTCGGGAGCCATGGGAGATGCCGAACTGCGGGAGTGGTATCACAACATGTTGAAGCCCGCCGCTGAATTCCTTGCCAACGGCGGTCGGGTCCATCTCGGTGACAATGACATCACCATTTCTCCCCCTTATTCGCAACAGGAACGGTGGGAAGAACAGCCTGGTTATTCTCCCTCCACGGTGGCTGCGGTCATCACCGGATTGGTGGTTGCCGCAGACATTGCTAACTCGGTTGCCTACGATCCCGGGGCTGCCGACTGGTATTATAAGAAAGCGGATGCCTTTGAAGCGCAATTGGAAAATACCATGGTGACCCATACGGGTGAGTATGGCAACAAGATCTATTATCTGCGGGTTACGCAAGACACCAACCCCGAAGATGGGGATCTCATTGTGGCTAAAAACGGTCAACAGGCACTCAGCGAAAAAAAGGTTCTTGATCCCGGCTTTTTGGAACTGGTTCGTTATGGAATTCGCCATCCCAAGGATCCGGCCATTCTCAACTCCATCATTGCCGTGGATGGCAAACGCGATGATGCCGCCTCCCAGATTTACTACACCTTTGGCCCCGAGAAATTTCCGGGATGGCGACGCTATGCCCAGGGTGATGGTTATGGAGAGCGTCTCGACAATGGTGCCAACTTTATGGGCGATGACGGCCAAAATCGCGGTCGGGTGTGGCCGATCTTCACCGGTGAGCGGGGGCACTATGAACTGGAACTGGCCAAGGCTAAGGCCGGTAATCAACTTTCAGCCGGTGATGCGGCCCGTATCAGAGATACCTACGTGAAGGCAATGGAAAAATTTGCCAACGAAGGGTACATGTTGCCAGAACAGGTTTGGGATAACGTGGGCGATAACGCAACGCATCACTATGAAGCGGGTGAGGGGACGAACAGTGCGACCCCCTTGGCTTGGTCCCATGCCGAATATGTCAAGCTGGTGCGTTCTTTGGCCGATGGCAACACCTTCAACAGTTATCCCATCGTTCGGGAGCGTTATTGGAAGGCTCCAACGTTCCAATCGACCTATGCGGAACTTTATTTGAGGGGTACGTTTAATCAGTGGGGCGCAACGGCCATGAAACTGGTATCCGATCATACCTGGGATATCACGGTTCACTTTGACGGTGCGGCAGCGTCCGGTTTCAAGTTTGATATTGATGGGGAGGATTGGCACTATAACCTGGGTGATAACGATGTCGATGGTATTGCGGATCGGGATGGTCACAATATCCCGGTTACCCAAGGCCCTGGAGAGTATCGCATCACCCTGAACGATGGTACCAAAGCCTATACCATCAAAAAGATCAACTGATCAAAACAGTATCTTTGCTGGGGGGGTGGAACAGCCTCCCCCCAGCAACAGGTAAAAAAAATTATTTTCCCCGTTTGATCGCTTGAATCATTTCCTCAAATACTTGAAGAAAACGAGACCGATCTTTGGGTCCGAAAGGGGGACCGCAGCCTGGGACTTGTCCGGTGTCCCGGAGGTGGGCATTGAGGTCGCGCATGGCGAGGGCCATACCAATCCCATCGTGATCAAACGGTTTCCCCGTTGGACCGAGGACACGGGCACCCTTCTCCAGGCAGCGGGCCGCCAGGGGAATATCCGAGGTGATGGCAATATCTCCTGTTTCAATGGCCTGGACGATCCAATCGTCGGCTTTGTCCAAACCGTTTGCAACCACTTGGATACGCAGCAAAGGGTTGGAGGGGAGACGCATCCAGGCGTTGCTGACCATATGGACAATCAGACCATGGCGTTCGGCCACCCGCATGACCTCGGATTTGACAGGACACGCATCGGCGTCCACATAGACTTTCATGGTATCATGGTCAAAGAGTCTGACTCCCAGGGCAATCGCATTTGGAATTGGCACGTCCAAATGCTTCGGAAAGAATAAATTATTGAAAGAAAAAAGGGGTCTGGGGGATTGCCCCCAGGGTTTTGATCTTGTTTTTGAATTTAAATAAAAAGGTTTCCATGTTCCGCTTTTGACTTTGATTTTTGAATTTAAACCAAAAGATTTCCAGATTTAATCTTTTGATTTAATGGCGAAAACAAAGTCAAAAGAAGAAATGGGAGCTTTTTATTTAAAATCAAAACCCTGGGGGCAATCCCCCAGACCCCCTTTTTCTTTTAATCATTTTGTTTTATGCCAATGCCTACATCGTCAATATCATTCTTAACTGAAACTCTTCCCAATCGTCCAGGAGAATGTGTTTTCCATGAGGAGATGATTGACTGACCATCGGTTGGGAAGCATCGGAAAACAAAATGGACAAAGGAGACGCCTTGGGCTAGATTGTCTCGATACTTAAGTGGATCGTGACCAAGGGGCGCAGGATGAGAGGAAATCGCCCAGGTGATTCAGACGATGGAGATGATATGGTTGCACGTCATAAAGGGAATCCTATGGGGCCAGATTTGAGAAGTTCGTGTCTCTCCATGGGGTCGTTTGGGTTCCTGATGGTTGTATTCCTGGTCCTGGTGCTGTCTCCGGTCTTAACGTTGTCTGCGGCTCCTGCTATGGAGCAGCGTGTCTTGCCGCTGCTTCAAGGGTTTGAATGGCACGATCACCCTGCCGATTTCCTCGATCTGGGAGAAGGGGTGGATCGGGCACTGATGGATATCGCCGCCAACCCCCAATGGCATGGCGTGATCCGTTTTCGTGCATTGGCTGCGTTGCGTTATTTTCCGAACCCAACGGTGGGCCACTTTTTGGAAAATCTGATTGGAGAGGATTCCAGTCCCGGGTTGGTGCGTCGAGGGCTTTCGGCCTATGCCCAGGCATTTGGCCAACAGGAACCTTCCAGGGTGGCCAGTCTGGCGGAACCATTGTTGGTACACGGCAATCCCAGCGTGCGTATGCAGGCAGCCCAAATTTTACAGGACTTGCCGCGAAATACCGTTTCCATACGTGTGCAACAAGCGTTGGATTCGGGGGCGAATCTGGCGCAACCGGAAGGGACTGTCCGCTGATGTGCAAAGGGGAAAATGTCAGAGTGGTCTTGGGCGGAGAGGATATCTATTGGTATCCGTTGGCATGGGTGTTTCTTGGTATGTTTTTCCTCGCCGCTTGCGGGGGGGGGGATTCGGGGACTGCGACAACTGGCGATGCGACGAATCGTTCCACCAACGGGACAGGGAGTACCGTGACCACAACGGTGGCACCGGGGATCATCGCCGCATCTTTGGGGAGTCATGCCGATATCGTTTTCTCCAGCCAGGGGGGACAAACCCTCTCTCCGATCATGACCTTTGATAGTGGTGCCTTGGCTGCTTCCGGGATGAATCGGGCACAAGCTAGAACAAACGGTGAACCGATCTCCTTTTCGTTGCACTTGACCGGGACTGGCGTGGGCGATGGCGGAGTTTCATTCCAATCTGTGACCAATCCTCGGGGTGAATCGTTAAACATGGGGATTCAGCCGTGCGTGTCGCACTATTGCGGCGTGTTGGTTCCCCGAACGCCGGCCATGACCGGAATTCAGGGCACTTGGCAGTACCGTTTACGCAACACCGGTGCCAGTGCCAAAAATTTTTCCGTTTACATCACCTTGAGGTCGGGACAGACACCGGGGACGGCAACCAAGTTGATTGTCGCACCTTATCTTGTGGCGGGAACATCGTTTACCGCTACCGATGTGATTTCCGCCCTGACCCACTTGGTCTCCGTCTTTGCCAAGAATGAGATCACCGTCGAAGTGCGTAACCTGACGACCATTGAGGGGTCACGGTTCAAGGTGGTTGATCTTGATTTTACCAATACGGTCACCGTTGATCTTATCTCCCGTGGTGCTACCGATGCCGTCAATATTTTCTTTGTTGAAGATTTCCTGGATTATGGTGCGCTGGGGATTGCGGCGGCTGTACCGGGATCCATGGGTTTGGCGGGGGGGGATA
>PEAO01000028.1:33877-34234 GCA_002753615.1 Magnetococcales bacterium DCbin2
GCCCCCGACGCCGTGGGGTCGGTGTTGGACACCGATTTCATGGGGGAAACGGCGGCCCATGAGATGGGACATTTCCTGGGATTATTTCACACGAGCGAATACACTGGATCCTCTCATGATCCGGTGGTGGATACCCCGGAATGTTCGGGGTCTCGTGATGTGAATGGATCGGGATCTTTGGAAGTTGAGGAATGCGCGGGACTGGGGGACGATAATCTGATGTTTTGGACACCATTTAACTCTTGGATGGGGATTCACCCGGCTCAGGATGTGTTGACCCAGGATCAAAGGACTGTTCTGCGCTATGCCCCCATTGCGCAATGAAGCCATGATAAATTATTAAAAGAAAAAAGGGGT
>PEAO01000126.1 GCA_002753615.1 Magnetococcales bacterium DCbin2
CCCCTCATTATTAAAAGAAAAAAGGGGTCTGGGGGATTGCCCCCAGGGTTTTGACTTTAAATAAAAAGCTTAAATCTGGAAACCTTTTTGTTTAAATTCAAAAACAAAATCAAAAGCGGCGCATGGAAACCTTTTTGTTTAAATTCAAAAACAAAATCAAAACCCTGGGGGCAATCCCCCAGACCCATTTTTTCTTTTAATAATTAATTCTATTCCTATGATCCCAAAAGACCTTTCAAGCGATAAATCGCCTCCAAAGCCTCCCGTGGCGACAAAACATCGGGATTCAGATCAGCCAGCATCGCGACCACCGCCGACCCAGGAAGATCCGGGAACAAGGTCATCTGCGCCGGATCCTTCGTCCGGCGTCGCCGTGGCGGAGGCGGTTTGATCGGTGCATGAACCACACCCCGTTCACGCTGTTGTAAATCAGCCAAAATCTCCCAAGCCCGCTCAGTCACCAACGTCGGCATACCCGCCCATTCGGCAATGTGTATCCCATAGGACTGATCCGCCGCCCCCGGAATAATGCTATGCATAAATAAAGGGCGTCCCTCCGATTCCCGAACCTCAACCGTATAATTGACCACACCCGGAAACATCGCTTCCAAAGCGGTCAGTTCATGATAATGGGTCGCAAACAAAGTACGACCCCGACCACTGGTCAGCAAAAATTCCACCACCGACCAAGCGATGGAAAGCCCTTCATACGTTGCCGTACCCCGACCAATTTCATCCAAGATAATCAAGGAACGGGAGGTGGCATGGTTGAGGATGTAGGCGGTTTCACTCATTTCCACCATAAACGTGGAACGTCCACCCGCCAAATCATCCGCCGCCCCGACCCGGGTAAAAATGCGATCGGTCAACCCGATGGCCGCCGTCTGGGCAGGGACAAAAGAACCAATATGGGCCATCAGCACGATCAAAGCGACCTGACGCATAAAGGTAGACTTGCCCGACATATTGGGTCCGGTAATCAAACCAATCCGATGAGCTTCCCCGTCAATCAGCGCATCATTAGCCACAAAGTCGGCTTCGGTAAACACCTCCACCACCGGGTGGCGTCCACGGACAATCTGAATACGATCAGCCCCATCCACCAACGGACGACAAAACCCCCGCTGATAGGCGGTGTGCGCAAACGATGCCAGACAATCCAAAATGGCCAATTGGCGCGCACTGCGTTGCAGATCACCCACATAGTGGATCACTTCCATGAGGATGGTTTCAAACAATTGCCCTTCCAAAACCGCCAATCGTTCCTCGGCTTCCAAAATTTGTTCTTCGAATTCTTTCAATTCCGGCGTCGTATAGCGCATGGAGCCGGTCATGGTCTGACGCGCTTGATAATGATAAGGAACTTTGTCTCTGTGGGAGTTGGTAATGTCGATGGTATAGCCGAAACTGCGATGAAACTTGATTTTCAGACTGGGAATCCCTGTTTTTTCCCGCTCTGCCGCCTCCAGACGCATCAGCCCTTCACGCCCCCCCCCGGCCAAATCACGCAGCCGATCCAACTCCAAATCAAACCCGGGACGAAAAAAAGGGCCGTCCTTCAAGGATGCGGGCAAAATATCCACGAGGCACGATTGCAACCGCGCCATCAATGGCTCATAACCCACGAGGCCCTGACGCACTTCCAACAACAGTCCCGACAATGATTCCGCTTCCAAAAAATGGACCAGTTTGGGAAAAGCCAGCAGGGTATCACGCAAAGCCCCCAAGTCTCTCGGAGAGGCCCGCCGCAACACAATGCGTCCCAGCAAACGCTCCAGGTCGCGTACCTCCTTGAGGCTGCTGCGCAACCCGTCCCGTTCCAACCCATGCTCCAACAACCAAGCGACCCCTTCCTGACGGGCACCAATGGCATCGATATCCTGGAGGGGATAATTCAACCATTGGCCAAACATTCGGCTCCCCATGGCGGTGACAGTTTGATCCAACACCCCCCGCAAACTTCCCTGGCGTTCACCCGAGCGCAAACTGACGTTGATTTCAAGGTGGCTGCGACAGGCCTCATCCAACACCATCCCCTCATCGGAGGTCATGACCGACAAGCCGCTGATATGATTGAGTGCCCCCCGCTGGGCATCGCGGCAATAATAAATCAACGCCGCCGCCGCCGCCTGCCCGGTCAAAGAACGCTCCAAGCCAAACCCTTCGAGACTGGCCACCTGGAAATGCTCCAACAACACCCCCCGAGCCTGTTTCAAGTCAAACTCCCAAGAGGGACGCCGGGTCAATATTTCTTTCCATGGGTTGAACAGTTCCGGTGGATTCCAACCTTGAACCACCACCACCTCGACGGGGGCCAAAGCGGACAAAAGACCCACACAATGGTCCCAGGATTGCGCCAAGGCCACACGAAACTCACCCGTGGAAAGATCCAAAGCGGCCAAGGCAGGCCCCTCATCCCGCTTGTTTGGCGGCACAATCGCGACAAGAAAATTATTGGCTCCGGGTTCCAGCATGGTTTCTTCGGTCAGCGTACCCCGGGTGACAACCCGCAGGACTTCACGCCGCACCGGACCTTTGGTCAAGCCAGGAGGTTCCATTTGTTCACAAATGGCCACCTTGAAACCCGCTTCCACAGCGATTTTTAAATATTGATCCAGGTTGCGGTAGGGAATTCCCGCCATGGGGATATCTTCACCCGCCACCTTGCCACGGGCGGTCAGGGCAATATCCAATACCTGGGAGGCTACCTTGGCGTCTTCGAAGAACAGTTCATAAAAATCACCCATGCGATAAAACAACAAGGCATCGGGATGCTGCCCCTTGATCTCCCAATACTGGGCCATCATCGGTGTATGATGATCCTTCGATGTCATGAACGGATGATATAGATCAAACCGGGAGGGACGATCAGTTCGGAACGCTCTGGAATTTCAATGCAGGTACATTTTTCTGGAAGAGGTACGTTGGAGACACCGCAATAATCGGCCTCACGCTGATCCGAAGTGCGTATCCATGCAGGGATGGGGGTCTTCTTAAAAACACCCAGGGAACGTCCCTTGGCCACGACCGACCAAGTCGGCTCATGGTGGATCACCCGCAACGTGCGCGATCCGGGACGAAGAACAGATTCCCCCGAAGCGTCCACGGCACCGGTTTCACCTTCACCTTCCCCAAAACTGACCCCGCTGATCATGTTTCGGAGAAAATAAACGACCAACCCCGCCAAAACCAAAAGGACAACCGTGAAAACACCCGGCGTACCCCCCGCCGCATCCCCAGAATCAAACAACACTTTCCCAAGAACGAGGGTCGCCATCAGGACAAGAAGAATTTTTGTAACGCTCACACCAACCACCTGCCTTCCTTGACCGCCATCTTAACACCGGCCAGATAAAGTCCCTTTTCAACCCACTGGTCAACTAAAACACTCGATCACACGAATTTGATAAGTGTAACTCTTTCCTTGCCAATTTTCCAACCCTTTATAACACACGACCTCGTACAACCGAAGAGTAACCTTCAGACCCCCTCCTTAAAATTATTGAAAGAAAAAAGGGGTCTGGGGGATTGCCCCCAGGGTTTTGACCTTGTTTTTGAATTTAAACAAAAAGGTTTCCATGCTTAAGCTTTTGACCTTGTTTTTGAATTTAAACAAAAATATTTCCAGTTTTAGGCCTTTGATTTAAAGTCAAAAACAAATTCAAAAGCAAAAATTGAAGCTTTTGATTTAAAGCCAAAACCCTGGGGAAAGAATTCCCCAGACCCCTTCTTTCTTTTCAATAGTTTTTTAGGGGAAGTCTGAACGGTTACACCGAAGAAGTCACCTCTTTATCCACCCGTATGAGAGCTGGCAAGCCTGAATCCATTGCCAAAATTATTAAAATCGGGTCGGCCCCGGTAGCGATAGCCACACCGCAAATTGCCGGAATTGCTGTGCCATGCCCCACCCCGCAGTACGTGAAGAAACGAACGATCATCATGAGCTATCGGATTACGCTCCGGTGATTTTCCGTAATAATCCTTAACATACCAATCCTCAACCCACTCGTACACATTACCATGCATATCGAATAGTCCGAAACGATTCGGCGGAAAGGAACCAACCGCCGTGGTCGTCCGTCGAAATATCCCTTTTTCTTCCCCAGGAAGGGGTTGGCTACCATTGAAATTGGCCTGACTGGTCTGAATGGACGCGCCAAATTGATAAAAATCGTCGCCACCCGCCCGACACGCATTTTCCCACTCGCTTTCCGTTGGCAAACGAAACGCCACCGATGCTTTCTCGTTCAACCGATGAATAAATTCCATGGCCATATTCCAAGAAACCGAATCCACCGGAAAACGATCATCCTGATTAAACTTGGACGGATTGTTATCCGATCCCATCACCTTCTTCCACACCCCCTGGGTCACTTCCAATTTGGAAATACGATATCCATCCAGACATACCCGATGGGCCGGTGATTCATCCGGGTCGCCCATCTCCGTCCCCATGTTAAAACAGCCTTTCGAGATTTCAACAAATTCCATTCCCGTCACAGGATCTTTCCACACGGCACCCGCCATGGTGGGATTCTCGATTTTGGATAAAACAACCGCCGCTTTCGACGGTTCCGGCAACGGCGGGGGAACAGGAACTTTTTCGACCGGCAAAGAGGCACCCTGACTGTCCCTTTCCGATACCGCTTCGGGCTGAGTTTGCACCAACTTTCCATCATCGGCGACAACAGCAGGCCCCTGGAATTTCTCCGTGCGGATATCCTGCTTCAGAAATTTTTGAAAAGCCTCAACAACAAAAGGATCCCCCGGTGCCACCGCTCGTGCCTGGTCCAGCCGGGCTTCCACCGTTTTACGATCACCTTTCTCAAAAGCACTCTGGGCCAGAATCACATATTTTTCAGCAATTCCCTTCAACAACTGCGCCGTTTTCGGATTGGCCGGATCCAATTCCCCCGCTTTTGTCACCTTGGCCAGGGCGTTGCGCCCCTCCGGTTGGGAAAGATGACCCGCGTCAATATCTTCCTGCGCCAAGATCAACAAACGTGACGCAACACGCTGAACGCCCGACAACGCCTCTTGGCGACCCGGATCTATCGCCAACACCGCCCTATAACTTTCCAATGCATTGTTCCCCAATGGCGAGGTCAGCCGATCAGCGCGAAAATGCCGGATTGCATCCTTGAAAAGTCGAGAAATAGCCTTTTCATCGTAAACCACCCCCGATGAAGAAGAAACCGCCTCGGCGGACCGCAAAACCCGCAACGGTGGCGGAACAGGCAAAGGTTCCGCTTCACCCTCCACAGTCTGTTGATCCCCCTGTATGGAAGATGCGGGCATCCCTTTGACCCAAGGTTTCGGCTCAGGCATGGCCGTCGCATGGATCGGTTCCGGTGTACCAACCTCCAGACGAACCGCATCGGAAGCCGCAACCACGGGGGGAACCGCATCGGAAGCCGCAACCACGGGGGGAACCGCATCGGAAGCCGCAACCACGGGGGGAACCGCATCGGAGGCCGCAACCACGGGGGGAACCGCATCGGAGGCCGCAACCACGGGGGGAACCGCATCGGAGGCTGCGGTCACCAAACCTGCCCCAGGCGTAATCGCCACCGGACCCGGCAACGTGACGACATCCTGATCGTCCCCTTGTTCTACGGCCACACTGGCAGCCACACTGGAGGGACCAGAAATTTCTTCCCCTACTGGAGCGGACAACGGTGCAACCATTGCCGGATTATTCATACTGGGTTGCTGATCCTTCAAACCATGATTATCGACCGCAACATCTCCGCTCTTTTCCTCGGGTACCGCACCTGACTCCTTGGAAGTCTCCACCGATTCCCCTGGCAATACCGCATCCAGACTTAAATCCACCACAGTATCTTCCGCCAATTCCATGTCCACCACAACATTCGTATAGCCAACCTTCTCCAGTTTCAAGGCATACCGCCCCTTCATCACCTGACCCACTCGGAGCGGCGTCATCCCCATGCGCTTACCGTCCAGCGTCACCTGCGCCCCCGCAGGGCGACTTTCCACCCGCAACATGACCGTCGTCCCCTGAACAGTCTCCTTCTTTATTTCCCCACCAGATACCGGTGCTGTGGCCACAACCTCTGATTCTTTCACCCGTCCGCCCGCATTGAAAAACCAAACCAATCCACCCAGCAATCCCAAAACGGTCGCAGCCACCACCCATAGTTTGGCATACTGGGTAAAAAACTGGAGTGGAGAGGCCTCCATGGCTTCGATAAACGCCATCGCTGAAGAAAACCGATCACCTGGATTTTTGGACATCCCTTGGCTGATTAGATGGTTACGCCGCCTCCCCAAGTCCCGAACCACGGGCGGTGCCATATTACAAACCGCATGCATCAATGCCTGGGGTTCGGGATAGTCAAACGGCGGACGCCCCGAAATCAGTTCGTAAAAAATAGCAGCCAAGGCATAACGATCCGCCGCCGGACCGGGCGGAGGAAACCCAAAAAACTGCTCTGGTGCCATATATCCATGGGTCCGACTGGAAAATTCCAAATCACGACGCATACTCTCGGCCCGAATCTCTTTGGCCAACGATTCGGGTACGAGGCAAAAGTTCAACAGTTTTACCTCCCCCGCTTCACTGACCAAAATATTGTCCGGCCTCAGATCTCGATGCAGCAACGAGCGGTGCGCATGATCCAGAGCCATGGCGATCTGACGGCAAATTTCCAACGCTTCCGTCAACGGAACCTTGCCTCCACCGTAGCGCATCCGATATTCCGCCAAGCTCACCCCTTCAACATATTCCCGAACCAAAAAATGTCCCTGGGTCAGGGCATCAAATTCCAACGCATGGACCTTGACGATGTTCTGGTGATCCAGATTTTGCAAAAGCTGAAAATTACGGCGCACATCCTCAAGAATCCGCTCATCCCGACTCATGCGCTCATTCAATGTTTTGACGGTGATATCCAATCCGGTCCCTTCATCATGAGCCAGGTAGGCATCACCAAACAGCCCCTGCCCAAGCTCTTTCTGTAGCGTATAACGACCGGCTAGGATAAGACCTTTTTTCATTAGAAACCCGTTCCCATCAATTCAAAGCGGAAGAAATTTTTCAAAAAATAATGCAGTTTTCATGCCGCACCTAAACCATCAACATGCCACGAATCCCCCTTGAAAAAAAAGGCCATGGGGTTAAAAATCGCCGCAAAAATATTCTTGATCAAAGAGATCCAAAGGATCGCTATCATGGGCAACCTTTTTCTCATCATTTTTCTTCTCTTGTTGGGTGTAGCCCTCAGACATATCTCTGTTTTTCCCAAAGAAACCCCACAAGTCCTCAACCAATACGTCATCCATATCTCACTGCCAGCCCTGGTATTGTTAAAAATACCCCACCTGCAATTCACCATCGATCTGATTGTCCCTGTGATCATCCCTTGGATCATGTTGTTCTTTTCGGTCGTCTTGATCCAATATTTAGCACGATATTGGTGCTGGTCCAGAGAAATCACCGGGTGCCTGATGCTCACAGTCCCCCTGGGCAACACTTCATTTTTGGGCATCCCGATGATCGATGCGATGTTTGGACCGCACGCCATCCCCTACGGAGTCCTCTACGACCAGATGGGATCATTTCCAGCACTTTCGATCTACGGTGCCATCGTGATTTCCCTCTATCAAGCCAACACAGCTCAGAGACCCACGCTATCGGCCATCGGCTATCGCATTTTCACTTTTCCCCCCTTCATTGCCCTGATGACGGCCCTGGTGGCAGGCCCATTTTTTCAGGATCCATCCATCCAAGCCATACTGCGACGCTTGGCCGACACCCTTGTACCTGTCGTCATGGTGGCGGTAGGGTTCAACCTGAAGCCCAGTTTACCCAGACCATTGTTCCAACCTCTTCTGACCGGTCTTGGCATCAAGATGATTTTGGCACCGCTTGTGGCCTTGGGTCTGTGCCTGGCTTGGGATCTGAAGACCCTCCCCGCGCTCATTGCAATCTTCGAGGCGGGTATGCCACCGATGATCACTGCCGGTGCCATGGCTGCCGCATCGGGTCTGGCGGTGGAACTGGCCGCCGCCATGGTGGGACTGGGTATTTTGGTTTCTCTGGTACTCTTGCCCCTGATGGCCATGGTACTGAAGGGGCTGTGACCGATAAAATGATTAAAAGAAAAAAGGGGTCGGGGGGATTGCCCCCAGGGTTTTGTTTTTGACTTTAAACAAAAAGGTTTCCATGTTCCGCTTTTGACTTTTTTTGAATTTAAATAAAAAGG
>PEAO01000029.1 GCA_002753615.1 Magnetococcales bacterium DCbin2
GCAATCCCCCAGACCCCTTTTTTCTTTTAATAATTTATTCTTTCCGAGGCATTTGGACGTGCCAATTTTAAATGTGATTGCCCTGGGGAGTCCATCCACGCACGCCCCTCTGGGCACATCGGTTCCACGAAAAAAGAACAGCCACATCCAAAGGGTGGCTGTAAATTGCTCCGACTCGGCAGCCCTTCCCGTACTCCAGGGTGGAATCAAGACTGTTCGGAACGCTGCCGGACCTCCTGAGCAGAATTCTCGCCAGCGGCACCGCCTTGAGACTTCTTCAGAGCGGTCACCGAAAGATCCACATAGACAGCCGTGTCATTTTTTCCATTCCGGGCCATCCGTTCGTTGGTTGTCTCCTGGCGTTCCATGGTTTGCGTTTCTTCTTTTTTATTAGCACCGGTCGGATCACCGACGTTGCGATAAGCGGACAACATGGCCTGCAAGGAATCGCTGGCGGTGGCATCAACGGCAGTGGCCATGAAAGTCTCCCTTTAAAATGGCACGTTAATCTACGATGTTTGACCTTGAGTATATCGCATTTTTCCGAGGGAAAAAACAAGCATTTTGCAAATCATCAAGAAATTCTTTTTCTTAAAAAGTTCACCGCGAATGAGCCATATCGGGAGTAATGGAAGTCAGGACCGTGGACAAACGGTGCCATTGCGATTCGTCTCCAGGAAGTCCAAAACGTAACCCTCTAGGGTGATCAAAGCGGCGCACCAAGACACCAGATCGCGCCATCCGTTCCCACCATGACATGGCGTCATGATTTGGAACCCATTGAAACAACGCCGTCTTTGCCGCAACAATCAACCCATGTTCCCCCAATAAATGTGTCAGGCGTTGGGCTTTATGCGCCAGACTATTCCTGGTTTCGATATGCCAATGATGGTCAGTCAGGGCCGCCGTGGCCACCCACCGGGCAGGACCAGCGACGTTCCATGGCCCCAGATATTCCTGGGCCGCTTCCAAAACGGTCCTGGAACCCAACAAAAATCCAACCCGCGCCCCCGCCAATCCAAAAAATTTACCAATACTGCGCAAAACCAAGAGTCCCTCACCACCGGTATCGCCGGATAAACTTTCCCCAGCATCCGCGTCCATAAACGCTTCATCGACAACTAACCAACCACCGTGAGCCTGCAAACGCCGCCACCAGGAGAGCAGCGTCGCTTTTGGGATTAGCCTAGCGGTGGGATTGTTGGGGTTGACCACCACAAGGACGGACAATTGATCCAAAATGCTCAAGGAAACATCCTCCAGTTCCACCACATCAAACCCTTCCTTACGCCAAGCATGGGCATGTTCCGCATAGGTCGGTGCCACAATACCAACGGACCCCCCCCTCCGAAGCCGAGGGAGCGTTTGAATAATGGCTTGAGAACCTGCCGCCGGGAGTAGGTGACGACAGCCATAAAATAATTTGGCCGCGTCTTCCAAACCATCCTCATTTTCCGGGAGCCGGTTCCACACCAAAGCCGGGATTTCCGGCACACGCCAGCCCAAAGGATTGATCCCCGTGGATAAATCCAACCAGTTTTTCGGATCGACGCCCAATTCCCTGGCAACCTTGCGAACACTTCCTCCATGTTCCAACACTGGTTTTTCCTTTACTCCGATGCATGATGATTCGTACCCTATAACCCGATGGTGACGCAAACACCGCCCACACCCTTCAAGAGAACCTAGCCTTTCCATGCGTGTTTCACCAGGATTTATCATCGCCGCAACGCAATCCCGATCCGGGAAGACCACCATGACCATGGCCTTGATGGCACGCCTGGTCCGCGACCACCATGCCATCGCCCCCTTCAAGGCCGGCCCCGACTATCTGGATCCCGCCTGGCATCGGGAGATTGCCAAAAGGCCATCCTATAACCTGGATACCTTCATGGTCGGACCCCACGCCTGTCGTTCCCTGTTCCATGAAAAACGGGGCGACGCCTTGGGAATCGTGGAAGGGGTCATGGGTCTGTACGATGGTAAAACCGGCGTCGGAGGGGTTGGATCAACCGCCGATCTGGCACGGGTTTTGGACTTGCCGGTGTTATTGGTTGTCAACGTCAGAGGGATGGCGGGATCCTTGATCCCATTGGTCAAAGGGTTTGTTGATGCGGCCGATGGCTTTGTCATTGCCGGTATTCTGGCCAATCAGGTCGGCAGCAAACACCATGCACAACGGCTGGCCGATTGGCTGCTGGATCACAACCTCCCCCCGTTGATCGGCTGGATGGGGCGGGAAGAAAGTCTCATCCTTCAGGAACGACACCTGGGGTTGACCCTTCCTGGGGAGACGATCCCCCCGGATTTCCACCGTCTGGCAGATGCCTTGAATCTGGACTGGCAACTTTTTTCCCAACGATTCAGCCCCACGCCAGCACAGGGTCCCGTTGAATCGAACAAGATAGAGCCTCTCCTCTGTGGTAGAACCGTTGCGGTCGCGCAAGATGCCGCCTTTAACTTCATCTATCCGGCCAACGTGGAATGTCTCCAGCAAATGGGGGGCCATGTGATTTTTTTCTCTCCCCTTGCGGGAGACCCCCTGCCCGCTTCCTCTCATGCGGTTTGGCTTCCTGGCGGCTACCCGGAATTGTTCGCCGAACGACTTTCAACCAGCCCAACCCTCACCGACATCCGGGAGTTTGGTCTGCGCGGCGGGGTCATTCTCGCCGAATGCGGCGGTATGATGGCCCTGGGAAGTCAATTGGTGGATCACCACGGAACATCCTGGCCCATGGCGGGACTTCTCCCCATACGGACAACCATGACGCCACGGTTGGCCGGTCTGGGATATCGTGAAGAGGTCTCTGGGGTACGTGGCCATGAATTTCATCACTCGATCCGAGAACCGTGTTCACTTCCCCCCGCCTTTGTCATGGAGCGTGGTGATTTGGGACTGCGTTTGGGCAATGTACGCGCATCCTACGTCCATTGGTATTTTCCTTCAGCACCCAAAGTTATCGCGGATTGGCTGGGAGCATCGAAGACTTGATCTCCCTGAAATACACCCCCTAAATCACCAACAATGCCACAAGGAGATTTGCATATGGGTAAACTTTGGATCGTCGGTGCCGGACCGGGGGCCGTAGACCTGATCACGGTTCGCGGACGGGAGATCATCGCCCGGGCCGATGCCATCCTCTATGCCGGGTCCTTGGTGAGTACCGAGCATCTGACCTTTGCCCCCCCCAACTGCGAAATCGCCGATTCCAGCGGTATGACCTTGGAGGAGATGTTACAATGGCTCGGCGAACGGATCCGCCGTTTGGAGATTGTGGTCCGATTGCAAACCGGGGATCCCTCTCTGTATGGTGCCTTGACCGAATTGACGACCCCGATGCGCCAACAAGGAGTGGTGATAGAGGTCATCCCAGGGGTATCTTCGGCGTTTGCCTCGGCGGCCACAGCCATCGAAAGCCTAACCCTGCCCGAAGTGACCCAAACCGTCATCCTGACCCGGACGGAGGGACGCACCCCTATGCCCGAGCGGGAACAATTGCGTCACCTGGCAGCCCATGGGGCCACCCTGTGCATTTTTCTATCGGCAACATTGCTCGGTAAGGTGACCCAAGAACTGTATCAGGCGGGATGGTCCGAAGATCAGCCGGTGTTGGTTGTCCACAAAGCCAGTTGGCCCGGTGAGGAAAAAATCATTCGCGGTCGTTTGGCCGATATTGCGCAACAATGCAAAGAGGCAGGAATCGGTAGTCAGGCCATGATCATCACCGGCCCCTCACTGGAGGCGTCCCAGCGGATGAACAATCCTGTTTCGCGTCTTTATGCCCCGGAGTTTTCCCACCAATTCAGAAAATCCGGTCCATCTTCACCGTAGAATCGGTATTCCAATCTGCGCGTATAGAGAACCATTACCAGCGTTCAGTCTCGCTATTTCCCATAGGGACCAAGAAACCGCTTGCCGTTGAAGTGTATGAGGTGGCTTGGATTGTCGGCCACCCACACCTCAGTTTCCCATGCAATATCTGTCAGAAATCGCGCCATCAGGGAGCGATTGGGAAAGGCAGTTACAAAAATTGGCCCGGCCCTTGATGTGGCGAAGATGTGAAGAAGTTCGGCGTGACGTTTTCCATCCACAGGCCCAACGCTGGTCACAGATTCGACAAGAATAAGCCAGTCCCGTTTTTCATCGTGCATGACGACATCCGGCATTTTGCCGCGCTCATGAATGACAACACCAAGCCTTGCAAGATGATCCTCGTCGAAAACAACACCCTTATTACCTGTGTCTCCGACATAGACAAGACGTGCCCCAGGAACAAAACGGGGTGCAAACTGCTCGATAACATCCCTGATCAGTTCGCTATGAGATCCAGGTGACAACCTCAGTGTCTCACCGCTGGGAAGGATACATGGCACCCTATTCATCTCCCGTTCCCATTTGTATTTCTCTGCCAGAGTAACCGATTTCGCTAAATAGGTGGCAATGGCATTGTCCCATACAGCAGTCCCATAACTTTCCAGCATGATCTTGACGTCTGGAGCAATCTGATAACACCACTTTGGACTGTTCGGAGCACGACCGGGTTCGTCAGGATTTTGGAGAGCAAGACCACCCGCCACAAATTGGTGCATGGTTTCCTTGCGGAAAGACTCACGCGAATTCTCAGCATAAGGCTTTCCGTAATCGTTGCGACAAAAATCCAAAATGGCTCGAATACCGAGTTTCGGATTAGAAAATTTTTGCCATGAACCATCCTCGCGAAGTTGGACCAAAGCGAGCAGCGAAAGGGCCGACCGCTCGTTCTGTTGTCCCCTTGGAAACCCAAGGGCAACGATAATTTCCATGGCTTCATCTATTTTACTTGGCACGAACTGTTTCCTCCACCATGTAATCTATTTCCTCCTGGGAGGGGAAAACCATACCAACACGCTTACCCCATTTCACCAGGATATCCCTATCGGGATAACGAAGCACCCGTAAGTCTCCCGCATTAACCTGGGTGTGTCCGTTGAAACGTCGCAACCACTTATCCGCCAATGTCGATCCGAGGTAAACCGCAAGACCCTGGGCAACCTCTGGTCGCAGCCCCCTCTTTCCTTCGTGAAGGACATTCAAGTGGTTCTCGAAACCGACCTTACCACCGGGACATGCTACGCGATTGGGATCAAACAAAGCCGGAACAATCCGGCGTTTTTCCTCCTTCGAGGATAGCCTACGAGTCACGACATAATGTCCTGCTGGCAACAACCATTTGGCTGTTTCGGCGTTATCCTCAATGGCGTTGGCTTTTTTAGATCCTACTTTAGGGTGTTCCACAAATCCTCTGGAAAAGTGAAGCGGATAGACAAGAGGAACACAACCCATACCAACAAACCTCCGTAAATGGCTTTTCAGCCTGAAATCGACAATCGGACCCGTGGCTACACCAACGCCAAGATCCGCCAGCGTGTTTGTAAAGGCCGCCATTTGCGGCCTCATATCCTCGCTACTTCCGTCGGTTACAAGATGGAAAATCGATTCGGCGTCTCCAGGCATAACGACCTCGGAAAAGTCCGTCGCCCACTTCCTGACATCAGAAAACGATGCATCGATACTCGTCGAGATCATCACCGAAGATTGGATAGCACCCTTGATGATGTGAAAAATAACCGTTTCCTGTAACACATCATCGCCCCGAAAGGCTTGGTCTCTCGTATCGAATACATGAACTCGGCATAATGCAGCGTGTTTGAGCAAAAGTTGACGAAAATGCCTAAAATAAGGACCGTTGCAAAAACTACGCGGAGTAATGGCCAGCATTTCCCCGCCGTTTTCCAATAAAAGAAGGGAGAGTGCCACAAAAGCTGAATAAAGATTTCCGGTCTCAATGCCTACCATCCGCAAAAACTGCCTGTGGGCAGAGGCCGAATGAATTTTCTTATAGGGTGGATTGAGGATTGCGTGCGTAAACCCTGAAACCTTACCGCTCAAGACAAAACGGCTTGCAGCATCAATAAAATCTCCATGTTCGATTCTGTGGTCGAACTGGACCCCATGATATCGGCTCAAAGCTGCGATATCGCCAAGCCTTTCCGCCAGAGACTGGAGCATTCCAGCGTCAATCTCCCAGGCCGTTGCCCGGATCGATGCAGCACCATCCTGGATGGACTTCATGGCAAATGCCGACGTTAAAGATCCAGTCCCAGCACCCGCATCCAGCAGGCTTACGTCACGTCCTGCGGTACTAGAAAACATGGATGCCATAAAATCGGCAATGCCAAGCGGTGTCATAAACTGGCCGAGTTCAGACTTTTTCTCAGCAGTGTATGTCATGATTCGGCGTGAATCCAACTTCATGGATGGTGGTGGTCGTGAGGTAGGTTGGTTTGGGAACAGGATTTGCGGAAAGCTTGGTAGCGTTGTTCCAACCAGTGTAACCAATCATCCATTCCTTGACCGCTCCGAACAGAAATGGGAATGATAGGGGCGCGGTTGGCCAATTTGCGTAAACAGTTTTCCGCCCGATCCACCTTAAAATCATCCAAATAGGGCAACAGATCCGTTTTTGAAACCAGCAGCAGGTCCGCCACACGAAACATGACCGGGTATTTGGCCGGTTTATCATCCCCTTCCGTGACCGAAAGCAGGATGACGTTGGCCTCTTGTCCCAGGTCATACACAGCGGGACATACCAAATTACCGATGTTTTCGATAAACAAAATATCGATGGTGTCAAGATTGAGTTGATGCATGGCGGTGTGAATCAGAGAGGCGTCCAGATGACAGGCTGAGCCGGTATTGATCTGGATTGCGGGAATCCCTTTGGCCCGAATCCGTTGCGCATCATTCTCCGTCTCCAAGTCCCCTTCGATGACGCCCAACCGATATTTCTTTCCCAAAGTATCGATGACAGCCTCAAGAAGTGCCGTCTTTCCCGCTCCCGGAGAAGACATCAGGTTGACAGCCAATACCCCGTGAGAGCCAAGGTGCAAACGATTATGCGCCGCAGCACGATCATTGGCGGCAAACACCGCCGAAAGGACTTCCACAGTCTGGGTATTCGCCGATAATGCCGGGGTACAACCACAAGTTTCACACATGAACGGCCTCTTTGTATCAAGATTCAAGGAAAATCAAGTTGGAGACGGGCCAAAATCAGCGCATCACCCCCGACGGCCTCGGTCGCCAACGAAGCGCAATGGGGACAAGTCCAATCATTGGCGGGTACCTCGTTGTCATGGAGACAGTCCCGGCAATGAATCGACAAGGGACGATCCTCAATGGTCAACACCGCCTCAGCGGCCACCGTATCTTTTTTACATAATTCAACCGCGTGATGCAATAATGTTGAGTCAACCCCGGAAAGTGGGCCGTTAACCAGCAGAATACCAACGATCTTCCCCCCTGGGTGCTGATTAGCAAGATGAGTGAGTTGGCCCAAAAGTGCCTGACATACGGAGAATTCATGCATGACGATGGCACCCTCATTCAGGTGAAAGATAACCAGAAAGATGAACATGCAATAGATGTTACTGTGTTTTCACATATTCCGGTCACCCATGGGAATTATTTCAGGCCCACCAGAATCTTTTTTGTAACGGTTTCGATGCTCACTAACCACCACATTCACCGTAGGAATAATGATTTCGGCATTGGGAGGGGGATCACCATAAATCCAGATTTCCTGACTCATCAAAAACGTAAATTTATCGTAATGACCCGTCGGTGGGCCTTCCGGTGGATCCTGTTTGGCCATCCGCCGTGCATAGATACGCACAAAATCACTCCGGGGATGAAAACCAATGGCAACATCATCACCCTGAATCTGAACAATCTTGTAGCAGGTATCCTTCACCCGATGGTCGATGATAACTTGAATCAATTCATCGTACTGAAGTAGAAGGTTCGACCGTTCCAGTTCCTTGCGTAAGTGTCTGCATAAACGCCGAATATCCTGTAGTGGGGAATATTTTCTACGACTGTTGCCATGGTGGCAGGAGCAGGTGAGACGATAGAGATTGACCTTGTGTTCCTTTTGGTTTTTCCTTCGACTGGGTATCCGTCTGGGATGATCGAAGCTTTTCTCAAACCTTGGCAAAATGATGGAGGGGCAGTACGATAAGGAAAGCTTGGCTTTCCACGACTTCCATAAAGGTACCAGGATAAACCGGATAACCGCCCATAAGCCTGTTAGAACCAGTACCCAATCCATAAGCAGGTTTCCGGTCGAGGGTGAGAGGCTGACTTCTTCCCACATGATTTTTCCGTTTCATTGGGCTAGGGTTGTTCGCTATAACACAAACAGGTCGCTGTATGGGTGCCGTGGGGAGTCCAACACGTCAAAGCAAGGATAGATTGTCATGCCTGACATAAAAATAGTGTTAAAAATCCTCATTGTTACTTTGTGCTTTGGGTTGATTCACAAATCATGGGCTTTCGTCGATGCAGAGGGCGAGAGCATACTGTTGCAAGTAGACCAGACCATGTTCCCAGAAGCCTTCGTCAATTATTTTACGATTGAAAACACCGCGCCAAATATGAAAAAGGATAGCATCTCACTGTTTTCCGCGCAAAATAAAACAGGACAATCGGTTATTTTAATCGTGGATCCCCCCGCATTGCTTGGACGCAGTGCATTTTGGGATGGCAAAGAAATCTGGATACACACACCAGGGGAACTGGAAGCCAGAAAAAGCGGGTTGCAACAATCCTTTGTCGGCGGTGTTTTCAATAACATGGATTTGATGATGGGCCCCTATCACACACACCACCGTGCGCAACTGGAGGGGGAAGATAAGGACTTTCAATACCTGAAGCTTATTCCAAAAACAGATGGTCTGCCCTATATCTTTATGAAGATGAAAATCAACAAACACGCCCAAGTCGTCGCAGAATTATCGCAATATGTCCGAGAAGATACATTATTCAAACGGATCATTTTTGAGGATGTCAAAGAGGTGTCGCGCAATAGCCACCGCCCAACATCCATGGCAACCTCCTCGGAACTCAACCCCTTATATCGGTCCAAGTGGCGCCTGGGGGTGCAAAAAGAAGAACACGTCGCGCCAGAGGCGTTCAGCGTTGAATTCCTCCCCAAGTTGGGACAACTCCTCAAGTAGCACGCGCGTATGATCCCCGTGATGGCGGAACAAGCACCCCCTTTTCCTGAGTCCGATCCCGCTAAGGCAATTTTACGGCGGTATTTTGGGTTTGAAACCTTTCGCGGATTCCAACGTGAAGTCATCGACCATGTAATGCAGGGAGGAGACGCCGTCGTGTTGATGCCCACGGGGGGCGGCAAGTCGTTATGTTATCAAATCCCCGCTATGCTGCGCCGAGGCGTTGGAATCGTCGTTTCGCCACTGATTGCCTTGATGCAGGACCAGGTAGGTGCCCTACGCCAGAATGGAATTCGTGCCGCATTCATCAACTCCAGTCTCAACAGTGGAGAAGTGTCGCAGGTGATCAACCAAGCGCGAATGGGGACACTGGATTTATTATACATGGCCCCGGAACGGTTGTTGATGGAATCCTCGTTGGGATTGCTTTCCCAGATGAATATTGCACTGTTTGCCATTGACGAAGCCCACTGTGTTTCCCAATGGGGCCATGATTTTCGCCCTGATTATCTGGGTCTTACGGCATTGGCAGACCAATTTCCGGGGATTCCCCGGTTGGCCTTGACCGCAACCGCAGATGCCCCAACCCGATCTGAGATCATCCATCGGTTACGTCTGGAAAATTCGCGGTTATTCATCGCAGGATTCGATCGCCCGAACATACAGTATCGCGTCGCTATCAAAGATAATCCCAAAAAACAGTTGAAAACATTTTTAAAAAATGAACACGCTGGGAATGCGGGGATTGTTTATTGCCTGTCGCGCTCCAAAGTGGAAGAAACAGCCTATTGGCTAGTTGAACAAGGCTTCAATGCGCTGCCCTATCATGCCGGTCTGGACAACGGGATACGCCGTCAAAATCAGGAACGCTTTTTGTTTGAAAGTGGAATTATTATTGTGGCAACCATTGCCTTTGGCATGGGAATCGATAAACCTGATGTCCGGTTTGTCGCCCACTTGGACCTGCCAAAAAGTCTAGAGTCTTATTACCAGGAGACCGGACGTGCTGGACGAGATGGACTACCCGCCGATGCATTCTTGACCTATGGATTGGAAGACGTTGTCTTACTGCGAAAATTCATTGATGGTTCCAAGGCAGAAGAAAGAATCAAACAGATTGAGCATCGCAAATTGGATTCCTTGATAGGATATTGCGAAAGTGCGGAATGTCGGCGTCGCATATTATTAACCTATTTTGGTGACAATCCCCCACCAACTTGCAATAACTGCGACACATGCCTCACTCCGGTCGCTACCTGGGATGGATTGGTTGCAGCTCAGAAGGCGTTGTCGTGCGTCTATCGAACTGGACAGCGGTTTGGCACGGCCCATCTGATTGATGTGTTGACCGGAAAAATGTCTGAAAAAATAACACGCTTTAGCCACCATTCCATTAGCACTTTTGGCATTGGCAAAGAGTTGACAACCAACCAGTGGCGCTCCGTTTTTCGTCAGTTGATTGCCAGTGGATATTTGGAAATCGATGTGGAAGGCCACGGTGGTCTGCGTCTGTGTGAGGCCAGCCGTCCCCTGTTGCGTGGAGAAAAAACTATTTTCTTTCGGATGGATGCCGATGCACCCAAGCCTATGGCACAGAAAAAAGAAAAAAAGAAAGAACGGATAACCGACAAAAAAGAACCAATAACTGACACGGCATCGTCACCGCTGACCTCGCGTGTCTACGCACAATCGGGTTTATGGAAAGCGTTGCGCAGCATGTGCGTGGAATTGGGGAAACAACAGGGCGTTCCCCCTTTTTTTATTTTCAATGATACAACGCTGCGGGAAATCGTTTCGGCCATGCCCACAACATTGGAACAATTAGGCCAGATTCATGGGGTGGGAACCAATAAACTCAAAAATTATGGCCAACAGGTATTGCAGTTGATTTCATCCTTCCGATCCTAGAAATCCACAGGGCAACTCAGAGCGCACGATTAGGAAGGTTGTGAGACTTTAATAAATTCTCCAGATCTTCAAGATCAACCCGGCTCAAAGTCCCTACCGCCTGCTTCAATCGCAATCGATTGACCAAATAGTCGTACCGTGCCTGCAAATAGTCCCGTTTGGCGGAATAATAGAGCCGGTAGGCATCCATCACCGTGATGATATTGCCGATACCCGCCTTGAAACCTTCCAGACGTGCCTGCAGAGCGCCGTCCTGTGCCACTACCGCTTTGCGAAGTGCCGCAAGTGTTTGAGTGCTGACTTCGACGAGGTGATAGATTGATCGAACAGCCCGTTCCGTGCGCCGCACTTCCTGTTCACCTTCCTGAGATGCTTTCTCACGACGGGACAACGCCTCACGTACCAGGGAAGAGGTCATCCCCCCCTCAAAAATAGGGACATTTAGTTTGACCCCAACCTCCACATTATCAACCTTCTGTCCATCGCCATAGAGGGAACCATCGCTATCCTGACGGCTCAACGTACTCACAAAATTGACATTGGGCAGATACCCCGCCTGCTGACGCTGAATTTCAAGTCGTGCAATCTCCAGAGCCAAGTTACGAGATTGTACGGCCAGATTTTGTTCCAATGCCGCCTGCACCCACGCATCCACAGAAGCCGGTTGTGGCGGAGAAGCATCAAAATCAACACGGAAACCCTCGATGTCTCCCATATCGGTACCCACAATTTCCTTGATCCCCTGAAGGGCATCGTCAAACTTGTTATTTGCCTCAATCTCCCGCGCCTCAGTCAAGGCAAAACGGGCCTCCATGTCGTGTAGCTGGGTAATGGTACCCAGCCCACTCTCAAGCCTTGCCTGGGCCAATTCAAATTGTTTCTTTGTCGCTTCCCGTTCTGCACGGGCCAGACCCTGGGCATCCTTAGCCGCCAGAAGATTGAGATAGCTACTGGCAAGACGCAAAATTAACTCCTGTTCTGCCGCAACCAAGTTGATATGAGCCTGCTCCACCGCTAGACTAGCCTGGTTCACCTTGACCAGCGATTGAACCTTAAAAATCGGCTGGGTGATGGTCAACGTCAGATTTCTGCTTGGATAGTCGGAACTCCCCGTGGAAAACGACGGATTGGATGCCCGCAAAATATGTTGGTAGGTACCGATATGCTGATAGTCAAAACTGGCCGTTGGCAGTTGTTCCGCACGTGCCTGAGGCAATGCCTCCTGATTGGCCCCAAAATCCGATTTGGCACTTTGATATTTGGGATCATTATTGAGGGCTTTCTTCAACAGCCCCATCAAACCTACAGCATCTTTTCCCCGCACTGTGGGTAATGCCTGTTTGACCCAATAGCCTTCATCTCCCAACTTCACCGGACGGATAATAACCACGGGACGGGCGCGATCATGCAATTCCCGCCTTTGATCGGGAACCGAGGCAAACAATCCCCCAGAACTCGAAGAACCTCCTTCCCCCTCAATCGGCTTGCGTAGTGCCAAAGTGAGTACCTGCTGTACAGACTTTCCTTCTTTGGAGGGGATAGCGTCGGTATTTTGGCTAAGCAACGGTGCCGAACCCGAAAGTTCGAAAACCAACCGACCCGAACCCAGGCGCGTCGATTCGACCCGCGCCGCGATGACCGCCGGGTTGCCTGAAACGAACGAACCGGCTGCCGACTCCAATCGATCCGGTGTCCAACCCAGAAAATCGACCACCAACTGGGATGGATCATCCCGTGTGAAGGCATTGGCGCGACCGCCACCGATTCCCGGAAGGACAAACGTCAGTCGGCCCACCAATTCATCGACTTCGATCCGTTCCAGTTGTCCCACATCCCTAGATTGAACCAACGGGGGAGAATCGGGGGCCAGACCGATCAGTATCCGTCCAACATCCCCCTCCAGTGCCCCCGCCTCCACCACCAGATCGGCGGTTTCAGAAAGATTGAAAATCAATCGGCTGCTGCTTTTCGTCAAAGGCCGGGCAACAATGCCGGTCATCAACGGATCCTTCATCCGAAAGTTTTGAATCGCGGCAACCAATTCCCCATGAGCCACCCCTGGCAGATCAACCCATAACTGCGGAGGTTGGTCCTGAAATGAAACCTCGGCAACCAGACCACTGTTTCCCGTCAGAATCAGGTCCACCCGTCCTTCCTGGGGCAATTGTCTGACCGAAGCGAGCGAAGCGGGCACAGACGCCGGTGTCTGGTCCCCGGCATTCGGACCCAATACCAGTTCCCACCGAGACCATTCCGGGCTTGATGCCACGATCGTTTCATTCAAAACTTCCGACGGGGCGATTATCTGGATGAGAACACGAAGGGCACCGTCCTGGCCGGGAAGAACATGAACTCCTTTCACTAAGGCCGTAGGTTTTGCCAAATTGGCAACCAGCCCACCAAGTTCCTTGGCATCGACATTTTTGAGTTCAATAACAACTTCTCGACCTTGGTCGGACAACGATGCGCCACTGAACACCCCAACACGAGCCTCCAGCACCACCCGAAGCATCTCCCCTTCCGCCCGAAGATTGAACTCCGAAATCCTGCTCTCGCCCGCCCATGACCTATCTAAAAAAAACCATGAAAGAAAAGCAACCGATAACACGCAGACCCATAGAACCAACTTAATAAAAGAATATGAGTCGTCCGAACTAATGATACGCGAAGAAATAAGCCTCATAGTCCTTGGTAACTCAGTCTAAAATACCCAAAAATAATATACCCCTGCACCCGATAAGACCTCCCGTATGGGATCAGTACGCAGGAGCCATTATGTTGATAAGATATTAAGACAGCAATGGATTTTGTTATTAAAATTGTGCTATTTTTAATAGAAATAACCAGAAATGGTTCTAAATTACCATAACAGTAAACTTTCAATAATAATTAAAACACATCCATGACAAACTAACATGCATTAATCAATCTGTTCTTCACGCACACCACACCGAACCATCCCCTATGATTCCGCTTTCTTAGGGCATGTTGATATGCGATCAAATGAGGCTTAACCTGGATTCCGAAGTCTTGATGCGTGACTGCCCTAGGCTTCGCGGTTCAATGCATCTTCCTGGGCATTTTCCTGGGCCGGTTGCACGGTTACATCAATCGTTTGCGGTGCGTCCTGACCGGGAACGTTGACTGTGAGACGCAAACTGATCGGAGCCGATCCCGCCGGGGCGGTTCCAGACACGCTCATGGACTCAGGATCGACGCTCAACCAGGAAGGGAGCGGTTCCCCAGAGGTTGTTCCGATGGAGACGATATTTCCCTTGGGGACCAATGATGTCAAATCAGCGACAAAACGGGCGTCTGACTTAACCGGCAATACCAACGGAACGTTGTTCAACCCGGGCGTTATACTGGCACCAATTTCAAAGGCTGGCCGAACGGCAGGGGCCGATGGAAGCTGCACCGCAGGAGTCTGCAATCCCGCTGTCCCGTTCCCGACACTGGCCAGAGAAACCGCATTCGAACTGTTATTGCCGGTGGCCGTCGCCGAAGTCGAACCTCCCGCTTGACGGGCGTATTGCTCGGGATCGGGGACAATAGCCGTGGTGATATAACCATTCCCCGCTTCGGTCACGTCCCCTGGGAGATAATCGTCATACCAAGTATGCAGGCGCGTGAACGTCCGTGTCAGCCCACCAAGACGCTCCTGATCCAATGCGGGATTATCGTCGTAAACCAACCAGCGTCCGTTGGGTGTCTTGACCGCATTGATTCCGGCCTTGTTCCAAAACGCCTGGGTAGCGGCCAGAACAACCGCCTCATTGCCATCTCCCTGCCCCGTCACCGCATCATTCACCGTCAGGTCACCCGCCGTGCGCACCCAAACCTTGCCGCCAGCACTAACCCCTGTAATGCCTTCCACAGAACCTATCTGCGTACTCCCCGTGTCGTAATAACTCAAATCGCTACCCGTTTCCGCCGCCAGGGTGCTGACATGGTTGCCATTCACCAATCTAGCCGATTGTCCCGCAACCAGTTTCAGGGTAGAGCCGCTGACCGACGCCGTTCCCGATTCAGTAATGGAACCTTGGGTGGAGGTCAAGACCACGGAACCATTTTGCGTCGTCACCCCAGAGCGGTCCCCCACCGTATCCAACGCATAATCACCCACATCGTTGAAAGACAATCCCTGTTCAATACCCGTCACATTGGCCGCCAGGAGTCCGACATCGTTGGCATCCTCCAGAACAACAGGCCCGGATGTGGTCATCCCAAGACCTTTATTGGCCGCCGTGAGAACTCCAGCTCCAGTCGTTTGACGCAATGAACCCGAAACGGTGAACAATAGATTGCCCGTAGTGGAAGCAAGACCCAGACTTGTACCCACGGCATCGGCACCATGAGTGGTCGTCACGCTTCCAACCACAAGGCTATTGTTGTTAATGACCGTAAAATCGCTGCCCGCAATACCGGCAATCGTCCCGATAGCATTGTCCATCCCATCAAGCGTAGCAAGTCCCCCTGCCGCGACGCGAAGCGAAGTTGTCTGAAGCTTGCCGATGCCCCCTTGGTTGATGGCGTTCCCGGCAAGCAATGTGACGGTCTGGCCGATTATCTCTGCCCCCAGGGTCTGGCTTCCCGCCACGTTCAACATCACATCACCCGAACCGGCGTTCAGTCCACGATCAAGGGTTAAATCGCCTGCGGCCAGGGTCAGACCCATGGTAGAATCGGTCGTTTTCAACCCGGAAATGGTGCCAATTGCATGGTCAAGGGTAGAGGCCCCATTCTGAGGACTGACTTGGCTCAACCGCAGATCGCCCGCCGATTGAAGCAACCATACGGGACCAGCCGACTCCGCAGCCAGCCTGGTAACTCCCCGCATCTCAATCCGATGGAGATCACTGCCAATAGAAGAATCGGCGAACAACAACACATCACCCCCCGTGGCAATCTCGGTAGCGGTCCCCGTCAAGCTCAAAGCCGTCAACGCTTTTCCCGCAACCATCTGTACCGTTCCCGTCGTACTCCCCACCGTGGCACTATGATCGATGATCATATCCCCACCATGACCCGCACCATGGGTGCGAATGTCCACCCAACCACTGCCATGGGCGGTGATGTTCCGGGTAATCAACAGGTCTCCCCCCTGAGTGGTCAAGGTGATGCTACCATGATTGGCAGTCGTCGAGATCCCCTGGAGTGCCGTGGCCCGACCCGCAAAAATGGTCGTCTGTCCTTGCGCCGAAAGTGATTGATCCAAGGTACTTGCAGAATTTTGGAGAATCACATGACCCACATCAAGATGACTCGTACCACCCAGTTTACGCAACCACACGGAGCCGTCCGATCCATTGGATAAGGTACGGGCAGCAACCTTGGGGGTATTTCCCAATTCCAACCGGTTGCCATCGCTACCAATATTCCCTCCCGCTTCCAACAAAACATCCCCCAGCGTCGCAATCTCCGCCGCCGTCCCATTAGCACTGTCGGTGGTGATGGTGTTGCCGGCCAACAATTGAACCGTACCGAGAATGCTTCCCACTGTGGCACCATTGTTGATGGCCATGTCACCCAGATTACCGGCATTGGCGGTGCGCAAATCCACAGTGCCGCTGCCATGGGCCATCACATTCTGGGTGATGGTCAAATCGCCACCTTCGGTGGTCAGAGTTACGTGGCTATCGTTGGCGGTGGTGGAAAGCCCCTTCAACTGAACCACCTTGTCGGCAGACAAAACGACTTGCCCAAAATTTGCCACCGAATTATCCAAAGTGTTTGAACTATTCTGGACCGTGACGGCACCCAGTTCCACATTGCTCGTACTCCCCAACTTGCGTAGCCACAGGGCGTTGTTGGTGCCGACGGCAAGGGTGCGGGCAGCCAGAAGGCTTGCGTTACCCAGTTCCAACCGGTTGCTGTCGGTTCCGATACGCCCACCCGCTTCCAACAGCACGTTGCCACTCGTGGAAATTTCCGTGGAAGTTCCATTGGCACTACGGGTGGTGATGGTATTGCCCGCAATCATCTGCACGATGCCCGTGCCGCTTTGGATCGTCGCGCCATTGTCGATTACAATATCACCCCAATTGCCGACACTGGCGGTGCGCAGATCAACCGCGCCGCTCCCATGGGCGGTAATCCCCTGGGTGATGGTCAGATCGCCCCCTTGAGTCGTCAGGGTGATCATGCCATTGTTGGCGATGGTGGAAAGCCCTTTCAACTCCGTGGCCACCCCCCCGGACACGGTGACCTGTCCCGTGGCGGAGATGGCATTATCGAGAACATTGGTCGGGTTTTGGACGGTGACCATTCCGATTTCCAAATCACCCGTTCTGGAAAGTTTGCGCAACCACAAATCACTGCCAGTACCATTAGACAGAGTGCGCGCCGCCAGTTTCACATTATTGCCCAACTCAATCCGGTTGCTGTCACTACCCAAACTTAAACCTGCCTCCAACAACACTTGGCCTCCGGTCGCTATCTCCGTTGTCGTCCCACTCAGACTGTCGGTCGTCAGAGTATTTCCCGCAATCATCTGCACGAGGCCATCGGCACTGCTCACTGTGGCCCCGTTATTAATGGCGATATCCCCCAGATGGCCGCTGTTGGCGGTACGAATATCCACCGTCCCACGACCATGGGCCATCACGTGCTGGGTAATGGTCACGTCACCCCCCTGGGTCGTCAGGGTGATGCCGCTGTTGTTGGCGGTCGTGGAAAGCCCTTTCAATTCCACCGCCCTGCCGCCAAAAACCGTCGCGGCTCCCAGTGCCAAAACCGCATTGTCCAGGAAATTGGCACTGTTTTGTACCGCGACGGTTCCCAACTCCAAATCGCTTGTGTTACCCAGTTTTCGCAACCACAACGAATTCTCCAAACCATTGCCCAAGGTTCGCGCCGCTAATTTTCCCACCAAGCCCGTTTCAATCCGCTTCAAGTCACTCCCCACCCCCAAGCCTGCCTCCAAAAGGAGACTTCCGCTTGTGGAAATCTCCGTCGTCGTTCCGTTACTGCTATCGGTCGTGATGGCATTGCCGGCAATGATCTGAACCGCGCCGCTGGTGCTACCCACTGTTGCCCCATTGTTGATGGCGACATCCCCCAGATTTCCCGCATTGGCGGTACGAATATCGACATATCCGTCGCCATGGGCCATGACATTCTGGGTTACGGTGAGGTCACCACCCCGGGTCGTCACAGTGATATTGCCGTTGTTGGCCGTCGTGGACAAACCTTTCAGCGCGGTTGCCACCCCGTTGGCCAAAATCGTCTGCCCCGTGGCTGAAACCGCATTATCGAGAACGCTGCCACTATTTTGTACCGTGGCCGAACCTATCTCCAGATCGCTCCCCGGCCCCAGTTTACGCAACCAAAGATGACTGCCGGCCCCATTGCCGAGAGTACGCGCCGCAAGCAAACTCACGGAACCCAACTCCACTCGGTGACCGTCGGTCCCAATACGCAAACCCGCTTCCAACAATACTTGGCCACTCGTGGAAATCTCGGTAATGGTGCTGTTGGCACTGTCTGTCGTCACGGTGTTCCCCGCAATCACCTGAATGGTGCCGCTGGTGCTAGAGATAGTTGCGCCGTTATTGATGGCGATATCCCCCAAATTGCCCGTATTGGCGGTACGAATATCCACATACCCGCTGCCGTGGGCGGTGACCCCCTGAGTGATGGTTAGATCACCCCCTTGTGTGGTCAGGGTGATGTTGCCATTGTTAGCGGTCGTTGTTAAACCATTCAGATTGGATGGGCCAGCCACAAAAGTCATCAACCCATTGAAATCCAACGCTCTGACCGAACCAATCTCCAAATCACTGGTAATCCCAAGCTTACGCAGAAAGATGGAATCACCGGCAATCCCCGCCAACTTCGCGGCATTGGCAATTTCGATACGATTGGCGTCACTCCCCATCCCGGAGCCGGTTTGCAGAAGAATGTCTCCAGTGGTTCGTAATTCCGTCCCAGAACCGTTGGCTGTGTTTGTCGTCAGACTACGACCGGCATAAAACTGAATGGTCCCGCCATGGCCCGAACTGACAGTGGCGGTTTGACCGCTGGCGGGGGTGATGGCAATGTCGGATGCGGTTCCATTCGCCCGAAAATCTACCGTCCCCATCCCACCGGCGGTCACGTCGCGGGTCACGATGATACCACCATTCTGGGTTGCGATGGCAATCCTCCCATTACTGGCGGTGGTAATCCCCGAAGTCCCATCGACGGTTCCGATACTCAGACCATCTTTTTCGTTTAAGGTATAATCCTGGCCGGCACCGCCCATCACCGACGACACAGTGCCGATTTCATTGGTATTGCCAAAACTGATGAGATTGAGAGCCACCTTGCCGGTATCCACATCGGTTTTAAGCTTTCCCGCCTTAACCAGTTGCGTTTGGGTTAAATGATTGGTGGTCGCGGCGTCCACAAGGGTCAGGATGACATCTCCCGTGATCGCCGTAATCCCACTCGTAGCCCCCACCCCGTGGGATGCGGTCACGGTCCCGATATCGGTGGAACGGGCGTTGCGAAATTTCAACCCTTGGCCGCTGCCGCTGATGCTAGCCGCAAGCGTTCCGGTGGTCGTCCCCACGGTGCTGTCATAAATCTCGTTAAGGTTGTCCAGGGATGATGTGGACACCCCGTCCAAAAGCAGCGACTTGGCCTTGACGATGGCGGAACTGGATTCGGTAATGGCCCCTTTGCCAGAGGCCAACCGGGCAATCGCCCCACTGCCCATAGCACCTCCGTTGGTGGTATCGATGGAATGGGTCATCACCACATCACCCGCGGTGCTTGTCGCGTGGGCGGAAGCCTTGAGGATAACATCGCCGATGTTGGTCGTGATACCGCTCACCGTCGTATTGGCCCCGGTCACCGCCGACGTGATGCTCCCCACGGTCAAACCGTCCAGATCCATCACACTCAACGTTTGACCTACCCCCGCTAAACTCGCCGCCAGAGTGCCGATTTGATTGGTGGTATTATCCAAGGTGACGCTGCCGGAATCCACTTTCAAAGACAGTGTGAGGGCCTGGACATCACCCTGACGAACGAAACCGTTGGCGGTGATGTCTTGAGTCAGATGACCACTGGGAAGCCACAGGGATCCCGCCCCGGCGGTAACAAAACCATCCTTGTTCACCGCCGTCGTGGTAACGGTGCCGGAGGTGTCTGCGCTACGGGCACTGTAGGAGACCCGACCCGTCTGAATGCCACCACCGGCGGCCCCATTCTTGAACTCCAACCCTTTTGTCGCATTCACGGCAAGGATCCCATCGCTTGCCGCCTGCTTGATCACATTGTCATTCCTGAGTTGAGACAAAACGCCCCCCGAACCGACGTACAGGCTACCGGCGGTAATGGTCGCCGCCCCCGTTTCCACCACACCGCCACTAATCGTATGGGTCGCATACAGGGCGGCAACCCCCTTGTTCCCGGTATTGATGGACTGGGCGATGGTCAAAGCACCAGAGGTCGTTCCCACAGTGACCTGATTGCTGGCGGTATTGCTATTGGCGGTAATCCCGGTCGCCGTCCGCGCCGTATTCAACCCCTCGCTGGTGATGGTTCCGATGGTGAGTGCCTGGGCATTATTGAACGTCAGATGGCCGGTGGTCGCCCCGGTCAGGCTGGCCGACAACGTACCGACGAGATTGCTTCCCGAAAACACATAATTCCCTGTTCCCAAAAGCAATAACTGATCCGCCGTCATGGCACTCGCCCCAGCCCCACCCGCTGCGGTATCCATGGTGAGGATACGGGCGGTGGGTGCCGAGGATCCCTGCACCGTCACCGGTGCGTTCACCTTGATATTTCCCGTCGTCGCCCCCATCAGGAGGGTCGTATTGTCACGAAACGTCGTCGTATCCGCCACGGTCATCGTCCCGGATCCGTCCGTGCGGCCAATGGTTACCGCCCCGGTCGCCCCCGTCCCAGCGGTTCCATAGCCGGTATTGCCAAACCCCGCCTGGAACACACTGAGAGAACCGCCATTAAACCAGTTACTCCCTAGGTAAAGCTTCCCGACAATACTGCTGTCTTCATTCAGGTCCGGCGAGGAGGGGTCACCATGAAACTGGATATCACGGCTCGCCGTTTCGGGAAGCACCCGAAGTTCCCCAGAACTGGCCACTTTCATGTGCAATGACGAAGAATTTTCAAACTCCATCAGATCGGCGGTCAACGTCAGAATCCCTGAGGCACTGATTCCAGAGTTGGTATCACCGGCGTTGATGGCGGAATAGTGCGCCGTCCCCAGGTACATGGTTTGCCCTTTGGCCAGGATCCCATAACTGTTGCTACCGGTCGTAAAAGAGGTCTTGCCACCGGAGGTGCCGGTCAGAGAGATATTGCCGCTGGTAGAGGCAATAACCGTGTAGGTGTCCTCGATGCGGATGCCGTGGTTTTCGCTCACAAAAGTTTTATCCCCGCCACCGCCTTTGCCGGTAATGGTGATGTCACCCGTTGCGGTCTTGATCAGGGCGGCACTGGAAATGATGACACCATCATAACGGGATCCCCCCGTGGGATTGACCCCAACCGATGAGCTGTCGCCATTCAGGGTGATCGTCCCCGCACCGGAAGCCTGAAGGGTGACCCGAGATGACCCACCTTCGCCAACGATGAGACCATCCTTGTTCCCGGCATTGGTCGCCACGGTGACACGGCCATCCAACGACAGATTGCCGGTACCGGAATTTAAGTCAGTCTGGGCACCAGAGAGGCGGATCCCCGATCCGGCGTTACTGGTCAACGGTGCTTTTCCGTACAGATAGATATTACCGGTGGTCGATATCAACTTGCCATTGAGCAGGTAGATCCCATCGGTCACCCCATCCTCATCGCTGCCATACCCGGTGGCATAAGCCTGACTTTGACCCAGTTTGATATCGCCACCACTGTTTTGGATGGTCGCACTATTGAGGTAGATACCACCCCCTACGGCCCCGGCGGTTGCAACGAAGGGGTTCAGATTGACCGCCAGGGATCCCCCACCACCGCCACCGGCGACGGTGCTATCGATGGAACGATTTTTTATTTTGATGGAACGGTCGGCATTGATCGTCAGAGTACGGGCGGTCCCATCGGGGGTCTTGAGATCAAAGGTTTCTTGCTTGTAATCGGCATAACCCGACACCCCAGCGCGCGTCCCTCCGGTCACATTGATGGTGGTATCGGTGGCGTTCATCTTGATGGCGGGCGTCCCCAAGGTGCTGGAGGCCACCAGGACATTGCCCGAAACATCCATCAGATTGATCGTGCTGGAATTGAGAGTAACGCTGGTGGGGCCTGTCAAAGTCAGGCTTTTCAACTGGGTATTGGCCGCCGCACCACCGATGCTATGATTGCCAGCCGCCGTCCCCAGGGTGATGCTTCCTGGGGTATTGCCAGAAGTATCGACGGTCAATGCCTGCGACCACAATACGGCGGGATTGATGGGGGTGGAACTGGCGATATTCTTCTGAAAGTCGATGGCACCACCATTCCCGGTATAGCTCCCCCCACTCTCTGGACCCGCCGAAGAAAGCGTCACCGCATAGCCAGGCGCAGCAAGAGAGACATTTTGATAAAAGGTCATATTCCCCGACGCGGCAATGCTCAGTTCGGTAATTTTCGTGGATACGGGGGTTGCATGTCCCAGAATGGTCGGTTTGTAGAAATTGACCGCGCCACCATTGGTCGCCAAGGTTCCGCTCAGCGTAATGGTTCCGGTGGTCGTCGATACGGTACCAAAATCAAGGCTCAGGGCACCGACCGTCGAGGAAATATCCGCCCCTGAGGAAAGGGTGATATCATTGTCGGCAGCAAAGGTGATTTTTGCCGCCCCTCCCGCTGTTTTGGAAATATCGGCACTGATTGTGATATCACCCGACTGCGCACCGCCGGCACTCGTACTCAAGGTCACGTTGGTTCCAGCGTTGATCGCTGCCTCGATGGTACTCGCCTGAACAACCGCACTATCACCATTGGCTGCGAAACCCGTCCCATCGACGTTGCTGCTGGCAGCCGTCGATACGGTCAGGTTATAGGGGTCAAGCAACCATGTACCGCCATCACCACCCGGCGTTGCCACATCCACCCGTCCCGCTACCCCCAATACGCCGCGACTGGAGGTTTCCACCTGTCCTCCCCGACCCGTACCAGCCCCACGCGCCGAAATCATTCCATCATGGCGTGTCGCCTCATTCGACCACAACACGACTGTCCCCCCACTCCCCGCATCCTCTGCATCCGCCTTGACCACCGCCCCCTTTTCCATCACCACCCGCCGGGGTTCGGGAATCGCCGGATCCCGGCCCTGCCAACCACCGCCAAGATGCACCTTTCCCCCATCCCCTTTGCCGGAGGCATCCACCCGGGCATTGAGAGGCACGGTCACACGGTCACCCGTTGCGACAATTACCCCACCCGACTGGCCCGGTTCATTTCCTCGGGCCTCCGTCGTCCCCACCATGCTAACTTCGCCATTGCCCCCATCCAGCCAGATTTCCCCATTCTTCATCGCCAGCGTATTGGCACGGACCACACCCGATTGATTCACCGCCCCCGCCAAAGCGGGTGAGGCATTTTTCGCCGTCATCCAGACACGGCCACCGTCCGCGACGATCTTCCCGGAATTTTGAACACGGGCATGGTGACCTGCGGTATCCACTTTGACGCTCACCAATCCGTTGGGGGTCAAATCCATCGTAACCCCTTCCCCCGCCGCCAATGCCGCCTGACCGCCGTTGGCCCGGATCACCCCCGTATTATCGACACTAGCCCCCACCAAAGCGACAAATCCCCCCTCACGGGCAGAAATTTCCCCGGCGTTGACCACGCTGCCACCGTTGCCCCCGGAAAACCGATAACGACCGGCGTTAAAATCCTCATTCGACATGTTTAGCGATGATGCCGCCAAGCCAGCCGCGTCAATTCGAGCCGAAGGGCCAAAAGTGACCCCCGATGGATTGATCAGAAAGACCCGTCCATTGGCAGTCAGGTTGCCGTAGATCTGCGAAGGATCAGCGGAGCGGACCCGGTTGAGGGCAGCGGCTTCGGCGGAGGGTTGCACAAAATTGACGCTGGCATCTTTGCCAATGTTGAATGTTTGCCAATCGGCGATCATCGACGGTGTATTCTGGTTGACCGTCATCCGCGTACCCGATTCCACAATATTTCCCTGGCCCGAAACAACCTGCCCTCCAGTGGGCAATTGATCGACGGCAGGAGGATCGGCATACAATCCTGGACCCACCAAGGCCAACACGATCACCACCAAAATGATCTGAAAGATGACTTGCGATAAACCGGAGGTCTTCATGAGTAATCTTTCCATAGTTAAAACAGGATATTGCCAAATATCCAGATACGGGCATTCTTGCTGGTCCCATCACTATCGGCACCGCTTGAAGTCGGATTGGGATTGCTACCCACCTTCTTCGCCCAGGTCAAGTTGACCCCCCCGCGTTCATCACTGACCAGGGCCGCCCCGACACCGACACCCGAAAGCCGATAATCATTGGGGGCACTGGCAGACAGGGCATTTTCCCAAAGATGATCATATTGGGTAATCCGACCGGTATCGAAAAAGGTGAAAAGCTGGGGTTCACCAAAATCGGTCTGGCCAAAACTGTAGCGCACTTCCGTCGTCCCCAGCCACCCCGAATCCCCCAACCCCTCCCCAATCGGGTAGGCACGAACGCCGGTGGGGCCACCCAGTTGAAATTTTTCTGCGCTGTCAAGATTTTTCGAACCAAACATCCCATTGGCCGCGACCGTCCACGACAATGCGGAATCCAGTTGTTGTTTGCGCTGCAAGCTCCAGTTGAACTTACCAAAACGACCCTCCGTTCGGGAGGTACCAGCATCGGTAGCCTGATAGGCGGGGTTTCCCCCGAGGTCCAGGTCACCCAGGCCATAGCCGGCACTCCAACCCATCTGACCATCGAAGGTGTCGATAAGATCCCCGGATGCCCCCAGGGTATAAAGATCAATCTTCCGATCATTCAAATCGTCACCATTGAAGCGATTTGCCACATGTTTGGCATCATAGTTGGCCGTCAACCAGACATTTTTCTTGCTGCTGCGGACAAAGGGATAACTCCCGAAAAGAGAGGCGACGCTGGTTTCGCTGGAAAGACTCAACGGGACAATCTCTTCATCAATGTCCAGGACCAGTTGCGAATACGAAGTTCCCAATTTGGCTCCGGTACTCCCCAACGGTACTTGAACGGCGATTTTCCCGCTCATCATACCGCTGGCCTTGGCGGCATTGATGGAAACCCGTTCACCGATGCCCGACAGGCTGTTGATGTTGATCTGGGCATTGAGGCGATTGGCTCCCGTATAACGACTCCCATAGTTATCACCCCAGACGGTCCCGGTAACCGGCCCGGTCTCCTCCACCTTGGCGACCACCTGGGTCGAGCCGGTGAGTGAACCTGGCTCCAGGGTCGTCTTGACCGATTTGATGCCGGGGAGGTCGTTGGCCAAAAGGACGGCGCGTTCCAGGTCATCCAAACGTAATGGCAAACCAGGGTTGACACCGCTGGCAAGTTGATCCGCGATCACCTCATTCTTGACAAGTGCCCCACCCCCTTCCACCCTGACCCCATAACTCCCATCCGATCCATCCACCACCCCTTCCTGCACGGCTATTTCAATCTGCCCGGAATCAATCTTCTGCGGTGGTAAAAACGCCTGAACCAGAGGATACCCCATAGCACGCAAATGGGAGGCAACCATTTCGGAAGCTTGTTTGATTTCATCTATGGATAGGGCTTTGCCGGTCATGGGCTTCAATAATTCATCAATTTCCTCCTGGCTGACGATGGTCACGCCGGTGACACGAAAGGCTTTCACTTCGATTCGGGGGACCACTTTTTCCCCTTCTGGTTTTAATGCCAACTGGGTCACAGGGACCGCCAAACCCTGGATGGCAACCGCCACTTTGCCGCCCCCTACCACCGCCCGCGATAATTTAACCTCCGCCTGGGGATGCCCATGGGCACGCAGGTAAGCGACCACGGCGTGGACCGCCTCCTCAAACTGTGGAAAAGTGATCTCCCGTCCCTTCCAGGGTTCTAGCACTTGGCCGAGGGCATCGGCGGAAACTGCCGACAACCCTTCAATGCGAAAATCACCGATAGAAAGCTTCAAACGGGTCAAAGATGTAGACAACTTCGGCATCGCGGCACGAATCACCGTTTTTCTCGACGGCGGCAGGCTTGCCGTTTGGACCGCCGTGTCGGCACGCCGTTGGATTTCACTTTGAACGCCACCGTCCAGGCTATCATCCGGCGCATTAGCGGTCGCCAGCCCGGCAGGTACCCCTATGAGCGACGCCAACACCACCGTTCCAAGCTGTTGTCGGGAATAGGGCGTTCGGAGGGGAGAAACCTTGTGCGTCATCATGGATCGGTGCCCACAGGCTTGAAGTTGATGGAACAGCGTTGGCCTGGTGTTATTTCAAACACGGGGTTGGCCACCAGGAGTCGAACACGAAACGTGGAACTGGCGGCGTCGATGACCCGATCGATGGCGGAAACCCGGGCAACAAACGGATGGCCGACAAGCTGCGGCAAAACCTCGAATTCCTGCCCCATGGCAACGCGGCCAAAAAAATTCGCTGGAAGGACGGTTTCCACATGCAGGGGATCCAGTTGGACGATACGGAATATTTTTTCCTGCTTGACCAAATCACCTCGATTCCGATAACGCTCCGCAACAATACCACGAATCGGGCTGAAAATGCTACGGAGACGTATCTGCTCCCGTCGTTCCTTGAGTTCAAGTTCCGCCAGTTTCTGTTCGGTGGCGATTTCGTCCAATTCTTGGTTGGAGATCAACTGCCGCTTTTGAAGATCCTCATTGCGTTCGAACCGGCGCGCCCCATAAGCCGCCTTGGCCGCCAAAACATTGGCCGCTGCCTCTTGCACCGCCGTATCCAGTTTGGCCAGCAGTTGGTCGCGTTGCACCAGATCCCCTCGGTCGGCATTGACCACCTTCAAAACGCCATCCGCAGGGGTTCCCACGTCCACTTCCATCGAGGGTTCAATCAAACAGATGGCGGCATGATCGGTACTCCCCAAGAGGGCGGATGAAACAGCGGGATCCTGAACGCCAAGGGGTTCTTCCGCCCATGCGCCACCCCCGACCATCGTTCCCACAATCACGATCCACCCAACGTTCCACCACGGTACTTTCATTCCATCGTCCCCGAAAAAGAGAGTGCTTGCCGCATTTGGAAATCATAGTCAAGCTGCCTGAGGCGAATACGGCGATGAGATTTCTCGGTCCGTTTCTGGGCAAACCGATAAAAACCACGGGCCATGGCCTGAAAAAAAGCACTATTAGGGCTGTGCGCCAAGAAAAAACCCAAAGACCTGCGGACTTGGAAAGACATACCCATCACCAGTTCATCTTCGAGCGACAATAGATACTGGGCACTCCCTGGATCACCCTGACGGGCACAACGACCGATCATCTGACGGTCAACACGGGCGTTGTCGTGGCCCTCAGTCAAGATCACATGCAAACCTCCAGCGTCCAACACCCCCGCATCGGGTTGAATATCGGTCCCCCGACCTGCCATGTTGGTGGCAATGGTGACGCGAGGGCCTTGGCCCGCCTGTTGAATCGTCTGCGCCTCGCTCGCGTCCTGTTTGGCATTTAAAACCAAGTGGTCGATCCCTGCCGACGTAAGTCTTGCAGACAGGGCTTCGGATGTAGCCACAGTGCGTGTCCCCACCAGCACCGCCTGGCCCGCATCCCGACAGCGGAGGATCGCCGCCAACACCGCCAGCCAACGTGCTTCGGCGGTGGCGAAAATCCATGTCGGCAAAAGGCGGCGACGTGAAGCCTTCTGGGGTAAAATGCGCACCACACCCACCCCATAAAGATCCACCAGTTCTCCCGCCACCTCCCGACAGGTTCCCGTCATACCGGAAAGCCTGAGATAACGCCGAAAAAACAGTTGATAACTGATGCGTGCCAAAATCTCTTTTTCGGGACTCACGGGAACATTCTCCTTGATCTCGATCAACTGCTGCAACCCGCGTTCCCAGGAACGGTCGGGCATAACCCTGCCGGTGTTTTCGTCCACGATCATCACCTTGGGAACCCCCTGATGATCACGGACGATATAGTGAATATCTCGGTGAAAACCATGGAGGGCTTGGAGGGCCTGAAGCACCGCCTCCTGGGAGCGAATGACCCCTTGCCAGAGGCCCGAAAGGTTGTCCGCCAATTCCCTCAGACGATTATGCCCGATATCGGTCAGATGGGGAACCCGCCCATCCATCACATAATCCACATCCCTTTCCAACCGCCTTGCCAGAGCGATGGCCTCGGCATGAAATACCTCGGCATGGGGATCGCGGCGTTCCGCCGAGATGATCAGCGGCGTCCGGGCCTCATCGATGAAAACGCTGTCCGCTTCATCCACGATTGCAAACTGTAACCCGCGCAGCAAAACCTTGCCCTGCATCCGCCCGGTCAGCCGATCCATGGCCATGATCAATGGGCGCATATGATCACCCATGGCGATACGATCCCGCAGATAGTCGAATACCAATGTTTTATTGGTGCAATAGACGATATCTGCCTGGTATTCTCGCCCCTTCTCCTCCGGTTTGGACCCTTCCAACACCAATCCCGTCGTCAAACCAAATGCGGCGTACAACGGTGTCATCAGGGCGGCATCCCGACTCGCCAGATAATCGTTGACGGTTACCACATGAACCGCCATCCCGGACAAACCCGCCGTGGGGGGAGCCACAAGCGCCCTCAAAGGATTTCCTTCTCCGGTATCCATTTCCACCACCCGCCCATGCAGCAAATGATACCCCCCCCGCAGTTGTGCCGGAAAATGGCGCATACCGAGAATGTCTCCACTGCGCCGCCGGATCAGGGCAAACGTTTGCGCTACCGGAGAATCGACAAATCCCTGGCGGCGCATCTGGCGGGCCAGTGTTCCCTGAAGTCGCTCCATCTCCTCGCGGGACATGGCGTCGATCACAGCACTTTCTTCTTCCACCCGACGTAAAAAAGGTTCCACTCTGGCCGACTGCGCCGAAAACCGCGTTGCCAGGGTCAAACGGATCCGCTCGCCGACACGATCAAACCAGGGCATCTGCACCCAACTGCGCCGTTGCGGATAAAAATCGCCGATAAGCGTTTGCGCCGGACTCGCACTCATACGGCAAACCGTTTCATGAAAAGCTGTCTCACACTGCGATACCATTGTGCAGCAAGAGGGGCCGGGTCGTGAATAAAGCGGACATGGATGCGATTACCCAACGCCCCAGGCTTTGCCCCCCCGGAAAAAGCCAGTTCAAATTGGAACAGTGGTGCCAAAGCCTTGGGTTGCGAAACATCCGGGTCAAGACCGATCTGTCCCCCCCCCTGGAGCGAAAGGGCGAGGCTGGGGAGATCGCTGGTCGCCGCTGGAACTTCCCGGACGATGGTGGCGGTCAGCAGCTCCCAGATATTATCCACCGCACGCAGTTCCACCAACCGCGTATGACGGCGAACCAGATCGACATCCGATTGCGGCACGACGGTCAGCAGGGTAAACCGTTCTGGATCGAGGACATAACCCACCACATCCCCCCGTTTGAGATAGCGTCCGGGAAAATCCCCCGGAGAGGCCATGGCGAGGGTACCGGCATGGGGACTGGTCATGGTCATCGCCTGACGGCGTGTGGCGATATCGGCCAACTGTTCATCGACATAGTTCAGTTCAAGGGCGGCAATCTGGGCCTGGAGGCGGTCGAACGTGGAGGCCATATCCAGGCGTGACCGAACTTCGCGTTGTTGATGAATCAACTGAACATAACGGGATTCCATCTCCGGGTCGGTACAGGTCAACAGATTATCCCCCCCTTTGACGTATGTACCGGGAGGAATAAGAACTCTATCCCCAAAACAGGCCAACGACGCACGCAAACGGGATTCTTCCGGCATCCATATGACCCCCTCGGTGATGGTCCAGGCGGGAACGGGAACCCCAACGGCGACAAACACCAACACAGCACCGCCCATGCCCGCCGTGAAAAACGTCCGCAAACGACGACCTTCCAATGCGACATCCGTAGCCAGATAACGAAGATGACGCCACAACGGCTGCATCAACATGCCCCATGCGGACCAAAGGGCTAACAACACCCCGACAAAAAAATAACTTCCCGCCACAAGGAGGATGATGGCGACGGCGATAAACATGCGATAAATAAAAGATGCGATGGCATAAATCGCCAGCCAGGGGGCCTCACCGGGGGTCAGGCGGGGGGGTTCGGTCTTGGCAAGGCCCAGTAACCGCTTTTTGACAAAATAGGCGAGAAATTGATTGGATTTTTGGCTCAGATTGGGAATTTCCAACGCATCGGCCAGAATGTAATAACCATCGAAACGGATTAACGGGTTGGCATTGAAAATAAGTGTCGTCAATCCGGCTAGCAAGATGATTTCATGCAAGACCGCCCGGGTAAGACCAGGATCCAACCCGATCCAAAGCCAGAGTGCCACCGACGCGACCGCCAGTTCCACCATCATCCCCGCCGCACCTACGAGCATACGGCTCCGTTTGTCGGCAAAGGCGATGGTGGCGGAGGCATCGACATAGGGGACTGGGACCATGAGCAAAAACATCAATCCCGTTTCGTGGCAACTCCCATCTTGACACTTGACCGCAAGTCCATGGCCAAGTTCATGGAGGGTTTTAAGAACCGGAAAGACAATCCACAATAACAGGATGTTTTCCGCACTGAAGGCACGGGCGGTGATATCGCCCGTCAACTCATCCCAATGCATGGAAGCCTGAATGACACCCGAAATAACCAGCAGCAACCACAGCCAAGGAAGCCACGCCAAAAACCAGCGCGGAATCAAGGAGGCCATGAGGGTCAGAATCCTGTCGGGATCGAAGAGGGGAATTTTTAGGGAGAGTGGATTGGCGATGTACTGTTTGAGTTTTTGCCAACGCACCTTGGACCGGCGTTCCCCCATCTCTTCCAGGTCGGGAGTACGGTCGGTGAGCAACACGTTGGCCTGATGGAGTTGGGTCAGCAGGTGGACGACTTCATCCTGGGTCGGGGCCTGATCGCCGTCGCGTTCACACAAAAGCGTCCAGATGTCATCGAGGCTTGCATGGCCGTCAAACATGGAGACCACGGCATAGGCCGCCGGATTGATCCGCAGGAAACGACCGCTGGCGCGATCTTGAAGGACAAACCAACGTTCACCGCGATAAAAATGCCGCCACACCCGTGCCTGACTACGCAGCCGTGGCTTGAGCATGGCAACCCGGTACCAGGAGTTGGAAAAAATAGCGGAAGACATGGAGACGACCCGCCCTTCAAAACCACTTGGGAACCCGACCTGACCGTCGTTCGCCCCTCCCCCCGATGCTGCGGAATTCTATGGGGCTGGTCGGGTAAAAAGCAACGTTAAATCCCGACCCACGACCAAATCTGAAGACGCAACCACTCGAAGAACCGATGGGTCCATATCCACACCAACAGTTTGCGGTTGACATCGATCTTGCCGACCCCTTCCATGCCAGGACGTAACGTTTTGCTGACGGAATCGAGATTGGCTTCCACACGGAAATGGTTACGTCCATCGGTGACGCTAGCGACCGGGGTGATCAGGGTGACGATGAATGGAAAGGTTTCTCCCGGCAAAGCCGCCACCATCAGATCGCCCCTCTGCCCCATGGCGATGCGACCGATATCATATTCTTCGACCTGCAAAACGACGCGATAGGCGTCCAACGGAGCGATTTCAAACAGGGTTTGCCCTTTGCTCACCGTACCGCCAAGATGTTGCGAAAGGTCACCACTGACGATCACCCCATCGAACGGCGCAACAATCCGGGAGCGCGACAACATGCTTTCGGATAATTCCCGCTGTGCCGCCGCCTGTCTGGCCTGGGCCAGGGCGATTTGAATCTTGCTCAGGTCATGTTGCGCCTGGGCATCATCTGTTTGTTTTTGAAATTGCGCCTGCTGGCTCGCCCACCGCGACACCTCCAGGCGGATATCCCGATCATCCAGGCGGACCAGTTCGGTCCCCTCCTTGACCACATGACCGGCACGAACCCTGGCCTCGGTAACGTAACCATCGAAGGGGGCCACGATGGCCCGGCGCACCCCCCCTTCCAACACCGCACTCGCCGAGAGCCGATAATCCCCCTCGGTAGCGGACAAAAAAAACACCAACGCCAAGGCCAACAGGGCCAGCAACCTGCGACGGACACCCAACGAGCCAACGCCCCCCGGAGATCCTTCGGTGACCCCATCCAAAAGCTTTTGGTACCACCGGCGTTCGATCCAACGCCGGTGCAGCAAAACCCGGCCCAGGATCGGAGTCAACGCCTCGGCCTGACGCAAACGGACCTCCGCCACATCCGATTCAGGCCATTCAAAAACGAACACCCCAAGTCGGCGCGTTTCCTGTTCACCTGCCGCAAAAGGGACCGACAAAACCGTTTCGGCTCCAAAATCCCGCACCAAACGCTGATGGTCGCGTATGGTGATCCAGTCCGGTTGCCCGCCCCCCTGGCCACCACCGGCCTCAGTCTGCGGCGCATCATACAAACCAACGTGGATCGGGATTGATTGCTCCAGAGCCTCGTTCATTGCCGCTTCGATGGCGTGTGTAAGATCAATACGCCGGGCGACATCCACCGCGTGCGACAACGCGGAAAAATGAACCTGAGATCCCTTGACGAACCCCACCGAAACCCGATCACACTGCAACCGAGAGGCCGCCTCGGTCACCAACGCATGGATCGCCGCTTCGGCACGGGGAGCCTCAAGGGCAACCATGGTCAGATCCAAGGCAAGAAGAAGACGCTCCCGGAGTTCCGCCTCGTTTTCTTTTTCCCCCTGCCACCCACTCCGTTCCAACCAACCCTGCCCCCAGCGCAACCACGACATGGCGTTGCGCGGTACGGCACCGACAAAAGCGAGGGCCACCAAACCGCGCAAATCACCATCGATCATCACCAAGTGCGCCAGCATCCCACGACCGCGATACGCCGTCAGGGAGGTCCGTTTTTCCAGGGCCTGTTCGGAAAGTTGTGCCAAATCCGCGCTGACCGCCTCCCCCGGCCACATGGCCACCGGATGAAAATGGCCCGATGAGGGATCTGCCAAAAGCAACGTCCCCTCCCGCACCTCTCCACCCATTCCCTGAACCAGACAGGCCAGCCAAGTTTGATGAAACTGGATATCCCCATCGCGGCCCAGGACAAGCCATGGATCGGAAACGTTGGCAGACAGTTCGGTCGTCGCCATCGCAACGTCCCTTGATCACTCAGAGCTTGAGTTCACCATAACGGGCCTCATATTCACGCAACCCCATCTCCAGCAGTGCCATAAGACGTTTGGCCGCATAAGGGTTTAAAACGATGCGATTGGACAGCATGACTTTGACCTCTTTTTGGTCCGCCTGCCACGCCTGATTGGCACCAAACAGCACCATGATTTCCTCCCGCGTCCCCATGACATTGCAAACATTGGCATAGGTCGTCTGCATGTGGCTGTCATCCCAGACAATCTGCGTCGCTGGAATGGTGTTGGTAACGCTCGTTTCTTCTGGTGGGGATGCCATCGTCCTTTTTCTCCTTGAAAACACAATTGTTTGATTTAAAGATGCAGGGCTACATCAACCCATTCTAAATGGCTCGCGCTGTCCGTGAGCCGAGAGTGACCACACGCCGATGCGGCGTAGCGGACGGTGGTGGAAGTTTATCCCAAACGATACGCCCTCCGCCTTGTCCCGAAGCCATGACCGAACCAACCAGAAGACCCGTCATCGCATCGAAGGCCATCCCTTCGTGACCGTCATCCGATGAGATATCGGAAGGGTTCCCCTTGTTGGCCATGCGACCATCCCCAGGTTGGGGGACTGTCTGAGCCTGGGGTTGTCCCTCGGCGGGTGGTTGTCCCTCGGCGGGTGGTTGTCCCTCTGCGGGTGATTGTCCCTCAGCGGGTGGTTGTCCCTCAGCGGGTGGTTGTCCCTCGGCGGGTGGTTGTCCCTCTGCGGGTGGTTGCCCCTCCGCAGGTGGTTGTCCCTCGGCGGGTGGTTGTCCCTCGGCGGGTGGTTGCCCCTCGGCT
>PEAO01000127.1 GCA_002753615.1 Magnetococcales bacterium DCbin2
AACCCTGGGGGCAATCCCCCAGACCCCTTTTTTCGTTTAATAATTTTATTGAATGTCAACACGCTCTAGGCAGACTTAAACAGGGCACGGGTTTTTCATCCTCTAAAGCAGATGTGCCAGACGTTTGTGTTCGACCATGAGGCAGAGATCCTGTACCGATAAAAGTCCGGCTTGGTTGGTGATGGCCAGGGCTTGATCGTTGATGATGCCGCTTTGCAGCCAAAACCCTCGCCCCGCCCACGGCGACCGCCTCCTGGGCGATGGGGGGGGTCTCCTCGGCGCGGCGGAAAACATCCACCAAGTCTATTTTGAGATCCGGTGGCAGGTCGGCCAATGATGCATAACAGGTTTCCCCAAGAATTTTTCCCGATCCCGGTCGAATGGGGATGATGCGGTAGCCCTGTTGTTGCATGTAGGCGGCGACTCGGTGGGAGGCGCGGTCGGGTTTTGGGGAGAGTCCGATCACGGCGATGGTTTTAAAATTTTTCAGAATGGGTAAAATGATCTCTTGGTCGATAGGGTTCATGGTCTGGCTGGCTGAAAGGGGTTGTTGACAGGTGTACGGGTGAAAAAATTGAATTTTAGTCGCTGTAAATCACCGATTGAACGTGGTTTCCTCCGGTGAAAAGGTTATTATGGAACAAACGGGACGACATGTCCTGGAATTTTCTGCTTCAGAGGATAAAGTTTCATGCTGGATGGGGCGCGGCGAACACTGGATCTTGAAGCTCGGGCCATCGATGCCATGGCGGGCCGCTTGGATGCGCGGTATGTTCAGGCGGTGGACCTGATCCATGCGTGTCGTGGCCGCGTGGTGGTCACGGGGATGGGGAAGTCGGGGTTGATTGGCCAAAAGATTGCCGCCACGTTGTCGAGTACGGGTACCCCCTCTTTTTTTCTCCATCCCGCCGATGGCAGCCATGGTGATTTGGGTATGCTCACCCGGCAGGATTGTGGGATTGTGTTGTCCAACAGTGGCGAAACGGCGGAAGTCGTGGCTATTATCCCGGTGATCAAACGGTTGGGTTTGCCGTTGATCGGATTGTTGGGGCGGATGGATTCGACCCTGGCGCGGGTGAGTGACGTGGTATTGGATGTCTCGGTGGCCCAGGAGGCTTGTCCCTTGGGTTTGGCCCCCACCAGTTCGACAACGGCGGTATTGGCCATGGGGGATGCCTTGGCGGTATCCTTGCTGGAAAAGCGCGGATTCAACGCCGAACAGTTTGCTTTGTTTCATCCAGGGGGTAATTTAGGCAAAAGGTTGCTGTTGAAGGTTGGGGATTTGATGCACGTTGGATCGCGGATCCCCTTGGTATCGGAACAGGGAAGTGGTCAGGATGCCATCTTCGAAATGACTGCCAAGCGGTTTGGCATGACCGGGGTGGTCGATCACCAGGGGGGATTGGTGGGCATCATCACCGATGGTGATTTACGTCGTCACTTGGAAGGGGGTCATGCGCTCCTGTCAAAAAAAGCGGGGGCGTTGATGACCCCGCGTCCGCAGACGATTTCTGCTGAAGCCCTCGCGGTTGCGGCACTGCGGAAAATGGAAGAAAAAAGAATCACCAGCCTTTTTGTCCATCCGGGTGGCGAGGATTCGGGTGGTGTGCTGGGGGTGATTCATCTGCATGATCTGCTACAGGCGGGATTGATGTGATTGTTCCATGTGTGGATGAATGGTGCCATTCTCCGAGCGTGGATTGGGTGGCGATGAACGATGAATAACGGCATGGAGAGATTTTTGGGAAGTCTCCATAAAGGTTACCTCAAGTATCTATTCCTGGCTTTGGCATTGGTGATCATGCTGGGTTTGATCGGGTATTTGTGGCGACCGCTGGGGTTGGGGAAAGGTCAACTTCTGCTCCTTGCGCATGGTCCAGAAGGGGCAATGGTGACCGATTTGAGCATGGTGCAGTTTGAGGGTCGGGATACCCGGTGGATGTTGAGTGCCAAAAGTGCCATCCGTGCTAAGGATGATAACGTGGTTATCGAACGGCCCCATCTTGAGTTTTTTCATGGCGATGGGGAAAAAATGGATGTCACGTCTAGGCAGGGTGTGGTGAACGATGAAACCAGGGCGGTTATTTTTCACGGCGATGTGGAAGCTACGGATGGACCGTTCAACCGTTTGACGACCAACTGGTTACGGTTTGATCCCAACGTGAGAATATTGTATACCGACCAAGCTTTTCAGTTGGATGGGGAGCATGTGCAAATGCAGGGCGTTGGCTTCACTTTGAACCAGGAGACCCGTATGATACGGGTGACCAGCAAGGTTAAGGTGTTGTTCAGTGAGGAACTCATCAAGGAGGGTGGGGCGTGGGGTTCCTGAATTCAGTGTGGATGGCCGGGGGGATAGCGTTCGGTATGGGACGGTGGATCGTCGTGGTGCTGGTGGTTATGGCGGTACTGGTCGCCAAACCGTCTTATGGCGGGGGCGGTTTGATGGTGACGTCGGATGCCCTGGAAATGGACCAGAAAAAACAGGTTGCCGTTTTTTCGGGTAATGTGGTCGCCGAAGATGGCAAAATGCGGTTGACCTCGGACAAAATGACGGTGAATTATGTCATGAAATCCCAGGGGACGGGGGGGCGTGGCAACGTCCGAGAAGTGAAAGCCGATGGTAATGTTTCGATTTACCAGGGCGAAAATCATGGAATGTCCCAGTGGGCGGTTTACAATGTACTCAACCGGACTTTGGAACTGGTCGGTGGCGAAAAGAATGCCTCCATCAATCGTGGGCAGGACCATTTGGAAGGAAAGCGGATTCTGCTGACGTTGGGGAGTGATTTGCGTATCGACCGGGTATCAGTTCAAGGGGGTGGAAAAAAACGGGTTTCAGCGCGTATTTCTCCATCGGGTCGGGTGGAGGGTGAAGGATCGAGTGCCACGATTCCTGACCTGATTGGTGTGGGTGGTTCGGGGTCTGGTCGGGAACCCCCTGGGAAAGATGTGGGGGATCCCGTTGGTGGTGGTTCCTCTCAGGATCGGAAGTCTGCGCCACAGATGCGACCTATTTCGCGGCCCAATCCGGTGACTGGCGATTGATTATGGGTCATTGATTATGGGTCAAGAGATCGGTTCCATTCTGGATAGGGGTTCAGTGATGGCCATGGGGCTTGGAAAAAGCTACCGTGGGCGGTCGGTGGTGGATGATGTGGGGCTGAAGCTTGAGTCGGGTGAAGTGGTCGGTTTGCTGGGACCTAACGGTGCGGGAAAGACGACGACATTCTACATGATCGTCGGCCTCGTGGCCCCCGATAAAGGGTCCATCTGGTTGGATGGGCAGGATATCACAGGCGATGCCATGTATTTGCGGGCACGTATGGGGATTTCCTACTTGCCTCAGGAACCGTCGGTCTTTCGCAAATTGACGGTGAGAGATAATATTTTGGCTATTTTGGAGACGTTGCAACTGACGCGGGACCAAAGGTTGGAACGGTTGGAGGAGCTGCTGGTCGAATTGGGGATTTCACACCTGACCAAGGCGATGGGGTACACGTTGTCGGGGGGTGAGCGTCGGCGGGTTGAGGTGGCGCGGGCCTTAGCGATTGAACCGAGATTTATTTTATTGGATGAACCTTTTGCGGGTGTCGATCCTTTGGCTATTGAAGATATTCGTTCTATCATTCTTCATTTGCGCAAGCGGGGGATTGGGGTATTGATCACCGATCATAATGTTCGGGAGACCTTGGGAATTTGTGACAGAGCTTATATTCTTTCCCAGGGGAGGGTTTTGGCCAGGGGTAACCCGGAAGCTGTGGTGAAAGACGAACAAGTCAGGCAGATGTATCTGGGGGATGCGTTCAAGTTGGATTAGAAACAAGGGAAGTTCATGGCATTAGGTTTAGAACTTAAGCTGCGGATGGGCATGCAGTTGGTGATGACCCCCCAACTGCAAATGGCGATCAAGCTGCTCCAGATGAGCAGTTTGGATCTGGCGGACTATCTTCAGGAGGAACTCGAAAAAAATCCACTCCTGGAGCGGGAGGACGGGTCCGTGGACGGCGTGGAGCCGACCGAGGCCCAGAAGATGGATGAAACACGGGAGAACTATGCGGCGGGGAATGACGATTCCTTTCTGGTGCGTCCCGAGAGTCCTGACGTTGCCAAGGAGCGGGAGGGTCCAGAAACAAGCCTGGGTGATGATTTGCAGGTGGATGCATCGTGGGATGATGTTTACGGGGACAGTTATTCGGCGGTCCCCTTCGAGAATGTCCCCAGCAGCGAGGCCCCACCGCTGGAAAATACCCTGACTGGCAGCCAGTCGTTGAAAGATCACTTGGTGTGGCAGTTGGGGGTGTCGGCGTTGCACGAGAAGGAGCGTTCTTTAGGGCTGACTCTGATTGACGCCATTGACGAGAATGGCTACCTCACGACCGATTTGCGTGCCATTGCGGAGATGACGGGGGCCTCGGAAGAGGACTTGGAGGATGCGCTGATTTTGGTGCATTCGTTTGAGCCTGCGGGTGTCGGGGCGCGCAATTTGGCGGAATGTCTGTATTTGCAGTTGAAAAACGAGGGGATGGCGGTTCCCCCCTATACGGTATTGTTGGAACATCTGGAAGATTTGGCACGCCGGGATTTTCGCAAACTGAAGCGTTTGTTGAAGTTGGATGAGGAGGAGTTGGGGGATGCGGTTGCGGTGATTCAATCGTTGAATCCCAAGCCGGGTTTGGCCTTTGGAAGTGATCAGGCAAACTATGTTGTTCCCGATGTGTTTGTGAAGAAGTTGGATGGTGAATGGGTTGTGGAGATCAATCCCGATACGCAGCCTAGGTTACGGATCAACCGGGCGTATGAGTCGGCGTTGGGTGGCAACATCTCCTCGCAGGATAAACGGTTTTTGGCGGATAATGCCCGCTCGGCCCAATGGCTGATCAAAAGTCTGGAACAGCGTTCCAGTACGATCTTTCGTGTGGCGGAGAGCATCGTCCGTTTTCAGAAAGATTTTCTCGATCATGGGCAGGAATATTTAAAACCTTTGATTCTCAAGGATGTCGCCGACGATATCGGCGTCCATGAATCGACGACCTCGCGTGTGACCAGCAACAAGTACATGCATACACCCCGTGGTATATTCGAGCTTAAATTTTTCTTTTCCTCATCACTGGGTTCGCAAACTGGGGGAGAGAATCATTCTTCGGAGGCGGTCAAATACAAGATTCGGAGGCTAGTGGATAGTGAGCCGGCCAACAGACCGTTTTCGGATGAGAAGTTGGCGAAGTTGCTGCAAGAGCAAGGGATTGACGTTGCGCGCAGGACGGTGGCCAAATATCGTGATGCCTTGAATATTCCCTCTTCTTCACGACGCAAACAATTGGCCCCGAAGGAATGAGATCAGATGGGGTGTCAGGATGCGTTTTTCCCAGTTGGTGGATGAATCACGGATCAGGTCGGACTTGCCGGGTGCGGATAAAAGGTCTGTTCTTGTCCATCTGGCGGTGTGTTTGAGCGAAGCGTTGGTTGCGATTGGTTTTGAGAAACCGGGAGTTGATGCGACCGAGATCTTGCGGTTGTTGCTGGAGCGTGAGGCGATAGGGGCCACAGGGATTGGCGGTGGCATCGCCGTCCCCCATGGACGGGTGATTGGTTTGGAGAGATCGATTGGTGTTTTGTGTCGTTCGGTGGCGGGGGTCGCTTTTGGTTCACCCGATAACCTTCCGGTCCGTCTGTTGGTGGGGTTGTTGACGCCGTATGAGGATAATGCTGCCCATTTGGAGGCGTTGTCGGCGGTGTCGCGGTTTTTTGTTCGGGGGACGGCCTGCGGGGATTTACTGGCCGCGCCAGACAGCCGAGCCATGGTTCAGGTGATTTTTTCTTTGGAGAGGCAACCGTGAGTGCTGCCGGGAAAATCGGTCATTTGGTCATTGTGACGGGATATTCTGGGGCGGGGATATCCAGTTCTCTTAAAGTTTTGCAGGATCTTGGGTTTTATTGGATGGACAATCCGCCGCTGGGTGGGATTGTGGCTTTGGTTGAACAGTATTGCCGGGCTTCCGGGGATCGGGAAGGTTTGGTGATTGGACTGCATTGGCGTGACCATAAGTCTGTTGGGTTGATGCCGGGGGTTTTGGAGACATTGAGGCCGTTGTGTCAGCGGTTGGAGTTGGTGTTTTTGGAGGCCGATGCGGAAGTTTTGGTATCGCGGTATCGGGAGACCCGGCGTCGGCATCCCATGGCTGGAAATCGCACGGTGACGGAAGCGGTCATGGCGGAGATTACCGCCCTTGAGCCGTTACGCGCCATGGCGGACCAGGTGTTGGATACTTCGTTGACCACCATGCCGGAGCATAAGGATCGTTTGCAGCACTATTTTCAGCGGTCGCACCTTGCCGATTTGGTGATTGTCTTGCGTTCGTTTGGTTTTAAGTTTGGGTTGAACACCGATGCCGATATGGTATTGGACGCCCGGTTTTTGCCCAATCCGTTTTATGTGCCGGAACTGAAAGATGCGACGGGATTGGATGCTCCGGTGCAGTCGTATTTGTCCAAGGAGGGGGATGTCTTGTCATTCCTGGATCGGTTGGTGGAGTTGTTTGGCTATCTGTTGCCGCGCTATCAACGGGAGAAAAAACACTATTTTACGGTCGATATCGGCTGCACGGGGGGCCATCATCGTTCTGTATTTTTGGTGCAACAGTTGGCGATGCGATTGGAACCCATGGGGTATCAGGTGTTGGTGCGGCACCGGGAACTGGAACGATAAGGCTGATGCCGGGGCGGGATGATCGATTACTCCATGACAGATTGATTTTGTTAGTGTAGGTTAGAACCATTTTATATCTCTTTTCTGTGTGTCGTTGTATCATGGACCGGATCTTGGCGGGATCTGGGTGACTATCAGCTCTGATGGAGACTTAACTTAAATGAGCAGAAACTATTTATTTACTTCAGAATCGGTTTCCGAGGGGCATCCTGATAAAATGGCTGACAGGATATCCGACGGTATTTTGGATGCACTTTTGGAGCAGGATCCCAAAAGTCGGGTTGCTTGCGAGACCATGATTACGACTGGGATGGCGATTATCGCGGGTGAGATCACCACCAGCGCGGTGATTGATTATACCACGACGGTTCGGGATGCGATCAAAGAGATTGGTTACAACTCCAGCGAGAAGATGGGGTTTGATTATGCGACGTGTGCGGTGTTGGTGAGTTTGGACAAGCAGTCCACCGACATTGCCCAGGGGGTGAATGAGGGTCAGGGGTTGGATTTGGATCAAGGTGCGGGGGATCAGGGGTTGATGTTTGGATTTGCCTGCAATGAGACGCCGGTGTTGATGCCGGCACCGATCCATTATGCCCATCGGATCATGGAGCGGCAGGCGCGGGTGCGCAAGAGTGGTGGTTTGGCATGGTTGCGTCCTGACGCCAAATCGCAGGTAACGATCCGTTATGAGGATGGTCGTCCGGCGGCGATTGATACGGTTGTGGTTTCGACGCAGCATGATCCTGATATTGCGTATGAGAAATTGCGCGAGGCGGTGATCGAAGAGATTATCAAACCGGAATTGCCGGCGGGTTTGGTCAAGGGCAACATTACCTATCATGTCAATCCCACGGGACGTTTTGTGATTGGCGGTCCGGTTGGGGATTGTGGTTTGACGGGTCGCAAGATCATTGTGGACACCTATGGTGGTGCGGGGTATCACGGTGGCGGTGCGTTTTCGGGCAAGGATCCGTCGAAGGTAGACCGTTCGTCGGCGTACATGGGGCGTTATATTGCCAAGAACATTGTTGCATCGGGGGTTGCGGATCGTTGTGAGGTGCAGGTGGCGTATGCCATTGGGGTTGCGAAGCCGGTTTCGATGATGGTCAATACGTTTGGCACGGGGAAGGTTTCGGACGAGCGGATTGAGGGGTTGGTCCGTGAGCATTTTGATTTACGGCCCAAGGCGATCATTCAGACGTTAAATTTACTGCGTCCGATTTATCGGAAGACGGCGGCTTATGGTCATTTTGGACGGGAGTTACCGGAGTTTTATTGGGAGAAAACCGACAAAGCCCAAGCCATACGGCAATCGGCGGGCCTATAAATATTACGGGGGTCCGGGGGGGATTATCCCCCCCGGCGGGGGGTTTGGGGGGGCACCCCCCAAGGTTTAGTGCATTACGGCCCCTGT
>PEAO01000128.1 GCA_002753615.1 Magnetococcales bacterium DCbin2
GAAAAGCAAAAGCAAAGTCAAAAACAAAATCAAAACCCTGGGGGCAATCCCCCAGACCCCTTTTTTCTTTTAATCATTGATTATTTCCGGGAATTTGGACGTGCCAATTTCAAATCCGATTGCCCTGGGGGGCTGGCTGATGGGGTTGTTGGGGCTGCTTTGGGCGGTCGTGGTTGCGCCAACCCTGTTGGCGGCGGCTCCGACACCGGAAGAGGTGAAACCCATCCGTGTCGATGGCAATACCTCCGATGTCCGTTGTTACACCTGCCATGGAGAAAAAGGGTTCAGCGTCCCCCTGGGGGAGGGGTTGCGCTCCAAACAACGGCTTTTGTACATCGATCGCGCCAAACTCCAAGAGAGCGTCCATGGAAAACGGCTCTGCGTCGAGGGTCCTCGGGATATCGACCAGATTCCCCATCGGCCCGGCGTCAAACGTGCGGTCGATTGCGTCCGATGCCACGAGGATTTGCACGACAAAGGGTGGGGACGGATCAAGGGGCATGACGGGACTGTTTTGGACAAGGTGGTCCAAAATATCGCCTTCTATATGGAGTCGGTTCACGGAAAACCGCGTCAAGATGGTTCGGGTGCCCCCAACGCCGGTTGTCCCGATTGTCATGATGGCCATGATATTTCGGCCAAAGGGACTCCGGGACGGGAAGCGTTTCGCTTGTCCACTCCGGTCGTTTGTGGTCGCTGTCATGAGGAACAGTTGCGCCTGTACCAAAATTCGGTGCATGGGACCGAGGTGTTGCGCTATGGAAACTTCAAAGCGGCGGTCTGTTCCGATTGCCATACCGCCCACCGGATTTCTTCACCCCATAAAGATCCCGCCAGACTGGTCATTACCAAAAGCTGTGGCAATTGCCATCATGAATCCTACGAGACCTATACCGCCACCTATCATGGTCAGGTCAATGTTCTGGGTTACACCAACACCGCCAAATGTTTTGATTGTCATACGGCGCACTCCAATCAAAAGGTTTCTAGTCCCCATTCGAGCGTTTCTGGAAAAAATCGGGAGTTGACTTGTCAAAAATGTCACCAGGGGGTTTCGCCGGGTTTTTTAAGTTTCCAACCCCATGGCAACGCCAAAGATTTTGATCGCTACCCGGAATTGTGGTTGGCTTCAAAGTTCATGATTCTCCTCCTGATTGGCGTTTTTCTTTTTTTCTGGACCCATTCGGCCCTGTGGTTTTACCGGGAATCCAAAGACAAAATGGCGGGGTTGTTGCCGCTCCACACCGAGGCGACTCAGGGGGAACGATCCTACGTACAACGGTTCCCGGCACTGTGGCGATTGGCGCATTTGATGTTCGCCCTCTCCATCATGACCTTGGCTTTTTCCGGCATGACGGTGCTTTACTCAGATTCCTTTTGGGCACCTGCCGTTGCTCGGGTTCTGGGTGGCTCTGCGGTGATGGCCAAGGTCCATCGGGTGGCGGCGGTTGTCTTTACGCTGGTATTTTTTCTTCATCTGGGGGCGGTGTTTTACCGGATATTCTGGTTGCAGCGCAAAACTTTCCGTTGGTTTGGCCCGACATCTTTGATTCCCAACTGGCAGGATCTTAAAGATTTTATCGCTATGGTCCGCTGGTTTTTCGGCAAGGGGCCAAGACCAACCTTTGACCATTGGACTTATTGGGAAAAATTTGACTATTGGGCACCGTTCTGGGGTATGTTCATCATCGGTTCGTCGGGATTGATCCTGTGGTTTCCCAAAACGGCGGGAGAGTTTTTTCCCGGTTGGATTTTTAATGTTGCTACGGTAATCCATGGTGAAGAGGCGTTTTTGGCTGTCGTGTTTATTTTTTCGGTCCACTTTTTTAACTGTCATTTTCGCCCCAGCAAGTTTCCTCTGGATATCATGATGTTCGTTGGACGGATGCCGGTCTCTGAGTTGCAACACGAGCGGCAGCGGGAATATCACCGACTGCTGCAAAATGGTGAGATGGAACGGTTGTTGGTTGATCCACCTTCGAGCCGGAAAAAGTTTTGGTCCCGCGTGTTGGGCTTTACCCTGATTGCCATTGGCTTGACCTTGTTATTCATCACGTTGAGTGGCTTTGGTCTGCATGTCTGGGAGGGTAAGCTGTAATACCCATGGAGAGGAAACCCCTTGCGTGGCACTGGCTGGCCACCACAATCGTGCTGGCTGCCATCGTTCTGGGCGTGGATGCCCTGCTCCCTTTGGGGGTGGCGGATGGTCTCCTTTACGTCCTGGTGGTACTGACCGCCTGGCCCTATCCAAACGACCGACGTTATCCCTTGTGGTTGGCAGGGATCGCCTCCCTGTTGCTCCTGGTCGGATATTTCCTCTCTTCCATGGGGAATGCCGACCCATGGATGGTTCTGACGAACCGTGTTTATTTCCTGTTGGCCATCTGGACCATGGCATGGATGCTGGATAAGGCCAAATCGGTCCGGGCGGTGTTGGAAACACAGGCCCAAGAGTTGGCCATCAGCGAACGCCGTTTTCGTGCCCTGTTCGATACCATACCCAGCGGTGTCGCCGTCTACGAACCCTGGAATGATGGCGAAGATTTTATCATCAAAGAACTCAACCGCTCCGGCCAACGTACCAGCAATCCCACCCAAAGTGTCATCCTTGGCCAAAAAGTGACCGAAGTCTTTCCAGGAATTCGGGAATTTGGTCTTTTTGCCGTGTTTCAGGAAGTCCATCGTAGCGGCATACCCGCCTACCACCCCATCAGCTATTATTTGGACGACCGGCATCGCGGATGGTTGGAAAATCGTGTTTATCAACTCGATACCGGGGAGATCGTCGCTGTTTACGACGATCTGACCGAAAAGGTCATCGCCGAACAAAATTTACGTCTGGCGCAAACATCGCTGGAAAATACGGGCGATATGGTTTTTTGGATCAATGATCAAGGACGCTTCATCAGTGTCAATCGTGCCGCCTGTACCACCCTGGGTTATTCGCGGGAAGAGATGACAACGCTATCGGTCCCCGATATCAATCCCGCCTTTCCGCCGGAGCCGGCTTTTTGGCGGAATCATTGGGAAGAGGTCAAAAACAAGAAACGAACGACGTTTGAATCCACCTTGCGCCGCAAAGATGGCTCCCTGTTTCCCGTGGAAATCAGCACCAGTTTTATCGATTTTGAAAATCAAGCCCTCCTACTTGGAATTGCCAGGGACATATCCCCGCGCAAACAAACCGAACACCAATTACAGGCATCGGAACAGACGCTCCGGGATCTGTACGACAATGCCCCGGTGGCATTTCTCTCGGTTTGCGCCGATGACGGGCGTATCCTGCGCAGCAACAAGGCCTGTCGAGAGTTGTTCGGTTACACCCACGAAGAAGTGGAAAACCGGCATCTTTTCGACCTTTTTGCTGATGCGCCGCGTGAGTGTTCCGTGGCCAAAGCCATGATGCAACCCATGCGTTGCGATCAACCCATCATGAATGAAGAGGTGCATATGACGCATAAAGGGGGGCGGCGGCTGTGGACCAGCATTTCCGTCACTCCCAAAATCGATGCATCGGGCAAAGTTGTGGAACGCCACCTCGTCATCCTGGATCTTACCGAACGCAGGGAAGCGGAAAAAACGTTACGTCAATATGCCAGAATCGTCGCCGCTTCCCAAGATCATATGGCTTATCTGGATCGTTATTATGTCTATCGGGCAGTCAACCGTGCCTATCTGGACAACCACGATAAAACGTATGACGAAATTGTCGGTCATACGGTGGAAGAGCTGTTTGGGGAAGAAGTTTTTGCGGAGATTCGGGGTAATCTGGAACGGTGCTTCGCGGGCGAGGTCATCAATTATCAATCCTGGTTTGATTTTCCCAAAACGGGAAAACGGTGGATGGATGTTTCCTATTTTCCCCACTGCGGAACCGATGGCCAAGTCATGGGACTGGTCGTTGCCTCCCGCGACAACACCGATCGCAAACACATGGAGGACGCCCTGCGGCAAAGCGAAATGGAAGCGCATCGCGCCAACCGTGCCAAGAGTGCCTTTCTGGCCAATATGAGCCATGAAATCCGCACGCCGATGAATACGATCATCGGGATGGGACAACTGGCCCTCGATACCGATCTGACCTCCCAACAACGGGAATATATCCGCCGCGTCCAGGGGGCCGCCCAATCTTTGCTGCGCATTATCGACGATATCTTGGATTTCTCTAAAATTGACGCCGGTAAGCTGGAACTGGAACCGATCCCTTTTGACCTTTACGAACTGCTCGACCAGATTGGCGATACCACTCTGGCCAAGTTGGAGGAGGGCAAAAAAATTGAAATTTTGTTTTCCCAACCCATCGATCTTCCCGTACCCATCGTTGGTGATGCCACCCGCCTCAACCAGGTGCTGACCAATCTGTGCAGCAATGCCCTCAAATTTACCGAATGCGGAGAAATCGTCGTCGCCGTCGCGTGGCAAAAGGGTGACGAAGACGAAGAGGAGGTCATCCTCCATTTTTCCGTGAGCGACACCGGCATCGGCTTGAGTCTGGAGCAAATTGAACTTTTATTTCGTCCTTTTCAACAAGCGGACGCCTCTACGACGCGAAGGTTTGGTGGGACCGGATTGGGATTGGCGATTTGCCGCAGCCTTGTGGAGATGATGAACGGTCATATCGGTGTCACCAGCGAGCCGGGTCGCGGAAGTCGTTTTTTCTTCTCCGTTCGCATGAAACGGTTGCCCCAAGAGCAGAGCCATAACCGTTTTATCGTTCCATCGCCATTTCAAGGTAAGCGCGTCCTGGTTGTGGACGACAATGCTACTTCTCGGGATCTGTTGCAAACAACGCTCGCGATGTTGTCGGTCGAGACGACCGGCCTGGCTTCGGGATCGGAGGCCCTTGCTGCACTGACCCAGACAGCGGCGTTTTCCCCGTTATCTTGTGACCTGATTCTGATGGATTGGCACATGCCGGATATGGACGGCGTGGAAACCATTCGGCATCTTCGTCACCTGCGGCCTCAATTCCAAATTCCAATCCTCATTATGGTGTCCAGTCTGGAACGGGAAACCGTGATGCAACGTGTCCACGCAATCGCCCTAGCCGGTACTCTGCACAAACCGATCAGTGTGCCCACTCTGTTTCATGCCTTGTCAAATGCGTTTGGTGTGTTTGGCCTGGACAAACCCTTAAAGGCTTCGCCCCGGGAACAAGATTCACGTCGCAATCTGGAAAGTTTGCGCGGCGCACGGATCCTTGTCGTCGATGACATTGAAGATAACCAACAACTGATGCAGGAATTGTTGACGCGCCGTGGAATGGAAATCTTTCTTGCCAACCATGGGCAATACGCCGTAGAGGCTGTATTGACTACGAGTCCGCCGTTCGATGCCGTGCTGATGGATGTGCAAATGCCCGTCATGGATGGCTTGGAAGCCACCCGCCGTATCCGCGAACGGACGGAATTTGCCGCATTGCCCATTATCGCCATGACCGCAAGTGCCATGGCGCAGGATGTAGAACAATGCCTGGCCGCCGGGATGAACGATCACATTGCCAAACCGATCAATATCGCCCATGTCCTGGATCAATTAATCCAATGGATCCCACGGAACAAAAAAAATCAGGAGATAGCGACTCCATTGCAACCCATGACCATTCCCGATGGCCTCCCTGGGTTGGATCTCATCTCCGGTTTGGATCGTTGTGATGGGGATAGCGCGTTTTATCTCTCTTTGGCCAAGCGAGTCGTTGCGGAATATTCCAGGTTTGTCCCACGGGTTCGCGAAGCGTTGGCACGCAATGCGGTGGATGAAGTTTTTAAATTGGCCCACAAACTCAAAGGTTCCGCAGGCAATCTTTCCGCCCTTGAAGTGGCCGCAGGGGTCAAGGTGTTGGAACGGATGTTGCGCGACGGCACGCCAATCCAAGCACTGGAAGCGCATCTGGATCTTTTGGGGGTGGAATTAGAACGCATGTTCCAGGCTGTTGAAGAATTGGAAAAATATCTCCCCTCTGCGGAACTCCCAAAAACACCGCTACCCAACCAGGACGGTGACAACCTTGGGTCAATCATTCGAGAATTGGAAACTCTTCTTGCCAAAAGAGACATTCGTTGTGATAATCAACTCATGCTGCTCAAGGAAAACCTATCGGGAGAACCCCGATTTCAGGGAATCCTGGCCCGCTTGGAGTCTTGTGTCGAGCATCTGGACCATGCGGGGGCTTTGTTGGCTTTGAATGCTTTGATCCATGAGCTGGAATAGGGAGTGCAAACCCACCCGTGGATACCTCACTGGCAACACGACCCACCCTGCTTGTGGTCGATGATTCCCCTGCCAACGTCCGACTGTTGGGGCGCATCCTGGGCGAAGAGTACCGGATTCTCTACGCAATTAATGGTCAAGATGCCCTGGATTCGGTCCGGTCCGAACAACCCGATCTGATTCTCCTCGATATCATGATGCCGGGAATGGATGGTTTTACCGTTTGCGAAGTGTTACAAAAAGAGGGGCAAACCCAAGATATCCCGGTCATCCTGGTGACGGGCAGCGATGATGTAGAAGCAGAATCGCGTGGTTTTGCCTGTGGTGCCGTCGATTTTATCGCCAAACCGATCAGTCCTCCCGTGGTGCGGGCGCGGGTGAAGACCCATCTCAAGCTGAAAAAACAAAAAGATATCCTGGAACAAGCCAATCTGGCCCTGGTCAAGGAAATCCAAGAGCGGCAACGTTTGGAAAACCAGTTGCGGGAACAGGCGGAATACGACACCCTGACCGGACTGCCCAATCGCCAACTGTTTCAGGATCGTTTGCAGCAAACCGTCCTGATGGGTGAACGGAATCTCGGACTTTTTGCTTTGCTGTTTATCGATTTGGATCGCTTTAAATGGGTCAATGACACCCATGGCCACGACGCCGGTGACCAATTGCTTGTGGAGGCGGCACGCCGTATGAAAAGCGTTGTGCGCAAATCCGATACCGTGGCGCGTTTGGGGGGCGATGAATTCACGATCATTCTCTCCGATATTTTTCACGATTCCATGGCGGAACTGGTGGCACGCAAAATTTTGGAAAACCTCGTCACCCCCTTTTGCCTGAAAGGACAGGAGGTCACCATTTCTGGAAGTATTGGCATCGCCATCTTCCCTTCCGATGGAACCACCGCCGAGGATCTGACCAAAAACGCCGATAGTGCCATGTATCAAGCCAAAGAATCGGGTCGAAACGCTTTTCAGTTCTACTCTCAGGAAATCAATCAATTGGCCCACAGGCGTATGCGTTTGGAAACCGAATTGCGCCATGCCTGTCAACAGGGCGAATTGTTTCTCGACTATCAGCCTAAAATCAAGCTTGCAACTGGCCAGATTAGCGGTATGGAAGCCCTGTTGCGCTGGGATCATCCCCGCGAAGGGATCCTTTTTCCGCGCCAACTGATCCCGTTGGCCGAAGGGACAGGTTTGATCCACCAAATCGGGGAATGGGTATTGTTCACTGCCTGTCGGGAGGCCGCCGATTGGTCCCTTCAGGGGTTTCCCGGTCTGAAATTGGCTGTCAATCTTTCGGTGTTGCAATTTCGTGACGGTGATAAACTGGTCCAACTGGTCGAAGAAGCCCTGGCACAAAGTGGCTTTCCCGCGCATTTATTGGAACTGGAGATCACGGAAAGCGTCATGATGACCCATATGGATCACGTCTCTGGCACACTGGAAAAATTGCAATCTTTGGGAGTCACCATTGCCATGGACGATTTTGGTGCCGGCTCTTCCTCCCTGGCCCTGCTGAAACGACTGCCAGTCCAGACCCTTAAAATCGACCGATCTTTCGTGAATGACCTGTCGGCGCACCCTGAAAGTGCCGCTTTCATTGCCGCCATCGTTTCCATGGCCCAACAATTGCGCCTTCGTGTGATTGTGGAAGGGGTGGAGACCGACGAACAGTTGCAAATCATGAAAGGCCAAGGCGACCATGATGTGCAAGGCTATTATTTTTCCCCCCCATTGGGAAAAAACGCATTTTTGGCCCTGCTCCAGGGACATATCCCCTTAGGGGGATTGCGTTCACGCGATTATTCTGCACCAACAAACTCTTGATTTAGCAGGGTAATTGCATTTTTCATCCTTTGACGTTAGGGCGTATTGATATCCGATAGCTTGAGATACATCCTAGAAAATTATT
>PEAO01000129.1 GCA_002753615.1 Magnetococcales bacterium DCbin2
ATCCCCCAGACCCCTTTTTTCTTTTGATCGTTTTGTTTATTGTCAACACGCTCTTCGGGTGGCGGTTTGGTTTTGGGTCATTTTTTGCATTGGAAAAAAGATCTTTGACCCGGAAAACTGTCTTCCATTTGGATGGGGTGCATGGAAAAGCTTGAATTTTAGGCCATGTAAACCTATTTTCAACAGGTCGAGGATGGATCATGGTTCCTTCCCCTGTGCCACTCATGCCAGGACGCTGTTTTAGAGCGCCCGGGAGATCGTTTGTTGAACGGATTCTATAAAAATCTTTCCCTCTGGCTGGTTATTGGTCTGTTGCTGGTGATGCTGTTTAATTTATTCAACCAGCCACAAGTCCGGGATCAACACATACCGTTTTCCGATTTTTTGAACCAACTGGATCAGGGTAAAGTAACGGATGTCACCGTGCAGGGGCGTACTCTCATCGGGATTTTATCCGATGGGGGGACTTTTACGACCTACACCCCAGAAGATCCCGATCTCATGCGGCTGATTCGGGAGAAGAAAGTCACCATCAACGCGCGTCCTCCCGAGGAGACGCCGGTGTTGCTGACAATTTTGATATCCTGGTTTCCCATGCTGCTTTTGATTGGGGTTTGGGTGTTTTTCATGCGGCAGATGCAGGGGGGAGGTGGCCGTGGCCCCATGTCTTTTGGGAAATCCAAGGCGCGGATGCAGTCGGACAAACAAAACAAAGTCACCTTTGCCGACGTTGCGGGGATTGAAGAGGCCAAGGAAGAGCTTCAGGAGGTGATTGAGTTTTTGAAGAATCCGCAACGGTTTCAGCGATTGGGAGGGAAGATTCCCAAAGGGGTGTTGCTGATCGGTCCTCCAGGTACGGGTAAGACGCTTTTGGCGCGGGCGATTGCTGGCGAGGCCAACGTGCCGTTTTTCAATTTGTCGGGATCGGACTTTGTGGAGATGTTCGTTGGTGTGGGTGCTGCCCGCGTCCGTGACATGTTTGAACAGGGGAAGAAAAATGCCCCTTGTATTATTTTCATCGATGAAATTGATGCGGTAGGCCGTCACCGTGGTGCCGGTTTGGGGGGGGGGCATGATGAACGGGAGCAGACGCTGAACCAGCTTTTGGTTGAGATGGATGGTTTTGAATCGGCGGAGGGGGTTATTTTGGTTGCGGCGACCAACCGTCCCGATGTTTTGGATCCGGCGTTGCTCAGGCCGGGCCGTTTTGACCGTCAGGTGGCGGTTCCCAATCCCGATATTTTGGGCCGGACGCAAATTTTGGAAGTACACATGGGTAAGGTTCCTTTGGATGAAGATGTCGATCCTGAGGTGATTGCCCGTGGGACACCGGGGTTTTCGGGGGCGGATTTGGCCAACTTGGTCAATGAGGCGGCGTTGGGGGCGGCGCGGCAGGATAAAAAATTGGTGGAGATGGAGGATTTTGAAGCGGCCAAGGATAAGGTGATGATGGGCAAGCCGCGAAGATCGGCGATCATCTCCGAGAAAGAACGGCTCACGACCGCTTATCATGAAGCGGGACACGCCATCGTTGCGGCGGTGATTCCCGGAACCGATCCCGTCCATAAGGTGACCATCATTCCCCGTGGACGTGCCTTGGGATTGACCATGCAATTGCCGACGGAGGACCGACACACCTACTCCAAGCAGCAACTGGAGGACAATATTGCCATTTTGATGGGGGGGCGGATTGTTGAGGAGGTTGTCCTGAGCCAGATGACCACGGGGGCGGCGAACGACATCAAGCGGGCGACCGATATTGCCCGGAGCATGGTGTGTGAATTTGGTATGAGTGATGTCCTGGGGCCTATGGTCTACGGCGACAAGGAAGAAGAGATATTTTTGGGCCGCGAAATCACGCAGCATAAGAGCGTTTCCGAGGAGACTTCGCGGGGGATTGACAAGGAGATACGTGCGATTATTGATCGCAATTATCGGCGTGCCCATGCCATTTTGATGGAAAAACGCCAGGTGTTGGATGATATGGCCAAGGCGTTATTGGATCGGGAAACCTTGGATGCGGATGAAATCGCCAAGCTTGTCAAAGGGATGTCATTGGAAGAGGCCCTGAAACCTTTGCCCAAGGATCCCTCGGTGAAAAATCGTCGGACCGCTGGTCGCGTTTCCAAGGGGCATGTGGAGAAAACGGACGAGTCTTCCATGGAGGATGGTGTCACGGATTTCATCGACGATGAGGAAGAGCAGCCGCTACCGGCCAAGGCCAAACCGCGACGGCCACGCGCCCGGGCGAAGGATCCTGAGGACGTTGTTGAAAAAAATGATGAAAACGACGCATGATGTTTCATACAGGTTGTGACGGGGGAGCTTCTGCCCTGGGTGATGCGCTGCGGGACTACGGCGGTTTCCCCGGTCCCCTCCGTTGGGGGAGGGATGAGCGGTTTTGCCTCGACTTTGGCCGTCCTTGTATCATGGGTATCCTGAACGTCACTTCCGATTCCTTTTCGGGGGATGGCCTCCTTGGTTGTGGGAGGGGGGTGGACGCGGTGGAACAGGGGGTGGAAATGGCGCGGTTGGGGGCGGATATCATCGATGTGGGTGGTGAATCGACCCGACCTGGTGCGCAGCCGATTTCAACGAAGGATGAGCTGGCACGGGTGGTGGGTGTGGTGGCGGCGTTGGCGCGTCGCGTTGCGGTTCCCATATCGGTGGATACGAGCAAACTGGAGGTCATGGAAGCGGCTCTCGATGCGGGGGCGGGGATGATCAATGATGTCTCTGCATTGGGGGTGGCGGGGGGGGATGACCGTGATCTTTTGGATCCACGCAAGGCGGCCTTGCTGGCCAATGCAGGGGTTCCCATCGTGCTGATGCACCGTCGGGGCCGCCCGGAGGATATGCAAAATAATCCGCAGTATGGGGATGTCGTCGGTGAGGTTTATGATTTTTTAAAGCGGCGTATTGAAGCGTGTCAGGAAAACGGTATCGACAAGCGTCGGTTGTTGGTGGATGTCGGGATTGGTTTTGGCAAGTCGGTCAGGCATAATCTGGAATTGTTGCGGTGCCAGCGGGTGTTTCGCGGGTTGGGGGTGCCGTTGTTGTTGGGTGTTTCGCGGAAGAGGATCGTCGGTTTTCTCAGTGGCGAGGAGACTCCCCATTTGCGGGATGTGGGCAGTCATGTGCTTGCGGTTTTCGGTATGCTGACAGGGGTTTCGGTGTTTCGTGTTCACGATGTGGCGGGGGCGCGGCAGGCACTGGCGACGGCATGGGGTTGGATGAATGATGGGGAGTTGATGGTTGCGCTATGAGTGACACGGAAACTGCAAAATCGGTACCGGAACTGGGGAAAGTGCCGGAACGGAGAATCTTTGGGACCGATGGGATTCGCAGCCGGGCCAACGTGTTTCCCATGACCGCCGAGCTGGTCTTGAAGTTGGGGCGGGCGGCGGGGATGGTATTGCGGCGGCGGGAGTTTCGTTCGACGGTGGTGATCGGCAAAGATCCGCGTTTGTCGGGCTATATGTTTGAATCGGCCTTACGTGCCGGTTTCACTTCTATGGGGGTCCATTGTTTGCAGGTGGGGACGTTGCCGACCCCGGCGGTTGCGTTCATGACCCGTGCCCTGAGGGCCGATGCCGGTGTGGTCATTTCGGCGTCCCATAACCCGTACCACGACAATGGCATCAAATTTTTCGATCCCAACGGGATGAAGTTGCCCGACAGCATGGAGTTGGAGATTGAACGGATCCTTTTTGCCGATGAAATGGACCAGCATCAACCAGGCCCTATGGAGATTGGTCGGGCGACCAATATTGAGGATGCATCGGGTCGGTATATTGAATTTTGCAAAAACAGCTTTCCCAAGGCATTGCGTCTGAATGGACTCCGGGTGGTGGTGGACTGCGCCAATGGGGCGGCCTACCAGGTTGCCCCCCGGGTTTTTTGGGAGTTGGGTGCCGAAGTGATTTCCATCGGTAACGAACCGGATGGGTTGAACATTAACAGCGGTTTTGGCTCACTGTTTCCTGAAAAAATGCGGGATAAGGTGCGTGAGACGCGGGCGGACATTGGGGTTGCGTTTGACGGCGATGCCGACCGTCTGCTGGTCTGTGATGAAAAAGGGCGGTTGTTGGATGGGGATCATGTGCTGGCCATGTGTGCCTTGGCGATGAAAAATAATGATACGCTGCGTGGTGGCGGGGTGGTGGCCACGGTGATGTCCAATTTGGGGTTGGAGCGGTTTCTTTCTCGCCATGGTTTGGCATTGATTCGGACCAAGGTTGGGGACCGTTATGTGTTGGAACACATGTTTAACCATGGTTATAACCTGGGTGGAGAGCAGTCGGGTCATATGATCTTTTTGGATCATAACACCACGGGTGATGGTATTGTCTCGGCGTTGAAGGTGTTGGAGTTGATGGCGGCGCACCAAAAACCTTTGTCAGAATTGACCGCAGGGATGGAAATTGTTCCGCAAATTCTTAAAAATGTGATCGTCCCCATAGGTTCCGATCCCCTATCGAGTCCCAAGGTTGCGGGGGTGATCGCCCGGGCAGAGGCGGCTTTGGTGGGTACCGGTCGCCTGTTGATACGAAAATCCGGCACCGAACCCAAGATTCGCGTGATGATTGAAGGGGATTCTCTGAGCCGGGTTCAGGAGTTGGTGGATGGTGTTTGCCAGGCGATTCAGGAATCTGTGATTGGAGATATTCATGTTTGAAGTCACGTTGCCGGATGGTACGGTCAAAGGGTTTGACCGGCCCGTCACACTGGGTGAGGTTGCGGCGGCCATTGGCGCGGGATTGGCCAAGGCGGCGGTCGCCGGGCGTGTGGATGGTCGATTGGTGGACCTTTCCCATCGGGTTGATCATGGGGTGACGGTTGCCATCATCACCATGCAGTCTCCTGAGGGGTTGGAAATTATCCGGCATTCGGCCAGTCATTTGATGGCCCAGGCGGTTAAGGAGTTGTTTCCCGGTGCCCAGGTGACCATCGGACCGGCGGTTGAAAATGGGTTTTATTATGATTTTGATTTTGAACGCCCTTTCACCACCGGCGATTTGACTGCCATCGAAGCGCGTATGCAGCAGATCGTTGAAAGGAATGATGTCATTACCCGCTCGGAGGTGGGGCGGGATGAGGCGGTGACTTTTTTCAAGGGGATGGGGGAGCAGTATAAAGCGGAGATCATCAGTGCCATCGATGCTGCGCAACCGTTGTCGTTGTATGCCCAGGGAAATTTTATCGATTTGTGCCGTGGTCCCCATGTCCCATCGACGGGTTATCTGAAGGCGTTCAAATTGTTGTCGGTTGCCGGGGCCTACTGGCGTGGTAATTCCGCCAACAAGCAGTTGCAACGGATTTATGGTACCGCTTGGGCCGATGCCAAATCGTTGCGTGCGCATTTGCACATGTTGGAGGAGGCGGAAAAGCGCGATCACAGGCGTCTTGGCAAAGAACTGGATCTGTTTTCCATTCAGGAATCGGCGGGTGGCGGGTTGGTTTTTTGGCATCCGTTGGGAGCGCGGGTGCGCCAGGCTATCGAAGCCTATTGGCGGGAGACCCATATTGCGGCGGGTTATGAGTTTTTATATACGCCGCACATGGCCAATCTGGACTTGTGGAAAACTTCCGGGCATGTGGATTTTTATCGGGATTCCATGTTTCATTCCATGCATGTGGATGAGCAGGAGTATCAGATACGGCCCATGAACTGTCCGTTCCATATTTTGGTCTATCAGTCGCGGATGCATTCGCATCGTGATTTTCCCATCCGTTGGGCGGAGTTGGGGACGGTGTATCGGTATGAGCTGTCGGGGGCGTTGCATGGCTTATTCCGGGTGCGCGGGTTTACCCAGGATGATGCCCATGTGTTTTGCCGTGAAGAACAGATTGAAGATGAAATTACGGCGATCCTTGATTTGACGTTGGCGACGTTGGGGACGTTTGGGTTTCAGGAATTTGATATTTTTCTCTCGACGCGGCCTGAAAAATCGGTGGGAAGCGATGCCATATGGGATCAGGCGACCACCGCTTTGGGCAATGCTATTAGGAAGCATCATCTTGATTTTGTCGAGGATCGTGGGGGTGGTGCTTTTTATGGTCCCAAGATTGATGTCAAGATCACCGATTGTTTGGGACGCAAGTGGCAGTGTTCTACCATCCAATTGGACTTCAATCTTCCCGAGCGGTTTGATATAACCTATATCGGCGAGGATGGGGGCAAACATCGTCCCATCATGATCCATCGTGCCTTGATGGGTTCGTTGGAGCGGTTTTTTGGTATTCTTCTGGAGCATTACGCCGGGCGTTTTCCGTTGTGGCTGGCCCCGGTGCAGGGGGTGGTGTTGACCATCACCGATGCCCACCATCCCTGGGCGATCGCAGTGAGAGATCGGATGCGTGCGGCAGGCTTGCGGGTGGATGCGGATTTGCGCAATGAAAAAATTGGTTACAAAATTCGTGAACACACCTTGAAAAAAATTCCATGGTTGCTCATTGTTGGCGACCGGGAGCAGGAGCAGAAGGCGGTCAGTCCAAGAGATGGTTCGGGAAAAGATTTGGGTTTGATGCCTTTGGAGGGGTTGATTGAAACATTGGTCGCCCAGGTGCGTGAGAGAAAGGTCTGACCTTTCTAAGGAACTCACTTAGATCTGGGAATGTTGTATTCTTTAAACAAGGAGTAACGCTCATCGCCAAACCACCCATCAAGGATAAATTGCCTCCGGTCAGCCAAGATACGACACGTATCAATGAGCAAATTCGCAACCCGGAAGTTCGCCTGATTGATGAAAATGGTGAACAAGTTGGTGTTGTTGATCGTCATAATGCCCTGAAAAGGGCGGTGGAGGCGGGTCTTGATCTTGTGGAAGTGGCCCCTTTGGCCAAACCACCCGTCTGCAAGATCATGGACTATACCAAGTTCAAATATCAAAAGGCGGTCCGTGAACGGCAGGCCAGAAAGAAGCAGACGCGCACGGAGATCAAGGAGATCAAGTTTCGTCCTGGGACCGAGATCCATGATTTTGATGTTAAGTTGCGTAACATCCGCAAGTTTTTGGATACCGGCAACAAGGTTAAATGCACCTTGCGTTTTCGGGGGCGTGAGATGGCCCATCAGGAACTGGGTCTGGCATTGTTGCGCCGGGTTGAGACGGAGGTGTTGGATATTGGCAAGTTGGAGCAGACACCCAAGCTGATGGGGCGGCAGATGACGATGGTGATTGCTCCGAGTCAATCGGCCAAGGTCAAGAAGTCCAGCGACTCCGAGTGAGGGGTTGCATGTTGGGGGGATGGATGGTATGGAAGGCCAGCCTATCGCCAACTTAGTCGTGTGACAGTGTGGTGTGAATGCTTCGGGCGCGTGGGATACCAGAAACCGTACACTTTGAAAAGAATGGAAAAACAGTATGCCAAAGTTAAAAACCCACCGGGGAGCCGCCAAAAGGCTATCGGCGACCGGGACCGGGAAGATCAAGCGGAATAAGGCCTTCAAGCAGCATATTTTGACCAGCAAAAGTCCGAAACGCAAACGCAACATGCGTCATTCGGGTTTGGTAGCGGCGGTGGATGTGGCTGCCGTCAAGAAGATGTTGCCCTATATGTAAATCCGTGATTGGGACGACCTGACACCGAGGGCAGTCCCTTTGGGTACCATGGATTTTAACGATCAACATGAGGAGAATCGGCAATGCCGAGAGTCAAACGGGGTGTACCGGCGCATGCTCGCCATAAGAAAATTTTAAAGTTAGCCAAGGGGTATCGTGGTCGTAATGGTACATGCTTCCGCATTGCCTTGCAAAAGGTTGAGAAGGGGCTGAAGTATGCTTATCGGGACCGTAAAAACCGCAAGCGGGAATTTCGTCGGTTGTGGATAGCCCGTATCAATGCGGGTGCGCGTCTTTCGGGTCTTTCTTACAGCCGGTTTATGCATGGTTTGGCCGAGGCGGGGATAGAGCTTGATCGCAAGGTTTTGGCGGATTTGGCGGTGAGTCATCCAGAGGATTTTGCCCGTTTGGCCCAGACGGTCAAAGCGGCCCTTCCTGCCCAAGGTTAGACATTATTGCGGGGGTCCGGGGGGGATCATCCCCCCCGGCGGGGTTTGGGGCAGCGCCCCAAGGTTCTTCTT
>PEAO01000030.1 GCA_002753615.1 Magnetococcales bacterium DCbin2
AAAAAAATGCTTCGGGAGAAGGGGCGCATGAAAAGCAAAGTCAAAATCAAAACCCTGGGGGCAATCCCCCAGACCCCTTTTTTCTTTTAATAATTTTATTTAATATCAATATACCCTAGATTCAATGATTGCAAAAAGAAAAAAAGCCTGGGGGATTGCCCCCAGGGTTGTGACTGCGCTTTTTTATGTCTCCTCGAATTCAAAACCGCATGTTCATGTTCTGGGCCATCAGCCACAGGTTGCACGCGGTCATGACGGCAATAAAAACCAGCATCGGGGCCAAACGCCAGCCCGTTAAACGGACCCCCCCAACCTGCAAGCCCCAGCCACGATGACGAAGAATTTCCACCGCCAACCACAGTCCCAAGGTCATCAGGCCCGCCTGCGACAAAAACAAGACCTGCTCGGACATGCCTCCCCCGACCAAACGCAATTGTCGTTCCGCTGCGGTCATGGCCACCAATCCAGTTCCCAAGGGATTGGCCAAGACATCCCAAAGGCCACCCGTTTCCCGATACAGATGGTCCAGGTTGTGGGACAAATGGTAAGCAAACGCCAAGGGTAGGGTGGAAAAAGGGAGTGCCACAAAAAGTCGTCGATAACCGATGGCCCCAGGCAACAGCATTTGCGTGGCCCCGATGGCCAACGCATAAACCAATACCGGCAAGAGGAATCCCGCCAACATGCCCAGGGTGAAGCCTGCGATCGGCATTTCTGTCTCTCCAAACCATTGTGCCGAGGTATTGAGCCATGTGTTCCAAAATGGCATCATGGTGACCCCGTGAAAACTGGTAATCCCCAGCAACGCCAACATAAACCATGCCCCATCCCACATGGGTCTGGCCTCGGCCAGGGCTTCCGATCCCGGCGACCGCAGTTGCCAGGAAACGTTCTTATGGGGACAGCTCAGGGCGCAGTTACCGCACGATAAACAATAGGTGTTTTGGGAAAAACGACCGATGGTCAGATGTGTCGGACAGGGTTCGATCTCTTCCGAACCATTGTAGCATTCCATGCTTTTGCATTGGGTACATATCTCCTGATTCTGGGAACGGACACCGATGGGGGCCAATCGGGAGTAAAATCCCAACGCCCTGCCGACGGGACAAAAATAACGACAAAAGGCTTTGCGTTCAAAAATGAACAGGGAGACAAACGCCAGAATCACCATAATCACCGCCATGAGCGCGGTGGCCATGGGAATTTTTGTGACCCCGATCCCCAACTCCAACCAAGTCAAGCCCATGAACATCAACAATGCGGGCCAAACATTGCGCAGGGCTTGGGGAACCTTCAGGTTGAGGCCGGGATGGGGATTTGTCCGCCGCCATAACCGATGCCGTACCAACCAGGAGGCCAGCGTATCCCACGGGCAAATGCCACACCAGAAGGATCCCATGAAAAATACCGAGACCACCACCAAAGGCCACCACAAATTCCAAACAAAGTTGGTGGCTAAATTGCGTTCGGGCAGGGGTGAACCAAACAACCCGGCGTAGACCACGATGAGAAAAACAGTCACGGAGATTATTTTCAAAGTGACCAGGGGCCACGGCGCATGATAAAACCAGCGGACAGCTCTCCCCACCCCAGGGGCTTGAGAAAGATTGATGGTCCGTTTGGGACGGTCATCCGGTGCCCCGGCCCATAAACCCCAAAGCAGAATACCCGCCATGATGGCGACACTCCCCCAAACATAAACCATGGGCAAACCAGGGTGTTGATGGGCTTCGCCGGTACCATGTCCACCGTGATCGCCATGGGCCTGAGTGGTCGCAGCGGAAGGATCATGCGTGGGAACTGCCCCTGAGGCGTGGTCATTGTGTATCGCGGCAGGCGTCGCATGAACATCGACAGAGATCGGTGCGGTGTGATCATGCCCCGTTGCCGGAACGCCTTGATCATGGACCACAGCGGGATGATTATGATCGGTTGGTCCTTCGGCATAACTGGCCGTTGCCGTCATGAATAAAACCAGCAAAAAAATGATGCAAGATAAATGGATTAACCTTAATGTCAGGTGTTTCATGAGCCGTCTCCATGACGAAGTGATATTTTTAATCAAAAATTACTCTTTATTGTTCTTAACACCTCCGGTTGCATCTACACGCTAAGATACAGATCTGCCAGTTGAAACACGATTTTTGGCATCTCTTTTTCGTTGTTTGCCGTGGTCATTAGATCCGGTAACAAAGATTGAAAAATATCCAAAAGATTGGGATCAAAATGACGGCCCCGTTCAGAAAGCATCAACTCCAGGGTGTGTTCCAAGGAAAATGGAAGTTTGTAGGGGCGACGCGACGTTAGGGCATCAAACATATCGGCAATGGCAAAGGTTCAATGATTGGCAAAAATCTGGGTTTTCCCCTCCCGGGTAAACGAAAACACTTGGTAAGGTTCCGGATTCTGACCGGGAACTTCCATTCCCGGAGACCCCACCGGCATGCCCGGGGCGGCGATACCCCGGATCGGGGAATGTTCCGCCAGCATCCGGCGAATATCTGCGGCAGGGACATGTCCTTCCACCAGATAATCCCCGATCACTCCGGTATGACAAGAATCCATCGCGGGTGGAACTCCCAATTGACGCTTGATCGCCGTCATATCCTCCACATTACGTATCTGAACGCGAAAACCGTTTTGTTCCAGGTACTTCACCCATTCGCCACAACATCCGCACGAGGCGGATTTGTAAACCAGCAAATCAGTGGCCCTTGCCTCTGGCGTTGCAGCCAACCACCAGACGGCGAGCAGGAGCAGACCAAGGCCGGTCAACGAAAAAATGTTTTTCTTCCTCAGGCTGTCCATAATCGTTCTCCCATCATTGTGCGCGAATGGAAAATTCTTTGATTTGGTAATAAATGGTTGGAATGACGATCAAAGTCAACATGGTCGAGGAGAACATCCCCCCGACCATGGGGGCGGCGATGCGGCGTATCACCTCGGAACCGATACTCCACATGATGGGTAGCAAACCCGCCATGATCGCAACCACCGTCATCATCTTGGGCTGTACCCGTTCCACCGTCCCTTCCATTGACGGATCTTTATGGCAATTTCCGTCATTTGAAGCGAAGGGGACCACCCCAAACCTGGATCAGCCTATCGGGGGGGAGAAATGGCCGTCAAATGCGCGTCCATCTGTCCCAGGAGATCCGACATCAGTGCCATCCGTTTTTTCATCAGTTCATGGTGCCCTGTCATATCCCCCATCATCCCTTGTCCCATCATCCCCATCCCACCCTCAGGTTTCTTTTCTCCATCGTGGGGTTTTCCCGCCATGTTCCCCATCTTTTCCTTGTCTTTCATGGTCTGTTCCATCTTGGCCATCATTTTTTCCATATGTTCGCGCTGTCCGGTCATGATCGCGCGCAGACCCGCCCCGTGTTCTGTCAGGAGTTGGTCGCGGTCCGCGCCGGGAGGGGTTGCCCGCACCTTTTCCATCACCCCTTTCATGGCGGTCATCCGCTCTTCCGCTTGCGCCATCTCTTGCTTCATGGCCTCCATTTCCACCGACATGTTGGCCATTTGGGCTTCCATTGGTTGGGCATGGCCACCGGCAGGTGCTTGTTGCGTCGGCGCAGGATGATGCTCCTGACGATCAACCGATTCTTCAGCCATCAGGGCCGATGATTGCAAACACAGGAATAAAGATAATGCACCGACTGACAATGTTTTTTGCATTCTGAATTCTCCTCAAAGTGTCAAATTGAACAAACTACAGGTTTATGCCGCAGGGCCGTCAATCTTCATGGCCCATCCGGCACCGTGTTTATTGTTATTGGGTTCCCTCAATGGCGGTCAGTGGGAAAAGTGCCCCAGGGCGGAACGTAAATTGGACTCGGCATCGATCAGGAAATTGGCCCGCACCACCACTTGTTCCCCCTCCTTGAGTCCTTCGATAATTTCAATATAGCCATCCCCCCTGCCTCCCGCCTTGACCGGACGCGGTTCAAATACGCCCTCTCCATGATCCACCAAAACCGCCTGCCGGGAACCGCTGTCCAGAACGGCGGAATCGGGGACGGCAAGAACCCTTGAAGCGGACGCGGCGGAGGCGAGATACACCGTGGCATAGAGGGCGGGCCGTAATAGATTTTCAGGATTGGCCAGTTCGATGCGGACCTGAACCGTCCGAGTTTCGGCGGATAAGGTGGGGTAGATGAAGGAAACCTTACCGGCAAAAGTTTTTCCAGGCATCGCCCGCAAAGTCACCTCGGCGGCCTGCCCTTCCCGTACCGATCCCACATCCTGTTCGAACACATCGGCCACTACCCACACCGTCGATAGATCCACCATGCGATACAGCATCTCTCCCGGCATTGCCCGCATTCCCTGAATGGCCGCCTTCTCAAGGATGATTCCGTTCATCGGCGAATGGACGCTCAAGGTCCGCCGGATTTCGCCTGAAGTGCGTAAACGTTTAATCTGGTCCTCGGAAATATCCCAGTTGCGCAGACGGATCAGGGCACTTTCGGCCAGTTCGTCCGCTGTGGCCCGGGTCTGGGCATCCGCCCCGTCCAGCGACTTCCTGGCCTTGATGACGGCCAAATATTCCTGTTGCGCCAGCACCAGGGCAGGGCTGTAGATTTCCATCAAGGATTGTCCCCGGCGCACCGACTGGCCGGTGGCGTTGGCATGGAGTGTTTCGATCCAACCTTCATATTTCAACGTGATCACCTGAAGCTTGCGTTCATCCACCTGCACCGTTCCCACCGCCCGCGTCGCGCGCGTCAGGGAACGCATGGTGGCCACCTCGGTCTTGACCCCCATTTTCTGAACTTTGTCCATGCTGATACGTACCGCCCCGGTCTTGTCGCTCCCTGCGGTTGGATTGGCCGGAGCCGCAGTCCCATGGCGTGCATGGTCGGTGGTGGTTTCGGCCATGATCTCGGAAAAAGAGACGCTGGCGGCCATCATGGCCATCACGGTCAATCCCAAAACATTCTTTTTGACGCCGATCATAAATCATCTCCGATCAACCGTTCGATTTCCGCCAGACGGACCTGTCCCTCGAATTGTGATTGAAGCAGATCGATCTGAAATTTTTTCAATCTTTGGATCGTATCCAACACCACCACCGCCTCCGTGGCTCCAATCTGATACCCTTTCAGTGCCGATTGCAGTGCCAGGTGTCCTTGGGGCAACAGGGTGTCGGCGGTGATCCGTGCCACTTCCTGTGCCTCTTCCAGACGCAACAAAGTTTCCCGTAGGGAAGATTCGAGATGTCGTTGTTCAAAAACCAACGATTCCCGTACCGCTCCAGTCTTGGCGGCGGTTTCCCGTTCGTGCGCCTGGCGTTTTCCCCATTGCAGGGGAAGGTTGAATTCCATCATGGCCTCAAAACCGTTGGATTCCCCATCGTCGCGCCGTTGGACCAACCCGGCACCCAACTTGACATCGGGATACCAGGCAAGGTTCGCCAGCCGTTGGTCGCCCTCAGCGGCGGCCAAGCGGGCCTGAACCATGGCCAGGGCTGGATTGTTTTGCCGGGCGATGGCCAATAGGGTGTCATGGTTGAGTGCCTCAGGGGGGGGGAGTGGTCGCATCTGCGGATGTTCCACGATGGGGGCGTCCGGCTCACGGTTGACCAGGGCGTTCAACCGCGAACGGATACGCTGGCGTTCTTTGCCCAGACGGACCCGTTCGACCTCCAATGCCCCCCGTTCCGCTTCGGAGGAGGTGACTTCCGACTGCATACTCATCCCCTGGGCATAACGAAACTGGGCAAACCGTACCAGGGTATGCATGATTTGGATCCAGTCGGCGGTTTGGTCCATGGATAAATGGACCCGATGATAATCGGCGTAGGCGGTTTTGATGCGTAGCGCAATCTCCGCCCCCACATCGTCGAGCCGCCCGCGTGCCTCGCCACTTTCTGCGGCGGCGATGTCGCGCTCCGCCTCCCGTTTGCCCCACCAGGGTAACTCCTGTTGCAAAGAATATTTGATAACCCCCACCCGCTCCGGCAAACCGGAACCGGTTTTGGAAATGTCATCCAAGGTCCATTGAAACATGGGGTCGGGAAATTGACCGGCCCCCTGGGCGCGGGCCATCGCCGCCTCCGCCTCCAGGCTGGCTGCGGCCCGTTCCGGGTTCATTTTCAAAGCCAGATCCAAAAATTCCGCCACCGAAGCACCAATCGGATGGATCTCCCGTTCTGGCTCTGCCGCCGTTGATGGAGCGGACCAGAATAAAACCCCGGCCAGTACGACGGCACCCAGCGAACGTTTCCCATGATCGGACCTTTGTTTCCTTGTTACGCGCCGTCCAAAAAAATTCATGGTTTTCCCCATGTTTACCATTATTTTTGCGCCGGAAGACGGGCACTGATCGGTTTGGGCAACCCCTGAACGGTGACCACCGCAGCCGCTTTGTCACCGCCTGCAACCGCTTTCTGGCCGGAAAGCAGATTGTCACTCACCGCCACAAGTGCAACCTCTTCCTTTTTACCTCCTACAAGGAAAGTCACCTTGGCCGATGCACCATGGACTGCCACCGGCTTATCACCGTGGTCGGTCACATACAGGTCAATTTTGTCCGCAGCGACCACCAGTTCCAACCGGCTGCCATTGGCTTCCGCCATGCGTCCGCCATGAGCGGGGGTTAATGTTCCATCGGCCCAGAGCGACCATGATGGCATCCAAAGACCCACCAACAGCAACGAAACAAATTTCAAGTTATTTTTCATGATTCCCATTTTCCTGTTCCAAGGGTTTGAAGTTCCAGCCAACGGTCTACAGCCTTTTTCCCAACGAGTAGAAAAATAACTGGTGTTACAATGGTGTCGAGGAGTGTGGAAGAAATCAGTCCACCGAAAATGACCACGGCGACTGGGTAGAGGATTTCTTTGCCGGCGGCATCGGGGTCGATCATCAAGGGGATCAGGGCCAGGGCTGCAACCAGGGCGGTCATCAATACCGGGGTCAACCGCTCCTTTGAGCCTCGAATCACCATGTCGGGGCCGAACGACTCGCCCTCTTCAGCCACCAGATGAAGATAATGCGATACCTTGAGGATACCGTTTCTGGCAGAAATTCCAGCGAGGGTAATCAACCCCACCATACTGGCGACCGAGAGCGGGGTGTTCGTCAACCACAGGGCGGCGACACTCCCCACCAAAGCCATGGGAATGTTGGCCATGATGATCAATGACAGCACGGTCGAACGAAAATGACTGAAAAGAACCAGAAAAATACCCGTCAGCGAAATCAGGGAAAGGAGGGAAATGGTGTACATCGCCTCCTGCTGACTGCGAAACTGCCCCTCGAACGTGATGTAATAACCCGTGGGGAGGGTGCTATGGGCGACTTTATCTTGTATCTCCTGCACCACGGCGGCCATATCCCGCCCCTGGGTATTGGCGAGGACGACGATACGCCGTTGCATGTCATCGCGGTTGATGACATTGGGGCCGGTGGTCTCCACCACGTCGGCTACCAACTCCAGGGGAATTTTGCCGGTGGGGGTATCGATGAGAATTTTGTGAAAATCCCCGGTTTCGGCACGCCATTCCTCCGCCAAACGCAACACGACATCATAGGTGCGTTGACCATCCAGCACTTGAGAGACGACCTTGCCGTTGAGGGCCGACTGGAGAATTTCTGTCAATTGGTTGAGAGAAAGTCCATATTTCAGGGCCTCCCCCCGATCCAGGCGAATTTGCAATTGGGGGATGAGTACCTGTTTTTCCACATATAAATCGGTTACGCCAGGGATGGATGCCATTTGCTGGCGGATTTCCTCCCCCTTGGCACGTAAAATATCCAAATCATCGCCAAATAGTTTGACCGCAATCTCTGCCCTGACCCCAGAGAGCAGGTGATCTAGGCGATGGGAGATGGGTTGCCCAACATTGATCGCCACCCCCGGTATCATCGCCAGATTTTGGCGCAATTCCCCCAGAATGGTACTGCGACTCCGCCCGGAGGGTTTTAAATCGACATCGATTTCGGAAAAATGGACCCCTTCGGCATGTTCATCGAGTTCTGCACGCCCGGTACGGCGTCCCGTCGAGATGACTTCTGGAGTTCGTCGCAACAACCTTTCGGCGATGGTGCCGATGCGATTGGATTCTTCCAAGGAGGTTCCCGGAGTCATGATGACACTCACCGTCACCGTCCCTTCATTAAACGTGGGCAAGAAGGTTCGACCCAACCAGGGGACCGACACAATTGCCACCACGACCAGGAGCAACGTCGTTGCCAGCAGCAGACGCGGATGACCAAAAGACCAGCCAAGTAAATGATGATCTCCCGCTTTTAACTGTCGTACCAGCCAGGAGTCGCCGTGGGTCATGACCTTGATGCCGGGGAGGAGGAAATAACACAAAACCGGCGTCAGGGTCAGCGATACGAACAAAGAGGCGAGGATGGAAACGATGTAGGCGATTCCCAAGGGGGCAAAAAGCCGTCCCTCGATCCCCGACAAGGCAAAAATGGGTAAAAACACCAGCATGACGATGATCGTGGCGTAAACAATGGAATTTCTGACCTCTCTGGAGGCACGCCAAACCACCTCCAGGGATGGGCGTGGGGCGCGGGATTGGGCGTTTTCCCGCAGCCGTCGGAACACATTTTCCACATCGACCACCGCATCATCCACCAATTCGCCGATGGCCACCGCCAGTCCCCCCAAGGTCATGGTATTGATGGACAAACCAAACCATTGAAAAATCAAGGCGGCCACCACCAGAGACAGGGGAATGGCGGTTAAACTGATGAAGGTTGTGCGCACGTTCATGAGGAAAATAAACAGCACGACCGCGACTAAGATGGCACCGTCGCGCAAAGCTTCCTCGACGTTGGCAATGGCGTGTTGAATAAAATCGGCCTGCTTGAAAAGAATGGGGGCAATCTTGACATCTTGGGCAAGGGTCGTTTGCATGGTCGCAAGGGCCGCTTCAATACGTCGTGTCAAAGCAACCGTGTCGATTCCCGGTTGCTTTTGTACCGCGAGAATGACCGCCGCCTGGCCGTTGATGCTGGCGTCTCCCCGTTTGATCCCAGCACCAAAGCGGACATCGGCCACCTGCCCCAACGTGATGGATTCCCCTTTGTTGACCGCAACCACGGTCTGCTCCAAATCTTCCACGTCGGTGGTTTGGCCAAGATTTCTAATCAGATATTCCCGTCCCTGTTGGGAAAGAAAACCGCCGGTGCTGTTTTTGGCAAATCCATCCAGGGCTTGTTCCAGGGCGGTGAAGGAGAGTCCCAGGGCGGTCATACGGGTGGAATCGACCAAGATCTGATATTGTTTGACTTCACCACCGATAGGAATCACCTGCGCCACCCCGGCGATCCCCAGGAGTTGCGGTCGCAACGTCCAATCGGCGATGGTGCGCAGGGCCATGGGGGAGGTTTTCCCCTGTTCGCTCCTGAGGCCAATGAGCATAATTTCACCCATGAGAGAACTGACCGGTCCCATCACCGGGACCACATCGCGAGGCAGGGTCTCCTGGATCGTCGCCAGTTTTTCCGCCACCAACTGTCGGTTGCGGTAGATCTCCGTCGCCCAGGAAAATTCGACAAATACAATGGACAGTCCTACCCCCGAATTACTGCGCAGACGGGAGACCCCGGGCATACCGTTCAGGGCTGACTCGATACGCATGGTCACCAGGGATTCCACCTCTTCCGGGGCCAAACCAGGGGCCTCGGTCATGATGGTGACGGTGGGACGGTTGAGATCGGGAAAAATATCCACCGGCAGACCGATGACTACCCATCCCCCGAGGATCAGGAGCAGGAACGATAACGCGATGACAAATAGGCGTTGGCGCAAAGAAAACTGGATAATCGCATCAAACATGGTTCCATCACCGCATGGCATTGAGTTGGTTATGGCCTTGAACGACCACCTTGTCGCCCGGTTGGATCCCTTCCAAAATTTCTACCCAATCCGCCGTTTTTCGACCTATGCGTACAGAACGCCCGGCAAACGCTTCGGGGGCGGTCTTGACCCAGACCCGGGGTATTCCCCCTTGTTCGAGGATGGCTTGGCGCGGAATCGCTACCGCAAACAATGCGGTACCGGTGTGGGCATAGACATCCATGGGCATTCCCGGTTTGATCAAGGTACCCGACTGATCGATGGCAAATTGCATGTGTAATCCTTGATTTTCAGGATTGACCTTGGGACTCACCCCCATCAATGTCAGGGAAAAATTTTTACCAGGAATCTGTCGTGATGCCGCACTTGCGGCGGTAATACGGTCCGCCATGGACAAATCATAAAGAATGGCTTCGACCCAAAGGTGATCGGGATCGATGATTTCTGCCAGGATATCCGCTTCCGCCGCGACATCGCCGGGGATGATGTGAACATCGGTCAGTTGCCCATCCATAGGAGCCAAAACCAACTCCCTTCCCGTAAAGGCTTCTCTCTGTTCCCCTTTAAACAGGGAAAGACGTTGCCCCGTTTTTTCCACGTTGGACAGGAGAGGATCCAATACCGCCAGGGTTTGTCCACGTTTTACCTTTTGTCCCGATCTTGGGGGGGGGAAGCTGGGATCGTAGACGATGCGGGAGGTCACTGGGGGATGAATGCGGGCATAAAAGGATGGATCGGGAATGACATGCCCCACAAGGCGGATGGTTTGCATCACATCTCGTTGTTCGGCGGGGACTGTGCGCACATCCAATAAAAACTGACTCGCCTTGGGCAGGGAGACTCCCCGATGGGCCGTCCCGACATTCCCCGACGGTTCCTGAATCAGGATAAGATCGGAACTGTCGGCGGTTGTCACCGTCACGGTGAGATCACCCGCCGCATTTGGGGGCAACGTGTTCCCAAGTCGATAAATGCCTACAGTCGAGGTGGATTCTCCGGTGCGGGTCCAACCCGGGTTTCCAGTCGCTTCCACTTCGATGGTGGCATTGGCGACAGGGGCGTTGGTTTTCGCATCGGAAAGATAGATCCACGGCTGTCCGGTATCGTCCTGGATGAGTACCGCCTCATACATGTCTCCCTGGGCACCGTTTCCCAGACCCAATGTTGTGGGGCCTTGATGTTGCTGGGAAGCGGTCTCACCATGATCTTCACCACCGTGTCCATACGCCCCATCGGTTTGCAGTCCCACGAGTCCGATGGCCAAGAGGATGATCCAAGCGAATGGCATTGCGTTGTTTCCTGTCGTTCGTTCAAGATGACGGTGGATGATCGGTTCCTTGAGAAGCATTGACGGCTACGGTATCTGATCGATGTCACAAACGAATGGCGCAATTGTCACAAAAGAATGTCATCCGGGAGAATGTCCATGAACCAACCTCCATGCATTCTGGTGGTGGAAGACAATCGGGAAATCAGGGATTTGGTCGTCCGTTACCTGGAAGAACACGGCATGACCGCGATGGGCGTTGCCGATGGGCGTGCCATGCGGAAAGCGATGGAAACGAACCCCGTGGATTTGATTGTCCTGGATGTCATGCTTCCGGGAGAGGATGGCTTGTCCCTATGTCGAAAACTACGGGAAAAATCCAATATTCCCATCATCATGTTGACCGCACTCGGAGAATATAGTGACCGGGTGTTGGGATTGGAAATGGGGGCGGACGACTATCTCACCAAACCTTTTGATCCCCGCGAAATGTTGGCGCGCATCCGAGCGGTGTTGCGTCGGTGCCGGGGGGATGGTGTCGGATCCCGTTCCAAGAAAAGCTCTCGGATTGGCTTTGCAGGGTGGACTCTGTACCTGGATCGACGCGAACTGGTCAGCCCGGAGGGGTTGGTGGAACCGTTGAGTTCCGGCGAATTTGACCTGCTGCTGGCTTTTGTCAGCCATCCGCAGCAGGTACTCAGCCGCGAACGGTTATTGGATTTGGCCCACGGAAAAGGTGCTGAAAAATTCGACCGTAGTATCGATACCCAAATTATGCGTTTGCGCCGTAAGATTGAAACCGATGCCAAAGAACCCAAACTCATCAAAACCGTTTGGGGCGATGGTTATATGTTGGCCGCCGAGGTGAGCGAATGATGAAAATAAGGTTTGCCATCGGTCTTCGGGGACGGATCATCGCCATTTTGGTCATCGGTCTTACTCTTTCCCATATCTTGAGCATTCTTGTCTTCACCAGCGAAAAGTTGGAACCTGCTCTCCTCACGAACGAACAGCAGGTATTGGAGCAAATGGTCACCGCCGTTCGCATGATGCTGGAAATTTCAGACGAATCGCAGCATTCCATTTTATCGGCCATCAATCGCAACGGTCTGCACTTGAAGATCACCCGTTACTTGCCTGGAGATGGGAAACCGCCACCCCATCAAAACGATGAACCCTTGCGGCGGCGTTTGGAGACGGGGCTGGGTTCCACCGGGGCGCGTGTCGTTGCCCTCTTCGCCGATCCACCCGACTGGAATCATTACCACGGAAAATTTCACCATTTTTTGTTTGATCTGGAATTGGTGATCATCCGGTTCATGCACGATACGGTGATGGAAAAGGAACTGCACGCTTGGATCGACCTCCCCACCGGGGAGCGCGTTCTTCTACAGACCCAATTGACAGAAAACCATGTCCCTCTGTTTCGACATGCCACGCTATCGGTCATCATCATGACGGGGGCCATTATCCTGTTTGCCATCGCCATAGCCAGGTCCATGACCAAACCTCTCCAACGGATCGTCGATGCCGCCAACGCCATCGGGGAGGACGTTTATGCGGTCCAGCTTCCCGAAAAAGGGACTGTGGAAGTTGTTGCCGTCGCGCGGGCGTTTAACCATATGAATCGAAGAATCCAAGCTTTTGTGGAAGATCGGTTACAGATGGTGGCAGCGATTTCCCACGATCTGCGCACACCGTTGACCAAGCTGAAACTGATGGCCGAATTTGTGGGCGATGAGACCAGCAGAGTACGGATGGTGGCGACCCTGGACGAGATGGAATCGATGCTCGCTGCCACACTCTCTTTCGCACGGGACGCGACAACCTTGGAACCGAAACAACCCGTGAACCTGAGTGGTCTGATTGGGGCCATTTGTGCCGATATGACCGATGCCGGGCACACGGTTTTTTTTGAGGAGATGGACCGCGTTGTTTACCCATGCCGCCCCCTGACGATGAAGCGGGCCTTGATCAACTTGATTGAAAATGCGGTCAAATACGGCGGTTCGGCGCAGGTTTCTCTCCTTTGCGAAGAACAACGGTTTGTCGTTCTGATTCAGGATCCAGGCCCAGGGATCCCAGAGGATCAGTGGGACAACGTGTTCAAACCCTTTTTCCGTCTGGAACCTTCACGCAGCCACGATACGGGCGGGGTTGGTTTAGGGCTGTCCATCGCTGCCTCGGTGATCCGTGATCATGATGGTTTCATCCGTTTTGTCCATCTTCAGGAGGGAGGTTTTATGACCAGGGTCGAGTTGCCGGTCGGTCATTAAAACAACTTATCTGAATGGGTGCTGGGAAGAAACAGGCAGTCCAGACAACCTTTATCCAGCCGCTTGCAGTTCCTCGCGAATGACCTTACGCAGGGTCTCTTCCAAAGGCTTTTTGCTCATTTCCAGGTACGCACGCAATGCGTCGTTGATCATGATCTGATAGCCGGTTCCAGCCGTTTCGGCACGGCTACGGAATTCCGCAATTACGTCATCGGAAAGGTTGATGGTGATCCGTGTCCTTCCTACCTGGGGAAGAACAGCCCCACGTTTGGCGTCGCTGAAATCAAACCCCTCTTTCGTTTTCACAAGTTTACCCCTCGTACAGTTGCCGTTCCCATCTTTCGGACCTGCGGGCACTGATGATGCGGTAGCACTGGTCGCGACAGGTGAAAATAACGGTCAGAATCCTACCCATGGCATCTGCACCAATCGTTTGAAAACGTTGTTCATCGGCACGATCATCCTCCGAGACCAAAGCCATGGGATCGTCCAACACGGTAGCCGCATCCAGAAAAGATACCCCATGTTTTTTCTGGTTGCTTCTGGCCTTGACTGGGTCTGAATTCAATGTTCACAGGAGCAATATATACATATATGATGCATATTTCAATCGTTATTTTGACATCAGTTTCGACGTGCTACCCGGTCGGTCATTGATTTCCAGTGAACAGATAATCCCCGCCCACCTGATGGCCTGCGGAGAGCATGGCCCCATAGTGTGGTGTCTGTGGGGCCACCTTGACGACCTCGCTGCGGATCAGATTGAACAAGTCAAAGCCACGTCGTGGTTGGTTGCCATCCCCCAGGTTGGATAACAGTGTGCGGGCAAAAACCGAATGCCCGTCGCCACCCCCATCCATCACCGGCTCCTCACCGCCCGAAGAGAGCATCATCACCGCCCGCCGTTTGCCGATCTCCTCGACGCTTAACCCATCGCTATCGGCGGAAAAGGTATATTCCCGCGTCAAAGATCCCGAATAACAGCTATCCGAAATCACCATGATGTGTGCGGCGGAAATTTTGCTGAGAAAATCGGAAATATCTTTGGTGGAAATCCATTTCTCCGCTGACGAGACATCCACATCCCCAGGGATCCAATAGCCGGTGGCCGTTTCCTCCCGGTAATACCCATGCCCGGCAAAATAAACAACCAATTCCTGACCCGGCTTGATCTGCATGGCCAAGCTTTTGAATGCCCCGATAATGTCGCCATGGCTGGCGTCTTTGAGGACAATGGATTGATACCCCAGGGATCCCAGCTTGTCACCGACCGCTGTGACATCGTTCACCGCCGTTCCCAAACTGGGGACTGGCTGTGGATAAGCGTTAATGCCAATCAGCACCGCCACCTTTTGCGAAGTCAGCTCAGGGAAGGGACGTTTCGCCTCCCATTCGACCCCCGGAGGTGGCACCCTCTCAAAGACATTTTCTCGGTTTTCTCCCAAGGCATCCAGTTGTCCCAGGGCGGCGGAAAACATCTCGGTGCGCTGGGCCTTCTGGACCATTTGAAATGCCAGCAGATGCGACATACGCTCCCTGGAATCAACCCCCATCCCGTTCAATACCTTGATCAAATCCCCCTGGGTCACAGGATCTCCTTCTGTGACACGGGCCAAAACCGCCCCCACCTCCCGACTGTTGGGATCATTGGATTCCCGATAGCTTGCCACAATACCCGCACCACCCAGCCCCCCCAAAACCAGTTTTTGTTCCGCGATAGATAATCCCACGTCGGTCATGGTGGTCACCAAAACCCCGGCATCCACGATCCCTCTATCCGCCGATCCCGTTACCCGTAATAACGCATCGACAGAACCGGAAATTTCCCTGACCTCTGGGGCTGAAACCCCCTGTTGCCCCCTCTCCATAACCGTGGAAGGTGGCAGAGGTTCTTTCCCAAAATTACCCACCCGAGAATCCGACCGGATCAGCGAAATTCCTCCCGGTTCAATCGCCGACGTGGGATCTCCCTGGATGATGACTTCCCTGGTGGCATTGGAAGTGGCCAATGCCCTTTGGGCCATCAACCCTTGAATATTTTCGTGATCGGAATCTTGAACGTCCGTTTCCGCTTTTCCTGAAACTGCGGTATCCGTTTGAATCGTGGGTTCGGTTACATGGACCGTTGTGGTCGTCTCCACTGGGGCGGTTATTTCCGTTGGGACGGTCGTATCCGCCGAAGTCGTCGTTTCCGTCGCAGTTGTTGTTTCCGTCGCAGTTGTTGTTTCCGTCGCAGTTGTTGTTTCCGTCGCAGTTGTTGTTTCCGTCGCAGTTGTTGTTTCTACCGAAACGACCGTAACGGTGGTGGTTGTCTCGGCAACCACCTCATCCACCGGCGTGATGATGATCGTTACCGTCGCGCTGTTGGAAGCTCCATACCCATCCCAGGCCACAAATGTCAACGTATCTGTGCCATTGGCGTCGGCTGTGGGGGTATAGACAAATACCCCGGTTGCTGCGGTTATTGTAGTCGTGCCCAATGTACCATCGGTCATGATCTCATAGGTAAGTGTATCACCATCGTCATCGCTGGCACTCAAGGTACCGGTTGCCAGGGAGTCTTCATCGAGGGTTATCAGACCCGCAACGGCCACGGGCAGATCATTGGCGTTGGCAATGGTCAAGGTAAAATCATCGGAAACACTGGCATTGCCGTCCGATGCCGTTACGTAGATGTATAATACGCCGACATCATCCTGGGTTGGGGTGCCGGAAAACGTGAGGGTGGCACTGGTATAGGCCAGCCAGGATGGGAGTGCGGATCCATCGACTTGTGTGGCTGTGGTCGTCAACACGTCGGTACTGTCCACATCCGAGAAGGTGGTGGAGGAAACCTGGAAACTGAACGCGGTATCCTCGGTGGCACTTTGATCGGAGATTGTGGTGGCCACGGTGGGGCTGTCATTGACCGAAGTGACATCCAGGGTTATCGTCCCCGTTACAGCGGAACTGCTATCTTCGCCACCATCGGCGATGGAAACTGCCAGGGTGGTGTCGGTATCCCCATCGGCTACCGGCACAAACGCCACCGCCGCCAAGGCTGTATTGACATTGGCCACTGTATCACTGATGCTCCATACCCCCGTGCTGGCGTTGTAACTGCCGCCGCCCGTGGTGGTCAAACTCCCTGCTGCGATATCGGCCAACGTCAATTGTGCGGTGATCGTTTCACCGGAGTCGCTGTCGGTCACGACAATATCGGTCAGGGCGACGCTGGCGGCATCCTCGGTATAGGTGGTGGTCACCGCGGTATTGGTTGCGGTGGGACTGGTGTTGGCGGTGGTTTGATATTCATAGGCACCAATGTCAATGGTCCCCACCTGACGGGTTTGCCCCGCCTGATCGGTGGTCAAACCTCCTGCATAGGCAGCGTCGCCTGTGTTAACCGCCAAGCTGCTGGATGTCAACGCATGGGTTTGGGTAGTGCCACCATTGTCGGCCAGTGCCGAAACCCCAGGACTGAGCGATGATGCCCCTGTCCCCACCTGATCACCCGTACCGGTGAACCCGGAAGAACCATCTCCGTCTCCAATCAGGTTATAGCCTCGGGAGGTAAAAGATGTGAGTGCTGCGTTGGAGTTGACATCATCGGTTACGGTGCCGGCACTGCCCAGGAAATTACCGGCAATGAGGGTGTGGCTCACACTGACAGATCCTCCCCCCATGTAAATACCACCTCCATAATCGGTAACGCCCGCATTATCAAATTTGGCCATGTTCGCGGTGATGGTGCTGTTGTCGATGGTGGCGACACCGCCTGTGGATAGATAACATCCCCCACCGGAGTTTGCGGCGGTATTCCCGGATACGGTGCTGTTGATCATGGTCAGGGTGCCCAGCGAATAGATACCACCCCCATGGGTTGTGGCGGTATTCCCCGATACGGTGCATCGTGTCAACGTCACATCCGCCGTTGTGACATAAAGACCACCCCCAAAGGAGGCACTGCCGGAGGTCATGCTGGTATCTTCGATCACCACCGTACCGCCATTGATATAAACATTACCACCTTTATTGATAGTTCCGGTACCATCGGTTAATTCCAAGCTTTTCAGGGTGGTATTCAGGGCAATCGAAAAAATGGAAAATGAGCCACTGCCACCGCCGTCAATGATAACATCCGCTATGTCGTCACCATCCACATCACCATCGATGGTCATGTCTGCGTTGACGATGCCGCTGATGGCGATACCGGACGTCAGGTAAATGGTCCGAAGATTGGCTGCCACCGTGTCTGGATCAAAGGCGGTGGCATCAAAAGTGATGGTTTCTCCGGCCCCGATATCTGTTACCGCCTGCCGCAAACTTCCCGCCCCGGAATCATTGGTGTTAGTGACGACCTGGTTGGCCAACAATCCTGAAAAATCATCGGTGGCTTTGGAAGCCAACGCCCAAGAAGCCTCGATTGGTCCCACACGCTGTTCCAGATCCCAGTCGCCTCCCAAAGCCGCTTGTCCGGTCGCGTCTACCGAAGCCCCCACATCGGCTTTCGTCACATGGGCCAATTCTCGCAGGAATGCCTCTCCCTGGGTTCCCGCCGCCACGTCACAACCATAGAGCAGCAAATCCCCCCCAGCCTGCAACGCCTTTCCCCACTGTGCCACGGCGGTTTTATTCCCCGCCAGAGTGGTCAGATCCAAACTTTCATGGCCTAAAATGACTTTCCCCGGTTCCCCATGGGAGATAATCTGGATGGATTCCAAGTTTTTTTTGTCTGCCAGACATTGCGTGATGCGGGCAATTCCATCATCCCCCCCCCTGGATGATTCAACCTGCGTATCGGGTGGCACCTCTCGCACCAACGTCGCCAGATCGGGTACGCGGGCATCGATGAACACCAGGGTCTTGGGGTGGGCCACCGCACGTTCCCATAAATCCAACAGCGGTTGGAGTTCCGCCATACCAGGGCCGTCTGGCATATTGTGGGTGGGGTGGGTTCCATCGACCGCAGGCTCCAGAGGATCCATCCCCGATTCCAGCCCCATGATCAACCCCGCCATCACCCCCCCATCGAAGAGAATGCGCGGTTCCAAGGCTATGGCGCGAAAGGGGAGGGGGTTACCCCACGAAACATCGGTCCCGGGTTTTTCAACCCCCGCATAGCCACCTTGGTGCGTTGTTTGGGATGTTTTCATGGCATCGCCCTGGGTTTTCAAATGCAACATGGTTCGGCAAAATCTTGTTTTCTATCGATCATAGTACGCCAATCCTGTGCCAATCTCATCATCCCATTTTTTCTCATGTTCTGAAGGAGGGGGGGAGGGTTGTGTAATATTTTTTCTGATTATGTAAATATTTTTTTACGTTTTTTACGCCCAGCCCTTTCGCCATTGGCCATTGACTGTACCGCTTACGTTGAGAAACCCTCTGAAATGGTTCAGAATCTATTTCCTGGTAATGGATCCGTGGCTCTGGCTTATAATTTGCGCTATATAGGGGTGGGGGCTGGTGATATTCATTCACCTTAAAGCAAATACAGGAGGTTGTCATGACTTGGAAAATACGAACTGCAAGTGCTTTTATTGCATCAGGTTTCCTATGGATCAACACCGCCTGTGCGTCTAACCTTGTGGTGTTTGAAGCCAAGGGGGCCGGTTTAAAAACGGGACAGGTTATCGATAGCGGTCTTCCCCTGAAACTTGCCGAGGGTGAGAGTGCCGCGCTGATTGCCGAGACGGGGCGTATCATCCGCCTTAAGGGGCCTTATGATGCCGCCCCTTTGGCTGAGGGGAGTGGTGGCGTCGGCAGCGTGAAGGATGCCATGGCCAGTCTGCTCAACTCCGGCGTCAAGGAGAAGAGTGCCCTGGGGGCGACTCGTAGTGCCGATTCTGCGTTTAAAATGGCCAAAGAGGGTAAAAAGCTACCCAATCCTTGGGTGATCGATGTCACCGAAAATGCGGACCACTGTTATCGCGAAGGGGAACGCTTGGTTTTCTGGCGTCCCGATAGCACCACCGATGTCAAGATCCGGGTTGTCCTGGGTCAGGAGACGTGGAAAGCGCGCACCGATTGGCCCAAAGGGAAGAACAATCTGTTGTTGCCCGCCAACGCCCCCGTTCAGGACGGTCTCAGCATGACTTTGGAAATGGACGGCAAGAAGACCGCCTCGGTCCTCCATCTGGTCCCCAATGCTTTGCCATCCGATCCGGCAAAGGCGGCCTGGATGCATGAAAAAGGGTGCAAGCATCAATTTATGGCCCTGCTTGGGACTTTCAACCAATAGACCACCTAGCCATAGTTCATCACGGGGCCGGGAGAGTCATCTCGCCCCGTGGCTGGATTTTAGCGGATGTCTCTTACGACCTAAAGATAAAGACACCACCCGGCCCGACGGGTTTCAAGGTAAATTAAATGAAAGATGTCTGGAAATGATGGCAATGCGAACACATCAAAAACTTTGCTACTGCACTCCCCCCCCACACGATTACCAATGTGTTTCTTTGAGTCTTCATAGAACTGACATGCCAAGCAGGCGGCAAAGAGACTTTCTCCAGTTTTTGCAGTCATGATGTCGCCCTTGGGGATGGCTCCATTGATGAACTCGCAAAACTGCGAGATACATTCACGATCAAGAAAACTTTCTTTCCTACAAGAAACTTTGGCCAAGCAATCACAATCATTTGTTGAGAAATCAAACTCAAAATAATTTCTATGCATATCAGGTAAATCTAATATTTTTATGATCTCTCTTAGGTTTGCTTTTTTCACGGCAATAAAATTATTTAACGTGCTTCCATAGCCATACCTGAGTTCTTGTATCACACGTTCAAGAATGCGATATCCGTTTTCCAATGTTATAGACGTTCCAAGATGATCATTATGCGACACAAACCCCCTCGAAAACAGACCCGCGTCGCCAATACGCACGCCTATGAAACATTTTGTACCAGAGGGAAACTTTTCATTGGTATCGAACAATCCGATATGATCCGATAATTCTTTCATGTAGCCACGTCTTTTGTAATTTCCTTCATAGAAAATGTTTGTCGCATAGGGGATCCTACACCTGATTTTTAACGAATTACCTTTATTTTCAATGAAGTTATTGTTCATTTTTTATATGTTGAATAGTGTGTTTAGAGTGTTACGTCCCAAGAATTTAGGCCAAAACCAGTCGTTCCTAGAAGTCTTTATTGATGACCGAAGGTGCCACGGTATCATATTCATTGAGAAAAATAAACCCTATCACGCTCTTTGATGCAAATAATCGCATCCTATTTTTCTTGCCGAAAAGGAAGACTTAATGGAAGATGGCCGAGGATCCGAAGGCGTTTGCGCTCAGGAGTCCCGATGTTTGTCGGTTTAGCCCATAAGAATAATGAAAAATGTATTGAATAATCCTTGAAATGGAATGATTTACGCCGGAGTATATTATGCAATTTGGGAAAGAATGGTTCGAGTCCATGGTGGATGTAACGCCGGAGGAGGAGCCTTTTTCCCTAGAGGCGTGGAACCTTCGCATCTTCGACGCCCAGCCCTTGGACGATGTTTTTTCGGGGAAGTCATGATGTGACCTGGGGTGACGCTTTTCACTTTAGCTGGACGAATGGTTCCAGAAAGAACCGCATCAGGATCCGCGATTTCAAATTCGACACCATTGATGTTAATGGCAGCAACCATCTGCCCAACCTGAAGCCGAATCATGAAAACTGGAAGGTCCGCCTCATCGAAGAAGAGTTTATGAAGCGTATGTGGGAGATGGAGTAATGACCTCCAGAAAAATCATGAAGTGCCGTCAATCGGAAGAAGGCGGTGCTACGGACACCCCCCCCGTTGGCCTGATTCAGACGCCGGATGGTTACGCCGATTGGTTTAGAGAGCTAAAAAAACGTATTCACACGGCCCAGCAACGGGCCACGCTGGCCGTCAACCGCGAGTTGGTGCTACTTTACTGGCAGATCGGTCACGATATTTTGATGAGGCAGGCCGATCACAGGGTTGGGGTGCCAAGGTGATTGACCGGTTGGCCCACGATCTTCGGGGTGCTTTTCCTGAGATGAAAGGTTTTTCGCCGCGTAATCTCAAATACATGCGCACGTTTGCCGCGGCTTGGCCGGATGCCGAATTTGTGCAAGGGGTGCTTGCACAATTGCCCTGGTATCACCAGATCGCCCTGCTGGATAAATTGAAAGAGAACGATGCGCGGCAATGGTATGCGTGCAAGGCGATTGAAAACAATTGGTCGCGTAATGTATTGGTGATGCAGATTGAAACGCGCCTGCGGGAACGGCAGGGTCAGGCGATCACGAATTTTGAACAGCAATTGCCCAGGCCGCAATCCGACTTGGCCCGGGAATCGCTGAAAGATCCCTACCGTTTCGATTTTCTCGGTCTGAGTGATGATGCACAAGAGAGGGAGGTCGAATCGGCGTTGGTACAACATGTCATGCGTTTTCTCGCAGGCGGGGGGGCGGGCTTTGCGTTTGTTGGTCGTCAAGTATTGCTCAATGTTGGGGGGGAAGAATTTTTTATTGATCTGCTTTTTTACCACCTGAAGCTGCGATGTTATGTGGTGATCGAACTCAAGGCGGGCAAGTTCAATCCTGAACACCTGGGGCAGTTGGGCTTTTATCTCACGGCGGTGGATCGTCAGGTCAAGGACGAGCAGGATCAACCCACCATCGGTTTGTTGTTGTGCAAAAGCAAAAACAAGGTGGTGGCTGAATATGCCTTGGGAGACAAGAACCAGCCCATGGGTATTGCCGAATATAAGCTGGTGGAATCCTTGCCAGAGCCTTTGCAAACCAGTTTGCCTACTATTGACGTATCTTTAAAAGAATTGGACGGAGGCGGGCATGGCCAAGCCTAAATCCAAAGGGCAAAAATCGCATCCCTTCCGCAACAAGCTGCTGCTCAACCAGTGGCTGGTGAGCCTGTTCGGGATCAATCCGCTCATCGAACACAAAATCAATGGCAAAATGCCCTTTCACAAATTGGCCGAACCTATCCGTGATTCGCGCCTGGAAGGGTTGGACAAAGATAATCTGCATTTTTTCTACCACCATCTTGGTAATAGCCCGCTGGAACAGGTTATTCAGGGAATTCAGCGGATCAAGAAGGATCTGGAACAGAAAAAGGATGATCTGCTGAAGGTTGGCGATCTGAATGCTTGTAATTTCGGCAAGCACCTGTTCCAGCCGCACGGCCTTTTGCACGAAGGCCCCGCCTGCGAGAAGGTTTTGTTCCACAAACGGATCAAGGATGTCGAGCAACGGTTGCAAGACCCAACCGTGATCCTCAACAGTTTCATCCTTTCCTGGACACAGTACCCGCAACTGAAATGGGATAAGACACAGGACGAACTTGAGGATATGCACGTACTGTTCATGACCGATGGCGGGGAAAGATACGTCAATAAGCTGTTTGCCAAGTTAAAGGGGCTGGCTCATTGATTCGCATTGATTTTAGCCCATCTATTCTTCTTTGTATTTTGGGATGGCTGGGATCGGCCTCGGCTTGGGCGGAGGAGCCGATTCAGGCGCGGGTGCTGTTGGTGGCAAAACGCCATACGATCCTCTCCAGCCGCTTGGCCGGACCCATCGAACGGATGACGGTCAACGATGGTGATCGGTTTGATAAAGGGGGGGAACTGGTCACCATGAACTGTGTCATCCAACAGGCGGAGTTGGAAAAAGTGCAGGCGGAACACGATGCGGCCCGCCATACCCTGGAGGCGCGAAAAGGTTTGCAAAACCTAGCCTCCGGCAGTGCCTTGGAGACCCGCTTGGCCGCCGCTGAAGTGGCGCGTACCGGTGCAGAGGTGCGACGCAATCAGGCGACCGTCGGCATGTGTCGCCTGTCGGCCCCTTTTTCGGGTCGGGTGGTGCTGCGCCATGCCCAACCCTTCCAAAGTGTTACCCCAGGGCAGCCGTTGTTGGAAATCCTCGATGATTCTGATCTGTCCGCCACGCTGATCGTCCCTTCACGCTGGTTGCGCTGGTTGCGGATGCAAACCCCATTTACCATGAACCTGGATGAAACCGGAAAAACCTACCAGGGGCATGTGGTCTCAATCGGTGCCCGGATTGATCCAGCGAGCCAATCGGTTGCCGTTACGGGGGAAATCCATGGCGACCATCCCGAACTGTTGGCCGGGATGAGTGGTGCTGCCCGTTTTGATCCTCCTGCCGATTTAAAACCGTGAACGAGACTGCTCACCAACGAATGTTGGCCGGCGCGGGGGCACTCCTCCTGTTGGAGGAGGAGACCCGTCGTTCCCAAACCCATGAGGAACTGGTGTTTTTGATGACCAACCGCACCGCCTCAGCATTGGCGGCGGATACCCTCTTCTTCTTCCCCGTCGAACTGGAGAAATCGGGAAAACTGGGAAAATTACGTGCGGTTTCCGGCGTATCCGCACCCGAATCCCATGCCCCTATGGTGGTCTGGTTGAACGGTCTGATACACCGCCAGCCATTACCATCGCAACCGGAAATTGTGACCGGACGGTGGGTGGATGCGGATGGCGACTCGTGGCAACGGTGGATGCCACCGGAGGGGATGTTGTTGCCTTTGACGACCCCGTGTGGAGGCGTTGTGGGGGTGCTGCTCCTGGTGCGGCGTCATCCATGGCATCAGGAGGAGTTGGAATTGGCCCGGCGTTTGGGGTTGTGTTATGGCCATGCCTGGGAATACCTCCGACTGAAAACGACTCCGGGACGGGGAAGTGGTGGCAAATGGGGTATGATGGTATCGCCTCGGTCTCTTTTGTGGGTGGGTGGGGTCTTGGTGGTGCTGCTGTTGGCTTGGCCGGTACGCCAGTCGGTCATGGCACCCGCCAAGGTGATCGCCGAAAAACCACGTTTGGTCACGGCGACCATGGATGGGGTGGTGGCGCGTATTGCGGTGGAACCCAACAGCCTGGTCCATGCGGGGCAGATACTCTTGACCATGGAGGAGACCATGGTGGCCAATCGGCTGGCGGTGGCGGAGGATGCTTTGCGGGTGGCGGAGACGGAACTCCTCAGGGCGGAACAGTTGGCGTTTTCCCATGCCGATGTCAAAGCCAATCTGCCGATGTTGCGCAGTCGCATCCAGGAACGGACCGTGGAACGACACTATGCCCAGGAGATGTTGGAACGGAGTCGGGTGTTAGCACCGGGGGATGGGCTGGCATTGTTCGGTTCGGCGGAGGAATGGGTCGGGCAACCGGTCCGGGTGGGACAAAGAATCATGGTGGTCGCCGATCCCGACAAGGTGGCCATTGCCATGGATCTCTCCATCCACGATGCGGTGACCATGAAAACGGGGGGGGCGTTTTTGTTGTTTTTGGATTCCGATCCGTTGCATCCGCGAGCGGGTCAGGTGGTCCATGCCAGTTATGAAGCCAATGTCACCCCGGAAGGGGTGGTGGCGTTTGCCGTGCGTGGACACTTGACCGATGGCAGGCCGCCACCTCGGATCGGGCTTCGGGGGAGGGTGCGCCTCTTTGGAGAGGATACTGCGTTGTTTTATCTCCTGTTCCGGCGTCCGCTCTCGGCGTTGCGGCAGTTTGTCGGGATGTAGGCACTATGGAGACGGCATCCGGGCGGGGGGGGAGAGATCACCCTGAATCGTCGCTCCCTGGGGGGCTGACTCCTGCTCTTCCGTATTTATTGCGCCGAGAATTGCGGTTTCACCCTGGCCCACCCCATCCCGATGGTTCCCCCTCCTGGATGATTCATGATCCGGTTCGGCAACGATTTTTCCGCATGGGTTGGGTGGAACGGATCATCATGGAGCATCCCGGTCTGACACCGGAAACGCTGGGGATGCAGGTCAGGGCATTGGGCGGTCCCGCCATCTCACCGGAACAGGTGATCAGGGTCCGTGATTTCTTGGTGCAAAATGAATTGGTTGTGGCAACCTCTCCGACGATGACGCAAACATTGTTGCAACAACGACAGCGGCAAACCCAGGGGTGGCTGCGGCGGTTGTGGCATGGATGGTTGTTTTTTCGCGTCCCTTTGGTCAATCCCGATCCTTTTCTCGTCCGATGGGGAGGGTTATGGCGTCTGTTAGGACACCCTATGGTTTGGGTGGCGGTGGTGGTGATGGGGTTGGTGGGGGCGACGAATACCGCACGGCACTGGGATATGTTTGTGGCCACCTTTCCCCATTTTTTTTCGTTCGCGGGGTGGATTTGGTATGGGGGGGCCATTTTGGGGGCCAAACTGGTCCATGAGTTGGGACATGCTGCGACGGCGAGCCGTTACGGATGTCGGGTTCCCACCATGGGTGTGGCGTTCATGTTGTTTTGGCCGGTATTTTATACCGATGTCGGGGAAGCATGGTTGCTGCGCTCCAAAAAAGAGCGGTTTTTGATTGGTGCGGGGGGGGTGTTGGCCGAATTGGGGCTGGCGGCGGGGCATTGTTTTTGTGGCCATTTGTTTCCGAGGGGCCTGCCCGCAGTGCCCTGGTTCTCCTGGCGGGGGTGGTCTGGGTGGGGACGGTGGTGATCAACTTGAACCCATTCATGCGATTTGATGGTTATTTTTTGCTCTCCGATGCCCTGGGGGTTCCCAATTTGCAACAGCAGGCTTTTGCCTTGGGACGGTGGCGGATGCGGGAGTGGTTATTTGGATGGGGTCTCCCGGAACCCCATGGGGGGCGGGATGGTTTGGGTCGGTTTTTGACATTCTTCGCCTATGCCGTTTGGATTTATCGCGCCATCTTTTTTACCGGCTTTGCACTGGTGGTTTATTTTATGGTGTTCAAGGTGGCGGGGTTGGTGCTGTTGCTGGCGGAAGTGGGATGGTTTGTTGTCCGTCCGGTGGTTTTGGAAATGGGCGTTTGGTGGCAAAATCGGCATCGGTTTCACGGAAATGGGGCGGTGGTGCGGACGATTCTGCTGGTGGTGGGGGTGGTTTTGCTGGTGGCGGTGGTTCCGTGGGAAGGGGCGGTACGGGTACCGGCCATGGGAAAAGCGGGGTGGTATCAGGAGATGTTTTCTCCGGTGGGGGCGCGTGTGCGGCAGGTCTGGGTGACATGGGACCAGGCGGTGGAAAAAGATCAAGAACTCATGGTGCTGGATGCTCCCGATCTGGCGTTATCTTTGGAGCAAAATCGTTTAACAATAGAACGGTTGCAATGGGATATGGGGCATGGGGCCAGTGAGTTCACCGTGGGGGATAAACACCTGGTCGTTGCCCGCGAGTTGGCCTCTGCCTTGGGTGAACGGGATGGTTTGCTTAAGGAAGCGGCTTTATTACGGGTTCGCGCCCCGTTTGCGGGGGTGGTGAAATTCATTGCCGAGGGGATGGAGCCGGGGGTTTGGGTGGATTCCAAACAACCGTTGGTGGCGATCATGCGCCTTCAGCCGGTACGGGTGGAGGCTTTTGTCACGGAAGAGGAGATTGACCGGGTGTTGGGAACCTCCCAAGCGACCTTCATTCCCGCTGAACTGGGACGTCCGTCGCGTGAACTGAAGGTGGACCGGATTGAGAACCAAGCGGTTGAATTTATAAAAGATCCTGCTTTTGCTTCGACGTATGGCGGCCCTTTGGCGGTGCGGCAGGATCGGAATGGTCGGTTGGTCCCTGAAAAAGGGTGTTTTCGGGTATGGCTTTCTCCGGTGCTTGCCTGGTCTGACCTGGATCGGGTTTCACCGGGGACTGTCCGTTTTGCGGTCGCTCCACGGACTGTTTTGGAGCGGTTCTGGCACCCCATCTGGGCCGCATTGATCCGTCAAACCGATTTTTGAGTGCAAACCGTCGTCTTCAAAGCAGCTTTACCAGTGCGGCAACGGCACCGACCGCAACGAACATCAGGCTTCCGAGTTTGATCACCATGCGTTGCTCCAGTTCTTTGATATCCCGCTTCAACTCCGACCGGATCGACTCGATTTTGAAGTCGAGTTCCTTGAACCGGACTTCAACCTTGGTATCGAGTTCCTTGAACCGGACTTCAACCTTGGTGTCGAGTTCCTTGATGTCCCGTTTCAACTCCGCTCGGACCGACTCGATCCTGGCATCGAGTTCTGCCCGGATCGACTCGATCTTGACATCGAGTTCTGCCCGGACCGACTCGATCTTGACATCGAGTTCTGCTCGGACCGACTCGATCTTGACGTCGAGTTCCTTGATATCCCTCCGCAGAGTGGCTTCAACCTCGGCCAGATCCCTTTTGGTCGTCAACCGGTCTTCGACCAAGTTGACCAACGCTTCGGCTTGGATGGCCGCCTGTCGTTCATCGACTCCGGCCTCTTTCAGTTTTTTGACGTAGGCGTAGGTGTCAAATGCAATCGCCTGACTCATCGGATTCCCCTTTCAAGAAATTTCCACTTTTATCCATTCTATACTGCAAAGAAGAAGCTTGACAGCCTGTCGTGCCAACCGACGTTGAATCTGTCCGGGGTGCGACAAATTTCCTATTGAATGTCAATACGGCCCGACGGATGCTTAGAAACAGCAATGAGAACGGGATATCATGTGGACTGCATTGATTCGTTAAATCGGTTTTTGAGTGCAAACCGTCGCGGATGTCTGGGGGATTGCCTTTAGATTCTAGTTTAAGTGTTTGGATTTAAATAATAATATCCCCATATTCCGACAAATTTTGAGATTTTATAATTGTTTTAGAACTTAAAATGATATCACGGAGTGTTTCATAGCCGAGATTTAATGGGAAATCATCTTTATCGAATACGTGTGTCGCCAGCAGAAGAAACATTTTTTGATATTTGGCAGGCCAACCTAGAAAGACACGGATTGGGTCTTTACTTGCTCCTTTTTTTCTATGCCGGTTGACTTTTCCCTGGTGGAATACCTGATCCAGATATGCCTCCGTACAAGGCAGGCGGTCTTGAGTCAGGTAAAGGAAGAGGTCACGGAAGCGGTCCCGTTCCTGGGTGTAGTCGTCCATATGGAAAATTTGTCGATCATCCAGAATGGACAAGCTCTGGTCAGTTGATAAAGTTCCAAGAACGACCCAAAGAAAGCACAGTTCTTCCAGATGTCCCATCAATTGGTCGAGGGTTTCGTATTTTTCTATCAGATGGCAATCTTCAAAAGTGTAAACCAACCGTTCATGTAATTGTCTACATTGCAGATAGAAAGTGGCCAGATTCAGAAATTCTACGGCTCTGGCCGCCCGTAAAGCATCAATATGGTGGCGAAACAGAGAATCGATACGCAGTAAAGGATCTCTGGCCAAGGCGACAAAACGGCCACCCAAACATTGCGTGGGTTCCTGCATACAATGTTCGTGAAAACCATGAACTCCACCGAAAAAATGGTCTTCCCGACTCATCTCGGCCATTTTATGGGCAAATTCTTTGGGTGATAACTCAACAGTTTTGTTCACTTCCTGGTCGGGGGGGTCTCCCAGGGCGGATACCGGGGGCCAGCGGCGGGAACCGTGAAAGCAGGTGACGTTTGGGTGTATATTCAAGGCATTGGCAAGCCAGTTGGTTGCCGAACCGCCCCAGGAGGAAGCGTAAAAGATATTTGCCATATTTTTTATGTTATTTTATGTTGAAAAAGAACAGCCTCCGCAGTCCCGATAATAACCGAGAAAATTATAATGCCATTTGGGCAAGAAGTCAACGATAAAGTCGAAGGCAGTCCCCCCTAATGGCTATGATGAATCATCGATGGGGAACAGGATATCATGGGGTTGGTATGGGCTGGGTATGGGTACATCGCGGATAGGCGTTACAGCCTAGAAAACGGTTGCCAGCGTTTTTCCCCTTTTTTGCGGTCCGCTCCACCAAAATGCCACGGTGACACCGGGGGCATGGCGGTGACGTTTCTCCCGTCGTTGCCGATTGTGGTCGGCTCGTTGTCGATATCGCACAGGATAACCCGGAAAAGTGGGAAGTACACAGACTTTGCCGCGCTTTGACGTTGGCGATGAGTTTATTGATCCAAATCTCCGATTTGCCAAGGAATGCCTCCAACGTCCCCCGCGCATGGGCGATGTCATCCAACGCCTGTTCCCATACGGCGGTGGTCGCCGGATCGGTGACACTGTGGGGGAGCATGTCCACAAGGAGACGCCCGGCAGGCATACTGATTAAATTCTTCTTGCCATCCTTGGATAACAGATTGCGCTTGATCAAATTTTCAAGGATCGCTGCTCGGGTCGCCTCGGTGCCAATGCCGGAGGTCTCCCGCAAAATTTTGCGCAGACGGGGATCTTCCACCTGTTTGCCCACGTTTTTCATCGCCGCAATCAGAGTCCCTTCGGTATAACGCGAGGGCGGTTTGGTGTGTTTTTCTTCCAAATCTGCTTGGGTCGCAACCAGGGGTTCCCCATTTCTGACAGTGGGAAGTGGCTGATCTTCCTCGTGACCATCGTTTTTTTCCTTCCCCTTGTCACCCCCAAGAACCTGTTTGAACCCGATCACCTGCTCCACGCGACCGGAGGCGCGGAATGTTTCCCCGTTCACCACCGCATCGATGACGGTGCGGTCATACTCAAAAGCGGGGAAAAATTGCGCCAGATAGTGGCTGCGGATCAGATCATAAAGACGGGATTCCTCACGGGACATGGCACCGATGGAAACCCGGGCAGTCGTGGGGATGATGGCATGGTGGGCGGTAATCTTGCGATCATCCCAGGCTCGGGAACGGATGGTGGGATCCGCTTGGGCCACCAACGCCGCAAAGGAACCATCCGCAGCGATCAATGCCTGAAAAATTTGGGGGACATCGCCCAACTGGCTGTTGGGAAGAAAGCGGCAATCGGTTCGGGGATAGGTGATCGCCTTGTGTTTTTCATAGAGGGCTTGCCCCCCCTCCAAGGTTTGTTTTGCACTCATCCCCCACCGTCGGGAGGCCTCCTGTTGCAGTGTCGAAAGCTCCAGGGGGAGGGGCGGTGGTTCTTTGATCCGTTTAGTTTCCTTGCGGGCGATGTTTCCCGGTTGTCCTGAAATTTTTTGGACAACGGCATTGGCGGTATCGCGGTCCAGACACCGCCCTTCTGGATCGGCCCATGGTTTGGGGACCATCCACTTGGCTTTGAACGCCCCCTGTTCCACCTGGATATGGGCGATCACGTCATAATAGGTGATGGGATTGAACTGTTCGATCTGCCGATCCCGATCCACCACCAGTTTGAGTGTTGGGGTTTGGACGCGGCCCACCGTCAATACCCCATCGTAGCCCCCCTGACGCCCCAAAATGGTATAGGCGCGGGAAAGATTCATCCCGACGATCCAATCGGCGCGGGATCGTCCCAGGCCGGCATGATAGAGTGGGGCGGTCTTGTCCCCAGGCAAAATCCCGTTCAAGGCTTTACGAATGCTGGCCTCATCCAGGGCGGTCAGCCAAAGGCGGGAAACAGGCCCCCGATAATGGCACCGTTCCAAAACCTCACGACCGATGGTCTCCCCCTCACGATCGGCGTCGGTGGCCAATACCACCTCGCGCACATCTTTCAGGAGACCTTTGATAACCTTGAATTGTTTTTTTCCCCGACTGGTGACTTCCAACTGCCACTGTTCGGGGATGATGGGCAACGTCTCCAGGGACCATCGTTTCCATTCCGGTTTGTAGCCGTCGGGTGTGATCATCTCCAGCAAGTGACCAATGCACCAAGTGACCCGGCGACCGTTCCCCTCCAGATAGCCGTCCCGTTTGGCGGTCGCCCCCAAAATCTGGCCGATATCGCGTCCCTGCGATGGTTTTTCGCATAGGTAGAGGATGGTCATGATGGCATGTTCATAAAAGGTGGCACGGGGGTTAATAGGGTATCCAGGATACTGGACGGTGCGCATGTGCTTACAACTAGGCGTTGCAGGTTTCTATTTTCTCCCGCGATTAGGGTAAATTTGCTTACACGAAATTTTCGGTTACTGTTTATCATACTATCATTAATTTTTGTAAAATCAACACATTCCAAAACGGAACAAATTTACCCTGGTGGTCTTGACTGATTCTGCCTATTGTCATATTCCTCCGGCTCATGGACGGATTAACCTCAACATCACCTGAATGCCTGCCCCATGCCAACCGAAACTTCCGACACGAAAAACCATGGCCGACCGTTCCATGAAATCCTGCCCCTTGTGACAGTGATCAGACACATCCCACTGATCAATGTTTTAGGATCGGGCTTTTTCTGGAATTCTCATGACCTGGAATCAACCGCCGCCCCTGAAATCGCAAGAAAATGTGGCGATTTTTTGATCACGATTCCACGAGGCCGCTATTATTATGCCGGATTTGCCGATGGACAATACGGCGACATTGCCTTTGCCTACGGACCGGACCATGAATCAGGACAACGGGGATCTGCCCATCCATTTGACACCGGTGCGTTGATTCTTGGAGGACTCCACCCTTTTTTCAAGCATCCTAAACATTCACGCCCCCTCTGCCAGTTCGTCGCGGATACAACCGTCCAACTGGCAGGTTGGCGGGACTTGTTCAAACGCTTCATTGACCTATGCTACGACGGAGATGTTATTCCGTATCTGAATGGGGATCGCCCTCCAAAACCAGCGAATTATTGGACAACGCCACAGTTACCATCCTACCATTCAGCCAATATCGCGCCACAGGCATGGACCTGGGAGGTTGTGATTCATTCGCAACCTGAGGTGGAAAGGGGTTTGATCGCCTGGAGTTGCTATGATGATATCCGCAAAGAGGTGGTGGATACTCTGAACGATTTTAAAGGAAAAGAACCCACGTTCCCCGCAGATCGCATTGACGCCTGCCTCCCTCTTTTGCAACAATGTTATCAACACACCATAGGAAAAGAACCCTGTGATGTTATGCAACAAAAAATCGTAGACTGGGTTCAAGAACAGATACGGCCAAAACCATGAATCCATCCGACAGTTATCTGGCAACCGACCTTTCGGGGTCTGTGCAAACGCCCTGCGGGATCAGACCTTTGGTGTTCCGTTATTCGGGCGATCCACCATGGTTTGGCGGTTCCCCGTCGCAGACAAAATCCGGTGGGAGAGGACGACGCCATACCCTCGAAGAGATGGAATACATCCGCATGGATGGACGGGTAACCGCGATGCAAGAACCACGTCAGGTATCCGGTGATAGCGTGGCCTTTTTTGCCCGTCCCTCTTTTTTGATCGCGTATGAAGTCATTTGCGGTGAACCCTTTCCCTGGCCATCACCATCCAACCCTGTCGATCTCATAGCATCCGTAGAGGAAACAAAAGAAAAAGAACGCTTTCCCCAAATTTTGAAACATACCGGTGGATCGTGGTCTCGTCACGACACGGTTCAAGCCGTACTGGGATCAGCAGACGATTTCCTTAAAATGCTTGCCCAGGCCAGTGCAAGGATTCATGTTCGGGGGGAGATCACGGGTTGCCTGTATTTGGAATATACGAAAGATTCCGAAGAGTACCTGGATGCCTTGGATCGCCTGAAGGAAATGGGATGGCTGGAAACTTTTTGTACCAAGGAGCAGTCACCCGATCTATTATTTGAATCCTATGAATTCACGGGTCTGTCCCTCTGGGAACGGGGAGGAGAAGATCGCCTTAGAAGTCTGTTCGCCACCGGCATTCACCCACTGGCCCCACAAACCAAGTTTCAGGATTTTCTTGATCATATTCTCAGGTTTAAAGATAAACTGAAATATAGACATGACCAGAAAAAGTGCCATTGCGAGACGCTTCGTCAGAGTCCAGCTATTATTTCCGTTCCAGCATATCTGGAAAAAATCTGCCAAATCACAGAAGAAGGTAATCCTGGCAAAAAACAAATTGTAAGCGGTAGACATAAGCTTGAGGTCGTTCCTGTCCACTAACAGCGGCTGATGGTCCAAGTGAAAACATACAGTTTTTTTTCTTTTAAAGGTGGCGTTGGCAGAACGGCTTTGATGGTCAACATCGGGGCTTATTGGG
>PEAO01000031.1 GCA_002753615.1 Magnetococcales bacterium DCbin2
CAGACCCCTTTTTTCTTTTAATAATTTTATATGTTCAGTTTTTTGTCACAGGGGGCAGTGTATGGCGATTCGGGGAACCATTTTGGAGCAGATCATGGCCACCAAGCGGGAAGAGGTGGTCCGTAGCCGTTTCCGGTGGAGTGAATCGGACCTGATGGAAAAAATAGGCGAAGCCGGTCCCCCCATCGGTTTCATCAAAGCGATCCAAGGTCATTTAAAAGAGAAAAATCCGGCGGTCATCGCCGAAATCAAACGGGCCTCTCCCTCCAAAGGGAGGATTTTTCCGGGCGATGATGCAGCCTTCGATCTGATCCAAATTGCCAAAGGGTACCAGAAAGGTGGGGCGGTGTGTCTCTCCTGTTTGACGGATCGGACCTATTTCCAGGGGGCGGATGATTTTTTACCCCTGCTGCGCCAGAAAAATACTTTGCCGGTTTTACGCAAAGATTTTATCTACGATCCCTATCAGATATTGCAATCACGCGCCTTGGGTGCCGATGCGGTATTGTTGATCATGGCGGTGTTGTCACCCGCCCAGGCGTTGGAACTAGAAGCGGCGGCACTGGAGGTGGATCTGGATGTGTTGGTGGAGGTTCATGATGAAGAGGAATTGGCACTGGCTCATGATCTGGAAACACCGCTCATTGGGATCAACAATCGCAATCTGAAATCGTTTGAAACCTCCTTGGCCCGGTGCCAAGCACTGGCAGCGCGGGTGGAACCGAGCCGTATCGTGGTGGCCGAGAGCGGCATTGATACCGGTGCGGATTTAAAAATGTTAATGGAGCAGGGGATTGGTGCTTTTCTGATCGGAACCGCCCTTATGCGTCATGCCGACCCGGGTGCAGCGTTGGCTGGGATGCTGACCGAAGCTGCGGGATGAATGGCCACCATATCACGCTCGGCCCACACCGCCCGGCCAATACTTCAGTCACTCTTTGTCCAAAAAAACGTCATCCAGTGATTGGGCATCAAAGATGCGGAGGCCCCATTCCTCTAGGGATGACATGCGAGATTTGGTAATCTTTTCACTGGCCCATGCGGGGAGGTCGCCAAAGCGGCGTTGCAATTGACTTCTCAGCATGGCAGCCCTGCCATCCCTCTCGCCATTTTGGTGTTCTTGTACCAGCCGATGCTCAAATTTTGGTAGAGAAAAAAGTTTTTCCTCTGGCGTTGCGTCAACCATCGACTCAAACCATTCTTTCCCAAGTTGCTTGACGTACTCCAGCGTGATTTCTTCTGTCTCAGGACGATTCAGGGCACTTTTCATTTTTATCCTCCATAAACCAATGATAACTTGACCAAATGCCTCCGAGAGTTTGAACAACCCAGTGTGTTGAATCGTCTCGAACGCTTTTTTTTGCTCGTTCTGGCGGCTGGCGAAGCATTTGAGAGGTGCATTGTGTGGTTCATCCGCCAATTCGTTCAGGAAAACCAACCGAACAACACCGCCCCAAGGGGGAATGCTCTCATAGACACCAGCCGCCCCAGCAGGATTGAAAGAATGTCTTACCAAGAATTCTTTCCGGGGTGTTATGGAACAGATCATCACACTCCTCAATTGATGGCGTTCCAATTTTGCCATGTTCAGATACAGGGTGTCGTACACCGAAAGCCATGTCAGCGTTTTTTCGTTCAGGCTTTCGGTAATTTTCATCTCGACCAAAATCTGGTTGGCCTCAAGGTCTCGCAACCCATCTGCCAAACGCAAACGTTGCTCCTCTGTCCACCCACTTTGGACCGTTTCTTTTCGCTGAATCAAGATAAGGTCTGCGACAGGTGGGGCAGAAACAACAGGAACCTCCACGCGCACCTCAATGCCCACAGGCTCCAGCAACACTTTCAGTGTTTCGCTGGCCAAGCGGTGCCAATAGGTTTTGTTCTCTTTTTTCAAGTCGGTTGTTTTCCATATCTCATGGTGTGTAAACCGATCCGCCCAATGGTTTTATCCGTCGAAATAGTTTTCCCACACTCGGATTATTTCGGATTCTACTTTCCCCGTCCACGGAAATTTCTCGCATCTAGCCGAATGAGACGGCCTACATATCACGCCCGGCCCAAACCACGCGGCCAATGATATCGATTCCCAGGGTTTGTCCCAGGGCCATGGGGAAGGGGGGAAAGGTGGGGTTGTCGGACTGGACCACAAGTTTGTGGTTATCCTTGGTGTGCAATCGTTTGGCGTACAGTTGGTTGTCCAGGCGCAACACGAAGATACGATTATCCTGGGGTTCTTTTTGGCGCAAATCCACCAAAAGGACATCGCCATCGCTGATGGTGGGATGCATGGAATCGCCGACGGCATCGATGACGGTCAAAAAACGGGGATTGAGCCGCCGTTTTTGCAGCCAGACATTTTTAAACGCAAGATGGCCTTTGATGTTTTCTTCTTCGGGGGCTTCGGCACCCGTCCCCAGGCTGGCCATGATCTCCAAACGGGGGATCATGACAAATTCCGCCGCCTGATCTCCCTGAAACGGTGTGTCACCTCCCGGTGCTATTTCCGGCAGGTCCATCCATCCCCGATGTTTGCCAAAGGCCTCTTCCAACCGTTGTGCCAAAAGATCACCCATGTTGCGTCGTCCGTGGGATCCCATAATTTGGCTTAAATAACTGCGGCTCGTTTGCGCTTTGCGGGCAACATCCGCAGCATTGCCCACTTCACGCACCAGCCGCGCTAGACGCGCCTTGCGATTTTTGATGCGTTCTGCATTCATGGTTTCCAATCCTCAAAGGAGGCCGATGAACCCGCCGTCAACACCTCATTTTCGTTAACCATCATGCAGAAATCAATACATCATTGTTTAGCAAAGTGCAACAAAAAGGGTGGTCAATTGGCAGTTAAAAAAATTGCGGGGATGAACTCTCCCCGGGTTCCAGTATGTTTATTCCGTGAACCATTCAAAGGAACGAGTCTTACAGATCGTGCGGTATGGGTTGGGTGGTATTGTGGCAGAAAATGTGACAGAATAACCGCTTCGATAGCCCTTGGGGAAAAAAATGATACGATGAGGAGAGGGTCTTAGGATGAAAGTTTTTCTTCTTTCCATCCATCGCTTCAGCAACGCGCTCAGTGAATGGATGGGGAAATGGGTCGCTTGGCTCACCTTGCTGATGGTGTTCATCGTCTTTGTGGTCGTCGTTCTGCGCTATCTGTTCGATTGGGGACGGATCGATCTCCAGGAATCGGCTATCTACGTCCATGCCGCTATCTTCATGCTTGGGGCCGCCTATACCTTGAAACATGATGAGCATGTGCGGGTGGATATTTTTTACCGGCCAGCCGCCCCCAAAACCAAAGCTTGGATCAACCTCCTCGGCGTGGTATTCCTGCTGTTCCCGATGATGGTCTTTATTTTTTCCATGAGTTGGGAATATGTCGCCGTCTCCTGGTCCATGCACGAAGGGTCACGCGAAGCGGGTGGCCTCAATGGCGTGTGGCTCCTGAAAGGGCTGATCCTGGTCATGCCTTGTCTGGTTAGTTTCCAGGGGTTGGGACAGTTGGCCGAATCTTGCCTAACTATCCTGGATTGGAAAAAGGATTAACGATTCATGGAAGAATACGCCGCAATTTTCATGTTTGTCGCCGTGGCGACGATCCTCCTGGCCGGCTATCCCGTGGCATTTTCCCTGGCCGGGGCCTCCCTCATCGGGGCGTTGATCGGCAATGCCCTTGACCTCTTCGATCCCGCCTTCCTTGAAGCGGTCCCCAACCGCATCTACGGTATCATGATGAATGATACCCTCATGGCGGTGCCACTCTTCGTCTTCATGGGGGTTACCCTGGAACGCTCCCAAGTGGCGGAAGACCTCCTGGAAACCATGGCCCTCCTGTTTGGCCGCTTGCGCGGGGGGATCGCCATCTCCGTCATGGTGGTGGGAACCTTGCTCGCCGCCAGTACCGGAATTGTCGGTGCCACCGTCGTCACCATGGGGCTGTTGTCACTCCCCACCATGCTGCGCCGAGGCTATGATCCCGCTTTGGCTTCGGGAACCATCTGTGCCGCCGGAACCCTCGGCCAAATTATCCCACCCTCTATCGTCCTGGTGATCCTCGGCGATGTCCTCTCCGCCTCCTATCAGCAGGCACAGCTTAAAATGGGGGTCTTCTCCCCACGAACCGTGTCGGTGGGCGATCTGTTTGTCGGGGCCATCCTCCCAGGTTTACTCCTGGTGGTTCTGTATATCATCTATATTGCCGCCATCGCATACTTGCAACCGACCCGCGCACCCGCCATTCCCGCCGAAGAACGGGAATTCCATAGCAAGGGCCTCGGGTTGCGGGTTATCCAGGTTCTCATACCCCCCGTGGTGTTGATCGTCTCGGTGATGGGATCCATCCTCGCCGGCCTAGCAACACCCACAGAGGCCGCTTCCGTCGGGGCGGTGGGATCCTTGCTCATGGCAACCTTGCGGGGCCGTATGAATCGAGCCTCTTTGGAAGAAATCCTTCGCAGTACCATGCGGATCACCAGCATGGTCTTCATGATTTTTATCGGAGCGGCGGTGTTTTCCCTGATTTTTCGTGGGTTTCATGGCGATGACATGGTTCACGACATGTTGCTTGATCTCCCCGGCGGTGCCATGGGTGCCCTGGCGGTGGTCATGGTGGTCATGTTTTTGTTGGGCTTTATCATCGATTTTATCGAAATTACCTATGTGGTGGTCCCGATCGTTGGGCCACCCTTGCTGGCATTGGGATTGGATCCGATTTGGCTTGGTGTCATGATGGGCGTCAACCTGCAAACATCATTCTTGACGCCGCCGTTTGGCTTCGCCTTGTTTTACCTCCGGGGAATCGCACCTCCCTCGCTACGTACTGCCGATATTTATCGCGGTGTCTTTCCCTTTATTGTGATCCAGGTATTGGCATTGTTTCTTCTGGTATTTTGGCCATCGTTGGTCACTTGGCTGCCGCAGGTGATTTACGGAAACTAGACCTCTGCAATCATCGGGCAATGGGATGATCACCAGATTTCAAGGTTTGGCATTGCTTCCCCGTAGATAACGTTGGAACAAGGTGCGGATTAACCACCTGGTTTTTCGGATCCATGCGTTGGACGATTTGGGGTCAAGAAGGAGAAATATCGGCTTTTGTGATACAATGGCACTATGAACCAAAACCGTCTCAAGGATTGGGTGCAGGCCAAATTTGGAGCCAATGGAACGAACCATGAACAAAATATTTAACCGTTCATTGTTCTTGCGGATGTCGCTGTGGGACTGATGCATGGGCTTGGTGATGGGCGATTCGGTGTATCCCGACACCAGTTCTAGATTGTCTGGTAGGAGATCAAATTTTTTGGCAACCTCGTAGATCTCGCTGCCGGGATAGGGAAAAAAGAAAAAACAACGGCCATAATCGGCGCGCAATTCCTGGTTGAATCGGAAGGTTTCCTGGGCCATCGCGTTGGTTTCGAACGGGATGCCGACAATATTGAAGGCAAATGTCTTGATCCCATGTTTTCGTACAATGGCAAACGCTTGGCGAATTTTATCATTGGAGTGATGACGATTCAGAAGATTTTTTCGCAACCATTCGCTGCCGGACTCGATGCCAAATTCAATGGATGCACAGCCCGAATCCTTCAAACTCTCAACCACCGGCTCGGTGATGGTTTCGACACGGGCGTTGCAGATATAGGGTAACGGAATCACCTTCTTATATTCGGCACAGAACGGGATGATCCATTTCTTGTTCAGGGTAAACGTATCGTCGGCAAACAAAATCTGGCGGGTGTTTGGGTAAAGTTTCAGATTGCTCTGGATGATCTCGATGGATCTGGGAATGGAAGGAAAACGGACATAATCCTTTTTGTTGGGGTAGCTGTCGCGCAGGACATGGTTGCAGCAATAACTGCACTTGTAGGGACAGCCCCGTCCCAGGAGCATGGGAAAGGATTCGCCACCATCCCGGATGATTTGTTCATACTTGAACAGGGTGTAGTCGGGAAGTGCCAGATCATCCAATTGCGGCAGAGGGGCCACCGGGTTGGTGATGAAGCCCTTTTCCGTTTTGAATATCATGCTGGCGGTGGTGGTGTAATCGGTACCGTTGTCCATCGCCCTTCCCAGGTCGCGCATGGGCAGTTCCCCTTCACCGATACACAGGGCGTCAATCGATGGCAACTCTTGAAATAATCGTTCTTTGACCAGGGTGCAATGAACACCACCGGCGACGATGAGGGGTTTGTGTCTTTGTTCGTGGGATAGAAATGTGCGGACATATTGGAACTGGTTGGTAGTAAACGATAAACCCATGATCTGGGGTCGGATGGCATCCAGACGGGCGATCCCTTGGGGAATATCTTCCAGGGTCGCTAGGTGGTCCAGGGTGACGTGATGACCCTGTTCTTTCAGGGTGCCGATAATATAGGCCAAACCGTGATGGAATGAGGGATAGAAACCTGTATCAACGTCAAAATAGACAATGTGAAAATGCGCCATGGATGTTTGACCTTGAACCGTTGCTGTTATTTATAAAAACCCATGTGAACAGGCTTGGACGCAACCTACGCCATCGTAACTGTTCTTTGTGATTTATTCATGGATTATTTCCGTTATCCCTCTGGGAGAGGAGGGGAGACGGTTTCGGTACAGCATCGGCATTCCCCAGTGATTTTCTAATTGTCTTAAATAGTTCCGTTCGCAGATGCTCCATGGAAGGCTCCCCTCCAGGATGAAATGGCAAGGTGCGGCAACGGTTGATGGCGGCCAGACCAACCCGTGCCGTAAACAGCCCATTGGCCGCCCCCTTGCCAACCTGGGCCAGCATGATGGAGGCGGCATGTCCTCCCACCGCTTCCGCCACTTTGTCGGCCAATAAATCGGCTGTCCCCGCCATGAATAAACCCAACATAACCTCCTTGGCTAAAAACAGGCTGGCCGACCAACTTGGCTTAAGTCCATAACATTGGGCGATCATGCGGATCATCCGCAGGTTTTGCCATAGAAAAACCAAGCTATCCAGCCAGACAAAAGGGCTGATGGTCGAAGCCAGAGCCGTGGTACTGCCATGCTGGACAATCATGCGGTAGCAGTGTTGGTCGTGTTGGACATAAACCGTCCTGGATAAAAGCTCCAGAAGTTCCCGATCATCGTGATGTTCTCGGGCCATATCCTGATAGTGACGCCAAGCCGGTTGCAACCATTCTTCCTGGCTCATGTCATGGCGTAATCGCAGGGCCAGGGGGATCCCTTGGCCACAACTTCGGGTATCCCACATCTGCCGGATTTGGTGACGTAATCCGTCAAACCGGCGCAAACGGACAAATCCATGGGCCTCGTTGAACAGGATCATCACGCTTGCCGTCAGGGTGATCAGGATCAACAGGCCAAATACCGCCCCCAATGCCCAGTGTTGTTGAAACTGATCCAGCACAAAATAGACCGCCTCCTCAATCCATGCCCCCGCCAACCAAGTCATGCCGCCAAAAATGAGCCAAACTAGCCATCGATGTTGCACCAAAGAATCCCATCGTTGTACCGCCAGGGCCACCTCCTGGACGGGTGAAGGATCCTCTTCCGGTTCATCGGGGGCGGGCAATTCCACTGGAGTGATGGAGGGGGGGGCTTTTTCCGCGCTGGCGGTGGAACGGGCGGCGACCAGTTCAACGGGGGGGAGCCAGGGGTCGGAGGCGTTCATGTCAACTTGTCTCCCAGGAGAAAATCGAGGGCCAGATTCAGGCGCAGGTGACCCAGGCGATCGTAACCGTTCAGACTCCCCCCCTTAAAATTATCGAAAGAAAAAAGGGGTCTGGGGGATTGCCCCCAGGGTTTTGATGTTGTTTTTGAATTTAAACAAAAAGGTTTCCATGCTTAAGCTTTTGACCTTGCTTTTGAATTTAAACAAAAATATTTCTAGCGGCTTTTGATTTAAAGTCAAAAACAAATTCAAAAGCAAAAAATTGAAGCTTTTGATTTAAAGTCAAAACCCTGGGGAAAGAATTCCCCAGACCCCTTCTTTCTTTTCAATAGTTTTTTAGGGGGGGTCTGAATGGTTACGGCGAGTCTTTCTCGACAAAATCTCGGAGCAGGAACCTACTCGTGATCATTGCCACCGTTACGTTGTTTCTCTGATTGTCTGACAGCGACTCTTGCTCCGGTCTCGAAGTCGCTGAACGACATCACCGGCGAGCTGGACTTTGCCTTTCTCGACCTGAAGCGTGCCGAGCGCAAGAATTTTCAGAAGGGCCATGGTCTCCTGGTTTTGCTCATAACTTTCAATGTCCTGCATCACGACCTTGGCTTCGCCATTCTGGGTGATGACCAGGGGGCCGTCTTGCCCCGATAGGTTACGCACGATTTCTGCGGCATGGGCCTTCAGACAACTGATTGGTTTGATCTGACGCGATAGTTTCATGACCATCCTCCCTTCATGACCAGATATAGTCTAAAAACAGGTCGAATGTCAATCGGATGCGTTCACGTTAACTTGTCTCCCAGGAGAAAATCGAGGGCCAGATCCAGGCGCAGGTGACCCAGGCGATCATCGGCATCCTCCCGGGGAATCTTCGGCTCAAACTCCAAAAAATTAAATCGTTCGCTTTGCCAAGCTTCCGGTTTGGGGATTTTTTCGGGGATTTCACCACCGAATAACAACACCTCCTCTGTGCGGCCTTTGGGACGCCCTTTGACGAAGGATAATCTCCGCCCCTGGTGTTCCTTGACCACGGTTTCCGTAGAGACCACCGAAGAGATGGCCATGGTATCCACCGTGACCCCATGGAAAGTGGCATCGTTGACCGGATCCATCAAGATCCGTTTGAGCAGCCGTTCCAGGTTGCCATGCTGATTGGCGGCGACATGGTCCGCTTTGGTGGCGACAAATAACAAGCGGTCAATGCGGGGCTGAAACAGTCGGGATAGGGTGGAGGAGCGGCCATAATCAAAATTTTTCAAAATACTTTTCTCAGCAGGGTCCATATCGGCAAAATGTTCCGGCCCCCGGTTGAGACCTTTGAGGAGGTCCACCAGGACAATCTGCCGGTCAAAATGCGAAAAATGTTGGTCATAAAAACGACGGACGACCCGATCTTTATAGGATTCAAAGCGGTCTGCCATCACCTGGCCCAATGAACCGGGTTGCGTCGATTGGGTGGTGTGCCGGATCGGGCAAAAGGTCAGGATCGGCGCATCTTTCAGATCGCCGGGGATTAAAAAGCGGCCCGGTTGCAGATAGCTCAACCCCACAGGTTCCGCTTTGCACGCCAAAAGAAAGTCGGTAAACAAGCGACTCGCCTGCCGCAGAACCCCCTCTTCGGCATTTTGGTGCGGGTCCAGATTTTTAAGATATTCTAACCAGGGTTGCGCTAGCGTAGCGCGTGGTTCACGGGTACACAGGGTGAACACCTCATCCGACCATTGGGCGAAACTTTGCCCCAAGAGCGGCAGATCCAGCAACCATTCCCCCGGATAATCGATGATGTCCAGATAGATCGTCGTGCTGGAACGGACGCGGCTTTGGAGAAATCCAGAAGGGCGGAAACGGATGGCCAAGCGGATTTCGCTCAGACCATCGGTCGCCTTGGGCCATGCGGGGGGGGTGGCGGTGAGGGTTTGAATGAACTGATCATACCGAAACGCCGGAATATCCATGTTGGGCTGGATCACCGTCTTGGCCCCCTGGAAACGCCCTTCGGCGACAACCTGAAAAAAAGGTAATCCCCCCAGGCGTCCCCCCTGAAGCAGTTGATGAATCATCGCGGTGATGAAAACGGTCTTGCCCGATTGATTCAAACCGGTGACTGCGAGTCGGATGCGGCGATCCATCGCCAGATAAAGGAGATCTTCCAAGCCTTTTCTGGCTTCGTCCACCACGGATCCCAGATTCATCCTTTTGAGTTCGGGCACAGTCCACATGGGCTTTTATTATCCTGGAAAAGACGTTAGGATGAAGGCAGGTTCATTGGGGGTTGACAAAGAATTGCGGTTGCGTTTTTGTATCGGGAGCCAATACATGGATCGTCGGACTCTGCTGAGAAAACTGGATGAAATTGATTTTTTCAAAGACTTTTCCAGTGAGGAGCGGGCGTGGTTTTGCGATCATAAAGTGTTCCGCTCCTATGAGGATGGGAAAAAAATCATCGTCGAAGGGGCGCAAGACCGGACGTTTTATGTGTTGATCGATGGCGTCGTCGTGGTCACCAAGAACGCCAATCCCGATGAAGTCCTGGCAAAATTGGAGGTTGGGGCGGTCTTCGGTGAAATTGCCCATTTCGCCCGCCAGCAGCGGGCCACCAATGTCCTGGCCCAGGGAAAAATCCTTGTCTTTCGTCTGGAGCACGAGTTTTTTAAACAACTTCCCCCCGATGTTAAGTTGAAGATCAATCATCAGGCCATGGCCATTTTGATGCACCGTCTTGAGAGCAAAAAAAACAATCAGAGATGATTCTCCTCCGTTTTTTCCCACCATGTGGCGATGATCTCCGTAAGGCTCGTTAAATCTGGGACGATCCTGACCTCGGGGGGAAACGGATTGGTTCGGCCTGGGGCGACGACCCCCAAAAAAGAGGCCCCGACCTCTTGGGCCGCCCGATGATCGGAATCGGAATCGCCAATAAATAAAAGTTCTTTGGGTTGGCACTGTTCCCGTTTGATTAACTCCGCCAAGACCGTATTTTTTTTCTTCGGGCCGCCGATGATCGCACGAAAATAGCGGTGAATATCCCGTTTTTGGGCAATTTCCACAACCTCCTGTTGCGGGGCCGCCGATACGATATACGATGGAATCAACGGCCAACTGCGTAAATATTCCAGACTTCCCACAATCGCCGGTGCTGACACCGTGCGTTGAAAGACCGCCTCCTTGTAACGGGCCACAAGATTGTCCAGGGTGGCCTCTTCCAGATCACGCTGCAACACCGCCTTAAAAACCAACCCCATCCGTTCTCGACGAAAAATACCCCGTGTCTGTTCCCACAGCTTTCTGGCTCTCCCCCCCTTTCCGGTTACTTCCTGGGATGCCAACATCTCCAAGGCATCATCCTTGATGGGGACGGAATCGGCCAAAACACCATCAAAATCAAATGCGACGGCCTGGATTTGCAAGGCATTGAACCGTTGGATCATCGCTTTGCGTTCCTGATAGTTCATCCCCATATGGCAAGGTGAAATCATACGGTTTCTCCATGGCTTAGAAACATTAATAGTTAAAGCCCGTAGACATCATCCCCTCGCGGGTTCGATTGAAAAATCGGATCTTGACAAAGGAAAGGATGCGAGGATCCAATTGGGATCGGGAAATCGCCTGATAAAGCCTTTCATTCAAGATCCCCAGATGATCACCCCGTACCGCTGTTTGGATCCCCCACATCAGAAACAGACGATGCTCGTTGGTGGCTTCTCCGGCGAGCGGGGGTGGGCCGTGAAGAAATTCCATATGGACGGCGGGTGAGCGCAATACCCCGATGGGGGTGAGTTCTTCCAGGCGCAAAACCGCCATCGCAATATGTTGTACCCGTTCCAGTTCCAGATCGCTAACCCCAGAATCTTTGAAAAAATGGACCGCCTGGGAGAGAAAATTATATTCGCGTGTCATGACCCGGGCATTGGCTTTGATAGCCAGATCTAAATAACGCCAGGAGGCCTGGAAGTAACCGGAAATTACGCAATTTTTAACCAAAGTCCGCAACAGTTCACTATTGGCTGGGGCCAATTCATGGGCGCGTCGGGAGGTTTCTCGCGCTTGGGAATAGTAGCCCATTTTCCTTAAGGATTCGCTGTAGTCACGAAAGGAGGAAGAGTCATCGGGATTGGTTTCCAGGATGGCATAATGGTGGCGGCGCATGGTCGCTTCATCTTTGGCGAGGCAGGCCACGCGCGCCAAAATCAATCGGGCCACGTTACCATGGGAGGAAATCAATTCCTCCGCCCGCTCTTTCAGCGCGGTTATTCTGTCCGTTTCGATTTCCAAGTCATAATGGAACAGCTTCTCGGATTCTCTGAGAAGTTGGTTGACATATTGGTCTTCATCACGATACACCACGTTTCCTGAACTCCCTTGCATATCGCTAGTTTTTCTCTAAAAAAACCGCATCCAACGACTGCGCATCGACAAATCGAAGACTCCATGCCTCCAACGAGGGGATGTCCGCTTTGGCAAGCTGTTCCACGGCCCAGGGCGGCAGGGTGCCAAATCGACGTCGGAGCATGTCCGTCAGCATCTGCATCTTGCCTTTTTTTTCACCGCGTTTTTCACCGCGTTTTTCACCGCGTTTTTCACCGCGTTTTTCACCCGCAATCAGACTTTTCTTTTCAATTTCCTTTGCCCACTTTTCGACTTGTGATTCAAACATGATTACAATCTCCTCAAGTTGTTCAGGAATGGGCGGGAGAGGATTTGTCCCTTTCATTTTCTCCAGGTTTGCCGTCAATAACTCACGGAACAACCTTTTTATTGGCGGTCCATCGGGGTGATCGGCAAACCATGCGACAAGGTCACGGCTGGCTTCTACCATGGATTCCAGATTTTCCGGGTGCCCTATCCGAAAGAAAAGCGCGATCAAGGATTGGCGATTTTTTAATTCGGCATCTGGGAAACGTCCCTCATCAATCGCATAATAACGCATTTGCGGTTGATATTTCCACAAGGGAGAGCCATCGGGAAGATGGATTAGCGCATGTAGGTTGGTCGCCGCCTTCCAACGTGCTTCCCCATTATAGAGAACAATGGGGAGAATGGGGGGGAGTCCGTCACCCGCTTTTAATTGACGTTCATCCACCAATTGTTGGTAGAGCAAACCGCTGTAGACATGAAGACGCAACACCATCCATGCGTCACTCTCCGATTGGAACTCCAGGATAAGCAACAGGAACAGACGACCGCCAAGCCGTGTGGGAATCTCCCATACCACATCGCCGCGCCGACGTTGACCGGTATGTGCCGTCAATTTGGTATTGAGTCGCGTCATCTTTGACAGATCAAGTTCTTCCAGGATGGCTGGCTCGAGAAAATGAGTCAGTAAATCGGCGACGATTTCTGGATGGGAGAAGAGTCGATGGTAAAGGGAATCGTGATCGCTCATGGGGGATAGGGTATCTCCAACCCGTGAAAACTTCAAAGGGACAAAAGAGGATCAGGCGAGAACGGGATGGGTGACTTGATGCAGGGCATCGAGCAACACTTTTTTTCGGACCGGCTTGGACAAATACAGGGTGCATCCCGCCTCCTGGCTCCGTTCTTTTTCTCCCTCCATGGCATGGGCCGATAGGGCAATGATGGGGACCGGGGGACGGGGTGGTTTCCCTTCCCATTGGCGGATTTGACGGGTGGCGGAATAACCGTCCAGATTGGGCATTTGGACATCCATGATCACGACATCAAACAATTTGTTTTTTACCGCGTTGACCGCTTGCACGCCATCTTCGACCATGGTTAACTGGTGAGACGATTTCGAGAAAAAGGCGGCAAACACCATCCGGTTTTCTTCGGCATCCTCCGCCAGAAGAACCTGTAATGGTTGCGCGGGGGAGGGTGCTGCGGGGTGTCGGTCGCTGCGTTCCTGTTGGGTTGGTGCCATCGCCACGCGCATGGGTAAGGAAAAATGAAAGGTGCTGCCATGACCCAAACGGCTTGTCACCTCCAACCGTCCCCCCATCAACGCCACCAGGCGTTGAGAAATGGCCAATCCCAATCCGGTCCCACCATAACGTCGGGTAATTCCGGCATCGGCTTGGATGAAATGTTCAAAGATACGGTCTTTTTGCTCCGCATTGATGCCAATGCCGGTATCGGTGACGCTGAAAAAGAGGGTTTCCGGTTCATGAGGGTGCATGGCCAGTGCAACATCCACCCGACCGGTATGGGTAAACTTGACGGCGTTGCCGATCAGATTGATGAGAACCTGAATTACCCGGCTATCGTCACCCAAGACCGCCTCTGGGACGAGGGGCGAAACGGTCACGCCGAATGCCAGCCCTTTCCGTTCGGCGGACATACGCATCAGGTTGGAGGTTTCTTCCACCACCTGACGGGGTGAATAGGGGTTTTGGGCGATCTGGACATTGCCCGCCTCAAGCCGGGAAAAATCGAGAATATCGTTGATCACCCCCAGCAAAACTTTTCCCGATGATTGCATCGATTGGGTAAAACGACGTTGTTCGGGACTCATCACTGTTTCCAGCAACAATTCCGCCATCCCCAGAACCACGTTGAGCGGGGTCCGAATCTCATGACTCATGGAGGCGAGAAAACGCCCTTTTTCGCTATTGGCTTGGTCGGCAGTGATGATGGCTTGTTGCAGTCGTTCGTCCAATTGCTTACGTTCGATCACTCCCGCCAAGGTATTGGCCACGGTATGCAGCAAATCTTCTTCTTCTGCATTTCTGGCATGTCCCACCGGCATGTAAATATTCACAACCCCCAGAAACCGTTCTCTGGCGATGATCGGGACACAATAGTGTGCATGGGCAATCATCCCATCATAATGGACCGTATGTCTGGGATCGTTGGAATCGCAGAATATCAATTGGTTCGATGCCATGGCAGCACCGCACACACATTGGGTGCTGTTCACCCGGGAACAGGTCGTGATCAAATCCTCATGAAGCCCCTTTTGGATTTTTAAAACCAGTTCATCACGGAGATCGTCGTAGAGAAAAATAGCCCCCTTGTTCAGGGTCACCAGCCAACTGGAGGACAACACCAGATCCAAGGCAATCTCAAGCTGTTCATCCAGGGAGTGCGGACTGGCAACCAATTGCAGCAGGGCGTTGATGAGGATTTGATTTTGGAGAAGACGTTGGGTCCGTTGCTCATTGTTTTTGCGTGCGGTAATATCCCGTGCCACGGCGGAAAAAAAATGTTTGGAATCGATCGTCCAGGAGGAGAGGGAAATTTCCAGAGGAAATTCGGCACCATCTTTTCGTTGGGCGACTACTTCAACCATTTGTCCAATCAGCCGCATTTCGCCGGTCGTCAAAACCCGTTGCATGGCCTGACTATGCGCATCGTGAAACCGTTTGGGTATCAACCGGGTCAACGGTTGTCCCAGAATTTCGTCTTCATCATATCCGAAAATAGCGGTGGCACCACGATTCCAAAAAATGATGGTCCCTTGGGCATCGGCGGATAAAATGGCATCGCTGGCCGAGTTGGCGATGAAGCGAAATTGCAGAATGCTCTCCTGCAATGCCGCTTCTGCGGCATCTTTGCTTTTTAGAAGGTTTTGTTTTTCCAAAACCTTTTTGACGGTTTCGCAAAGAAGTTCCAGATAATTGCCACCCGATTCCTTGACGACATAATCGGAGGCCCCGCGACGAATGGCCTCAATGGCGATTTCAAGGCTGCTAAAGCCCGATACCATGATGACGGGCGGGGCGTTGACCTTCTGCATAATCTGCGACAGGACATCCAGACCATCCATGGATGGCAGTTTATAGTCCAAGACCACCACGTCGAAGGGGGTTGCCTGCAACATGTTCAATCCCGACAGACCGTCCAAGGCGATTTCCACATCAAACCCCTGGCGTACCAAACGGCGTTTAACCAGTTGCGCCAAGGCTTCGTCATCCTCCATGGTGAGGATGCGTGGTTTTGGGCTGTTGGATCGGGGCGGTGTCATGGGCAGTGTGGATAGGACATGATGTTGATCAGGATCCCCATGGTTTGAATCGTTTTGGAAAACGTCAGGGGATCGACAGGTTTGGTGACGAAATTGTTACATCCCAGTTCATAACATCGTTGGACTTCATGGGGGTCGTTGGTCGTTGTCAGGACGATGATGGGGATGATCTTACATTCTTCGTCTTTTTTCATCTCTTTGATCACTTGAAAACCATCGATCTCCGGCATATTCAAGTCAAGCAACATCAGGAGGGGTTGGGGACGCGGATGGTTGGCAAACCGCCCCTTGTTGAACAAAAAATCGAGTGCTTCCCGTCCATTGAGGAGTCGCACAAGGGGATTGACGACGCCCGCCCGGCGAAGATTGCGTTCGATCAATGTTGCGTGGGCGTCATCATCTTCCACCAAAAGAATGGTAACCGGTTGCATCTTTTTCATTCGGCGTTCTCCCATGGCGTGCTGTTCGATTGCTGCGGGATGGTCGGAAAAGATAACTGAAAGGTTGTTCCTGCTCCCAAGGTCGATTGGCAGCGGATGCGTCCGCGCAGACGCCGTACCAGGGTTTGTACACAGGCCAGACCGATGCCGTCACCGGGGGAATCTTGGTTTCCAACGCGCTGAAACATGATGAAAATCTTTTGAATATCATCTTCCGCAATACCACGGCCATTATCTTTGACAAAAAAGAGGGTTCTCTGTTCCTTGGGGTCATCCACCGCGCTAATTTCTATTTTCCCGGGTCGTGATAGGTCACGATACTTGATGGCATTGGATAGAAGATTACCAAAAATCTGCTCCATAGCGAACCGATCGGAGACCAGAGGGGGGAGGGTTCCGACAGAAACATCGACCCCCGCTGCTCGGATGGTGAATTCCAACGCATTGATGTTATTTTCCACCAATTTTTGCATCTCCAGTCTTTCAAACTGGAGTTCCACACGACCCACGCGGGAAAGATTGAGAATACCATTGACCAATCCGTCCATTTTATGGGTGGAAGCGCGGATGTAACGCATATCATCCGGGAGGCGCACATGGAGAATATCTTTGATGCTATGCGCAAATGCATCATCCTGGTCATGCAACAAGTGGGTGATGGGCTGTGCCAACGCCTCCAGGTCCATGTGCAATTCTTCGATAAATCCTTGGATGCTGAGGAGCGGTGAACGCAGATCATGGGACACAATGTAGGTAAAATTTTTCAACTCATTGTTGGCTTGGGCCAGGTTCAGGGATGTTTGTCGATGCCGGGTGATCTCTTTTTCCTGCCCTTTGAATGCCGATTCCAACTTTTCCGCCATGACATCGAACGTTTGCCCCAGAACGCCGATTTCATCCTGGCCGCGAATGCCACACCGGATGGTGAGATCGTTCTGGGAGATTTGGGCGGCGGCGTGACTGAGAACCGTCAATAGTCGGGTCTGTCTGCGGACCATGAAGGCATTGGTCAGGACCAGCAGCAGGAACACGGTCAATGAGACGAAGACCAGGGTGGTAACCTCTTGCCGCAATGGGGCGAACAGTTCTTTTTGATCAATTTTGACGACGAGTCCCATCCCCCATACCGGGCTGATGCGTACATGGCGAAAGGCGGCGACGACCGGTTCATTGCGGTAATCCCGCGAGAGAATCAGTCCCTCATGACCACTGGCGGCCAATAATTCCGGTTTGGACTTCAGTTGATATTCCAATGGTTTTGGGACCGATCCATCGGGAGGGGGGTATTTTAATTGGCTGATGAGAAATCCTTGACCATTCACCAGGAACACCTCGCCTGTTTTTCCCAGGCTGTCGCCGACGTTGGGGAGTCGTTCCATGAGGGCGACGGGGCTGACGGCGGCGATCAGCACTGCCACATCTTGTCCATGACGGTTGTGCAATGCGTGACCAATGCGGAAAACCGGCCATTTTCTTCCGGGGAGCATTCTGGCTCTTCCGACGTAACCATGATTGGACAGCAATACGTTGTGATAAAAACGATCTTTGATGAGCGGTTCCGGTGATTCGGTGGTGGTGGAAAAAACCAACTGATTGGCGATATCGACCAGTTGTAGAAATTCAAATTCGGGATAAGCTTTGGAGATCGTTTGCAGATAGGTGGATGCCAAATGGTCTGTTGGTTCTGTGAGCCACGTTTCCAACTCATCAAGCAAGAACGGATTGTTGGCTATGAAGTTCAAGTCTTTCCTTTTTTCCCAGAGCCAATCTTCGGTTTGTTCTTTGTGGAGGTTGGCGATCAGATCCAGGTGTCTGATCATTTCGTTGCGTAACTGGTCCAGACGACCCTGGAAAGGGGTATACGGTATTCCCATCACCGTGACGTAAACGATCAAGCCCAGGCTTCCCAGGAACAACAGGCTGGACCAGAAGACCAATCGGGTTTCCAGGTTATTTTTCCAAGGTTTGCGAGCGGGGGCGACGTGGGAGGGGCGGGGGTTCATGGCGGGATCCCCGCATAATCGAACGTGTCGAGGCGGTATTGGGTGGGAGCTGCAAGTATTTTTGTCCCCTTTTCGCGATGAAAACAGGCCGCAACACGCTTCCAGGGGAGGTCCGAAGGCAATTTTCCGATGTGTTTTAAAAAATGGACCGCTTGGCCAACGTGTTCACTTTCCAAAAGATCGTCTTCGGGAATCACGGGCATGGCTTGCAAATAACGGATACTGCTGTGTCCCAGCCGCAATGATTCTTTGATGGGAAGGGCAAAATCATAACCCTGGAATGGGCGAATGGTGGCATTGGACCAGAATAGGGCTTGGATAAAGTTTTTATCGGATGATATCAGCCAGTTGAGTGCCCGAAATTCGGCGGCGATCATCAGATCGATGATTTCAGGATACCGCTCGGCGAAAGGGTGGGAGAAATAAAGGTATCCTGAGGAGAGAAATTTGTGGATGATGTGATGGCCGTATAAATGCGCTGCCATGGTGGGGGTCGGTTCCCAAGCACTGAATGCATCGATGGTCCCCTGTTCCAGGGCTTGGGGCATGGCGTTGACCGCCATGGGGACCAGGGTGACATCCGATTCGGTCAGGTTATTGGCGCGCAAGGCATTCAAAAGGGCATAATGGGCATTGGAACCCAAGGCATATCCAATCCGTTGCCCCCGCAACTCAGACGGGAGTATCGGCTTGGGGGCGACAATGGCGGTGAAATAATAATCGGCCAGGGAGACGATATGCACCCGATCGGCGACACAGGCGGTGATGGCGGGCATATCACCGCCAATCCCCCCGTCCAGGTTTCCCTGATGGATCTGGGTGTTTACGTCCGCACCTTTGAAAAAGGGGTGGAAGCGGATTTTTTTCCCCAGTTGTTGTAACTGGGCTTCAAGGATTGCATCGTGTCGCATGACTTCTGTGATGATGCCACTGGGAAACCAGAGTGGTTGGACACCGATGTCCACGATGGTCTCAGACTTGCTGCCGCTGGGGGAGGTTTCTTGAGCATGTCCGATGTTTGGGACCGACGAGAACAGCCCCAGCACCCAGAGGAGTATGACAAGGAAGTTGATGCGGCACTTGGACATGGCGGACCGGGGTTAGCGATCATTCTTTGGGTTGGAATCTCTTTTCCAATGCATGGTGTCTCTCCAGCCGGATGACCTGTTCAAAAGCCTTGAAGTTCATTGTATGTGCTAGGCCATCGGTTGTCCCATGTTTTTTTAAGTGAGCTAGGCAATTTTGCAGGGCTTCGGTGGCGGCGAAGAGTGCGGAGAGTGCGAATACGACCACTTTATACCCCATACGTTGGAGTTCATCGGCGGACAGATTGGGGGTTTTGCCCCCTTCGATGATGTTGGCGAATAGATATTGATGGGGGAAACGTTGTGCGATGGCCTGTAATTCTTCGACCGACTGTGGTGCTTCGACGAACAACATGTCGGCTCCCGCCTCCAGGTAGCGTTCGCCCCGTTCCATGGCATCCTGAAGTCCATGGATGGCGCGGGCATCGGTGCGGGCGACGATGACCAGACCGCTTTCTTGGGCGGCGAAGCGGGCGGCACGAATTTTTTCCACCTGTTCGGCGACGCTGATGACTTGTTTACCTTCCATATGGCCGCACCGTTTGGGCCATACTTGATCTTCCAGGATGATGCCGGCGACGCCAGCTAAGACGGCATCTTCCACGGTACGAATGACATTGAGGGGGTTGCCATACCCGGTATCCATATCGGCGATGACGGGGATGGCGGTTGCCTGGGCGATGGATCGGGCCGCTTGAATCATTTCGGTTGCCGTTAAGTATCCCAGATCGGGTTTGCCCAGTCGGGCGGCGGCAATGCTGAACCCTCCAGAGAAAATCAGATGGAAGCCGACTTGTTCGGCGATGAGGGCACCCAGACAATCATAAACGGCGGGGGCGATATGGATACCGGGTTCGGCCAGTCGGGATCTTAAGTGTTCTCCGGCGGTCACGGGTGTTCTCCAGGGTTAGGTTGCTTGAGGATCATCGGGCAACAAATGATTTGAGATTTTTTCATGCTTTTTGGCCGATATGTAACCCATAAGTGTCTGTATATAGATTATTGCCAGTTTACTTTAAATGATTCATGCGATAGTGTTGGCGACAGTGCATTCGTGAGACTGTGGGGCATTCTATCGAGAGGAGAGTCATTATGGAAGCGACGCATTTAAGTGCGGTGGTGTTTCAGGGGGGTGGTGCCTTTGGATCCTACGAATATGGTGCCTTCAAGGCACTGTGGGATCGGGGTATTCGGCCCAAGGTTGTGACGGGTGTTTCCATCGGTGCGGTCAATGCGGCGGTCATCGCGGGGTGTAAAAACGATGATCCACCGGCGGCTTTGGATGAGCTATGGGATCGTTTGAGTGCCCTTCCCATGCCGGGTTTACCCGATAGTTTGCATCATCTGCTCTCCATGCCGTTCAATCCCGGCATGTACTCTCCCAATCCATGGCTTTTGATTTCTCCGTTCACCCAGACCCATTTTTCCGACACCTATTTGCTGGAAAAAACCCTGAATGAGATGATCGATTGGGAGAAACTCAACCGGGGGACGACCCGTTTGGCGGTGACCTCTTTGAATATTGAAACTGGCAAACTGGAAGTGTTTGCCAACTTTCCGCAGGAGGGGGACCAAGGACCGCCCACGGTGCTGAATGCTTCCCATATTTTAGCCAGTGGTGCGTTACCGCCGGGGTTTCCCATGGTGCAGATCAACGGTTCGCACTATTGGGATGGAGGGCTATTTGACAATACGCCACTCAAACCGGCCTTCAAGGCATTGAATGGGTTCAAGGATTCTTCCGAACAAAACTATACGCGCTCGGTTTATGTCTTTTCTCTGTTTCCCCAACGGGGGATGGTTCCGAAAAATTTGTTGGAAGTTGATGATCGTAAAATGAGCATTTCTTTTGAATGTAAGATTGATTATGACAAAAAACTGTACCAAAAGATGAACAGTCTTCGTGAGTTTGCCCATAAAGTGGATGCATGGCTCCCCAGTGACAGCCCCTTGCGTCATGACGAAGGGTTTCAGGATCTTCTTTCCTATCAACCGTTTTTGCCGCCGATCATCATCGAATTGACCGAGAACTATTCGTTGCAGGAACAATTGCTCATCCCGGGGACCGATTTTACCCACAAGACCATCCAACATCGTTGCGGAGTTGGCTACCAGATCGCTATGGCGACGTTGGATGGTATGCTCCCTCAGGCTGCCTGATGTAATCCTCACCAATCATGGATAACGGGGACGACCCCCGTTACCCATGATTGGCGGATTCACTTTCCGAACCCTGTCATGGGGTTGGACAAGGAAATAGGGGTTCTCCAGGGTTGGTGAAATGATCATCATGAAGAAACAAAAATATTCTAGGGTCTTAATCCCGACTCACGTCGGTGCAAAGAACTCTATGGTGTCCAGAAGCTTCTGCTTTCCAATCGGTTTGGAAAGATGCAGATTGAAACCAGCCTGCCGGGTTTTTTCAATTTCGTCGCGCGTATTACTGCCGGTGAGTGCCAGAATAGGCGTTGGTGGCAGGTTTTGTTCCAGCTCCCAGGCGCGCATTTCCCCAACCGCTTGGTATCCGTCCATCCCTGGCATATGAATATCCATCAATACAAGGTTGAACCCGCCACTTTTAAAACAATCCAGTGCCTGCATCCCATCCGCCACCATGGTCAATCGGTGCGCCGTATGTTGGAGAAAATAGTGGATGACCATGCGATTTTCTTCGGTATCGTCTACCAATAAAATCGACAATCCAGAGTTGTCTGCTTTGGATTCGTGGATCTTTTGATCGGGATGGAAAATCGGTTTCTCATCCGAAAAATCTTGGCCAGCCGCGCCGTATCCCAAACTCTGACGCGGAAGAAACAGCGTAATCGTGGTCCCCTGTTGGGGCGAAGAGTCCATGTGGATGGTCCCCCCCAGGGTTTGGGTGATCAGCCGGGCAGAATAGGTTCCCAAACCGGTCCCGCCACTTTTCCCCGTGGTGATATATTTTTCAAAAAACCTTCCACGGATGGCTTCGGGAACGACTCCCGAATTTTGAATTTGCACCCGAGCCATTTTTCCAGTATCCATCCGAATCGTGACCGGTTCCCCATTTTCACTGGCTTCAGCGGCGTTTTTAACCAAATTGGAGAGCATGGAATAACAAAGCAGTTCTTCGCCCCAAATCGTAAAGGTATCGCCAGGAAGCACAGGTTGACCATCCAAGAACAGGCGGGGCGGCAAATAACGAACCTCGCCGAAGATGCGATGAATCACCATCAATAGATCCACCGGTTCTGGGTCCAAGGTATAGTTGCCTTGCTCCATTTTTAACATGTCCAAGGAACGATTGATCATCTCCAACATTTTATAACCGGCCCGTTCCTGCATGACGAGCAATTGCCGGTGGTCCGGGAGAAGATAATCGGCCTCCAGGAGGAGTTGCGTCGATCCTAAAATGCCACTGAGCGGTCCTTTGAGATCATGGCGGGATATTTGTTCCACGGTTTCTCTCAGGACCAGCAATCGTTCCAGTTCCTTGTTTCGTTTCGCCAAAGATTCACGGGCCTGTTTGAGTCCCAGGTGCGTTCTGACTCGGGCCTGAATGATGGACGGACGCAAAGGCTTGATCAGGTAATCCACCGCCCCCATGGCCAATCCTTTTTTTTCATCTTCCTCTTCCGTCAGATTGGTGATGAAAATCACCGGAATATCGTGGGTGACCGGATCACCCTTCAACCGGGAACACACCTCATATCCTCCCATCCCTGGCATTTGGATATCCAAAATAATCAAGTCGGGTTTGGGATCGGACACGGCGCGCTTTAAGGCTTGTTCACCATTCACGGCGACTTTGATCTGATAGTCATCTTTTAAAATATCGTTGAGGACATTGATGTTCAGCCGTTCATCATCGACAATCATGATTCTGAATTTTCGTTGTGTCATGGCCATTCCTTCAACCGTGTACGCCGGTTTCTTGTGCAAATCTTTCCAAGGTCACCATGGCTTCTTCAAATTGAAAACCGTTGATTTCGTTCTGCAACGTCTCAAATTGTTCCCGGTGTTCCGCTCCAACCATCGGCTCCATACGCTCCAACACCTCCATGGATTGGGGAGATGCTTCGCGCAACGATTCTGCCAGTTCCTTCACCAATGGAAACAAGGTTTTTCTATCGGTTTCCCGGTCTTTGACATCCGAATTTTCTCCATGTGGAGTCTGTTTCATCAACGTCAAGGCACCCATAAGTTCTTCAAAAGACCATTGAAAGATTTTCCAGTGTTTATCGATGGCCGTGAACGATTTGAGTCCCGTTTCCAGATGTCCCGCTGCCTTGGCAAGGTTGAGGGCACCCAGATTGCCTGCTGCCCCTTTGATGGTATGCGCCAAATGTTGGGCATCATCCAATCGTCCCTGGTCGATGGCCTCCCGCATCCGTAGGGAGCTTGCGCCATGATCCTGATAAAATTCTAGCAACAACTTGCGAAACAAAAGATGATTATACCGTACTTTGCTCAATCCCTGTTCCAGGTTGATACCCGGAATGGATTGGGGCAATAATCCCGCACCCGCAACGTTCGGCACCACGATGGATGACTGGGGAGAAGACGGTTTTCCAGGCCGGAATGGCAACCATCGTCCCAAAGTCCGATAGAGGGCTGCCGGTTCCACAGGCTTGCCCACATGATCACTCATCCCGACGTTCTGACATTTTTCCAGATCCGAAAAAAGGACATGCGCGGTCATGGCGATGATGGGCAGATGGTCAAATCGACCGTCGGCACGAATCCACTTTGTCGCCTGAAAACCATCCATCAAGGGCATTTGCACATCCATCAACACCAAGTCATACGGCTCCCGTTGTACCGCCTGGATCCCCTCCTGGCCGTTGTTGGCAATAGTCACTTTCAAGCCAACCCCCTCCAACAGTTCCCGCGCAACTTGTTGATTGATCGCGTTATCTTCCACCAGCAACACATGGGCGGGGAGGAATTCGGGGGGTACTTCCTCGGCGAAAGGATCCCCAGGGGGGGAATCGGAGGTATCTTGTTCGCCCTGAGGCAGGTCGAAACGGAGGGAAAAACCAAAAGAACTTCCGCAACCCGGTTCGCTGGCCACGCCGATTTCTCCACCCATCTGCGCCACCAACCGTTGGCTGATGGAGAGTCCCAGACCGGTGCCACCATACTTTCGGCTGATGCTGGAATCGGCCTGAGAAAACGCCCGGAACAGATTCGCCTGTTCGGAAATCGTCATCCCAATACCGGTATCCTCGACCAAAAAGCGTACTATCACCTGTTGGGACTCCCAGGTATCACAGGAGATTTCAAGGCGAACCCAACCGGCTTCGGTAAATTTGATGGCATTGCCCACCAAGTTGGCCAATACTTGTTTGATACGTAAGGGATCGCCGATCACATATTCAGGGACATCTGGGGCTACCGAGATCTGGAATTCTAATTGATTGGATCGGGCTTTGGCGGAAAACAAACTGGAGAGACTTTCCACCACATCATTCAAAGAAAAAACGATCCGTTCCACCGCCATTTTTCCCGCTTCCAATTTGGAAAAATCGAGGATGTTATTGATGATATCCAACAGGTACCGGGTTGATAATCGAATTTTATTGAGGTATTCCCGCTGCTGAACGGTCAAGAGCGTCTGCAAAGCCAGATGTGACATCCCTAGAATTCCATTCATGGGGGTCCGAATTTCATGGCTCATGGTTGCCAGGAATGCACTTTTGGCGGCACTGGCCTCATCGGCCTGGAGTTTTGCCGCCTCTAAATCTCGGGTCCGTTCCAATACCTTATGTTCCAAACCCTCCTTGGCCTGAATCAACAGTGCCTGTTCACGACGCTGCGCCATCTCCTTCTCCTGACGCAGAATATTGATGGTATCCGCCAAAGCCAGAGAGAAAAAGACCGCCTCCAACCAAATGCCAATACGGTTCCCCCAGGTATTCAAGATGCTGAATTCATTGAAACCCATCCAATGCACCAAGGGAAAAATGAGTAAAATACCCGCCATCCCCCAAGCCAAGGTATAAAATCGAACACGCTTTTCCCCCTTGTACCAAGACCAGGCACTGATAAAAGGGAGAAGCATCATGGGAATAGGGATAACAAGTATCATACCAATGGCCAATTTTCGTTGACCAAAATTGAGTACAATCACCGATAATAATGCGAATACGTTCCAGAGCAGATAGAAATTATCCAAACGAGGCATATACTTTTTTGTATTCAGAAATTTTCGACTAAACTGTATGGCCATGATCATGGTAAAAGGCATAGATATCATGAATAGATTATCGGTTAACCATTCTGAATCGTTATAGAAATATCGATGCGCAAGTCCCAAAGAAGTGGCCGCTGTGAGTATTTGGAACAATAAGTAAAGGACATACCAGAGATATTCCTCCATGCGGGTCGCAAAGAAAAGAAACAAATTATAGACAAACATAAATGCCATTCCACCAAAGAAGGCCCCCTGAAGTAATCCGATCAGGTCACGATGGTTGGCAAAATGTTTCGGGGACCATAGGCGAATCTGGGCATCAACCATCCCCATTTTTTCAAAGGCGAAGCGTACATAAACATGGTAATGCTCAGAGGGTTGCGTCGTCACGGGGATGACAAACGATTCAAAGGGGATGGGACGGTTGCCAAAGGGACGCATGTCACCCACCAAGTAGGTCTGGTAATTCCCCCGGTCATCGAAAAGATAAAAATCCAGAAAATCCGTTTGCGGATGCGTTGCTTCCAGCAACCATTGCACCGCTTGGTTGGAATGGTTGACCACTTCCAATCGCACCCACCAAGCGGAGGTCTGCAATCCCTGATTCGCCTTGCCATCCTCGATGGGAACAAAACGATTTTCCCATACCGGGGAGCGAATGGCATCGATATCCAACATCCCCCCTGGATCTTCCATGATGGCGATAAAAGGGGTCGCTGACAGCCCCTTCAACGCCGTTCCAACGTCCAGGACCAATCCATAGTTACGACTGTTTGCCCAACCGGGATGGATAAAAAAGAGAAACAACATGCCCATACAAGACAAAATACCCCCCTTCAGCCAACCGCCATGGCCGAACGGTCGGTTTCGTTGCGTGGGGTAACAAGGCAATGTTTAATCTTCCTTTCCATTGAAGAAAAAATCCATTCTCAGTTCCACAAGATCCAGATCAACGGTATTTTTCCCTGTCAGCGTATGGTTATAACTCAAGTAAATATCTGCCGGGATGCCAAATTGAAACAATCGGATTCCCATGCTCGGTTTGATCATCCATCGCTGCCAGTCGGTTGCGGCAACCGATGCCATAGACCCGGAAAATTCACCCGCTGTGGTATCAAAGCTTTGGCGTTTTTCTTTGTTTTGAATATCATAAAGCAAGCCCACTTCTGGTAGAAAATCCCATTTTCCCAGAGACCCACGGTATTGAGGAACCAACTCCAAATGATGGGCCATACCCGGTTGGAATTTTTGCTTTCCTGCCTGTGCCGCATTGGTAGGAAAGGCGGCACTGCGATGCGCCGCCAATCCATAATCATGGCGGGGGCGGGAAATAATAAAAAAGCGGTCGGTCAATTGATAATCGGTCCAGGTATCCAATCCCAGATCCCACTGTCCATCCCCCGTGGAAACATCATCGGCGTTTAACGGATCGGCAACATGTCCGGTTGGGATGCGGACACCGCCGCCCAACGCCAGTCGGAAAGGATCCTTGTTGGTTCCGGTCACTCTGTTTTTAAATCCGATGAACAAATCGCCGATACTGGAATGTTTGGGGTCGGTATCATCCAGGGTTGCCACTGCCCTGGCGATGGTCGTTTTTTGCACCGTCCCCAAGGATGACCAACCCGCCCCCTGGCTCAAAGAAGCACTTTGCCGGGTATCGTGACTGAAAAATGGCCACCATAAACCAAGGCTGAGATCATCGGTCACCCCATGGTCCAATGTCACGTCGGTGCGCCCCAGGCGATAACGGGCTTGGTTATCTATGGAATAACCATTGGTTACCGCGGTGGGTATCCCTTTGGCCTTGAGCTTGTCCAAGCCCACCTGACCCAAGGGTTGCCGCTCTTGACTGTCCGAAAACCACTGATCGCCGCCACCCACATTTTCAAATATGCGTACACGCGACACCCCTTTGGGCAACAGTTTGGCACTCAAGGCCCAGGACTCACACGCCCCTCCCAGCGAAACAACGGCCATCGTGATGACCAGCCCCCCCCCGCCATTTTTTTTTCAGTCTCTTTTCTGGCATATCCGATTTCTCCTGCCACATTGTGAAGAATTGCCGCCGGCTCCATTGTCTCAAGAACTGGGCCATGGCCCATAGAATCAAATTTTCACTTTTGATAACAATAATATAAAAAGATAATCAATAACCATCCCACTGCACAGGGCGGGTGCGTCAAAACAGAAACCGATCCGGGACAAGATCAACGTAAACCGAGAATTATGTCAAATTTAACAAAACGATTCCACGATTTATCACGGCACATTAGGTACGTATCCCTGTTTCATTTGGCACACCCCCTAGACAGAAAGATCATGAATGGGGGACGATATGGGATTCGTGATTGCCTTGCTGACGCCAGCGACGACTGAGACGGCGGTTGAGGGCGGTCCGGGATATCCCCAGCAGGGAAGCGGCAATACCTTGATTGTTTTGTGCTTGGCGCAGTGCTTCGTCCACAAGAAACGTTTCGGCTTCCTCCAAGGTAGGCAACCGATTGCCAATACGAAACAAGGGGTGAGATTGGGTATCCATGACCGACAAAGAGGTCGCACCAGAGGTGCTGCGGCGTTCTTCGATGGTTGCCTGGATGCTTTTCATGGAGAGTACCGGCCCCGAATGATGCTGCGCCACGGCGTCAAAGATCATGGCCCGCAGTTCGCGCACGTTGCCTGGAAAAGGATACAATTGCAACAATTGCAGCAATTGTGGCGGCGGTTGCGGTGCCGGACGACCCATGGCGATTCCGGCCTCTTCGAGGAAATGATGGGTCAAGAGGTGTATATCTTCGATGCGTGATCGCAGGGGTGGCACCTTGATATGATGAACGGAGATGCGAAAGAACAGATCCTGTCGGAATTGCCCCTCGTTCATCATCGCCTGCACATCGCGGTTGGTTGCGGCAATGAGGCTGAGATTCATTTTTTTGGGGAGATCGGAACCCAAAGGGTAATATAATTTTTCCTGGATCAGGCGCAACAGTTTGACCTGCGATGCGGGATCCAGATCACCGATTTCATCGAGGAACAAAGTTCCCCCCTCGGCTTGACTGACGAATCCTTTGCGCATCTGGTGCGCTCCGGTAAATGCCCCTTTTTCATGGCCGAACAAGGTATCGGAGAAGGTGGTATCATCCAGGCCAGCCAGATTGACGGAGACCAAGGGGCCTTTCCGTTGCCCTAAGCGGTGAAGTCCCTGGGCGATCAATTCCTTGCCCACCCCCGTTTCGCCGGTAATCAGGACCGGTTCTCCGGTATCGGCGATGGCCTCCATATAGTGGAAGATCGTCCGCATGGCGGGATGATTGGAGAACAGCCCGATGAAGGCTTCGGGATGGCGCAGGGAGGCACTTTCCAGGCTACGATTCAAGGCTCCAATCTGTTGTTGCAGGGATTGCGCTTGCAGTTGTGCTGTATGGGTTTCACGAAGACTTTGTTGAAGTAGCAGATGGTTTTTGATACGGGCATGGACGATGGTTGGCGAGAACGGTTTGGTAATATAATCGACGGCTCCCCCTTCCAACCCACGAATTTCGTCCTCTTCGGCATCCAGGGCTGTCAGGAAGATCACCGGGATACCACGGGTACGCACATCTTGTTTGAGTCCGGCCAACACCTCAAACCCATCCATGTCAGGCATACGGACATCCAGGAGGATGAGATCCGGTTGGGGATCGGCCACCGCCCTTTCCAGTGCCTGAAGGCCATTCATGGCGGCCTTGATGGCATAGCGATCCTTCAACATGTCGTTGAGTACGTTGAGATGTAACCGTTCATCATCAACGAGCAGCAACCGGAAACGAACTTCCTTTGAGTTGAAAGGGATCTCTTGTGACATAAATGGCAGGCCTGGATGGATACGCGATGGAGGCCAAGAAACACACCTGGGAAAAATCGACCTCCGGCCTATCAACAGTTTACTACCAAATATGATGCTTTCGTGCAAGAGATGAACATCAATGTTAAATTTACGATCCATGGGAGAAACCCATGCCCAGGGCATCGATGATCCTCCACCCTTCACCCAACCCCTGCGACCATTTTCTTAAGCCGCGACTCTCCAAATGGTTCTGGTCTCAATGATCACACGCTGACCCAGGATAAGGCCAGAAGGGTGAACAAGAATAACAAAGCTGGGAGGATCACTTCTTTCCAGTCGTGTTCACCCCTGTCCCCATGGATGCCACTGTCGATGTGTGCGATGTGCATGGCCGTCTCCTTTGCAATCTTCACTGAGGTACGACGCCCATCTATGGATAGCGGGGATGATCCCCGCTATCCATGACTGGCGGACCCACTTTCTGAACCCTGTTATGGGGTTGGACAAGGAAATGGCGGGAAAGTTCCCAAAAAAGATGAGGGTTTTGAGATGGACCCTATTGTAAGGACAAACATTGTCTCTTACAATAGGGTCTACATCATTTATCTGTTGTTTGGTGATGACTTGTGGTACGCTTACTCCCGTTGCACCCTTGTTGGAGGGAGAAAATCACCGATGAATCCTGCGATTGCGTTTGACACGTTGGCGTATGCCAAGAGACTTAAATCTGTGGGTGTTCCCGAAGCCCAGGCAGAAGTCCAGGCCGAAACCATTGTTGAACTGATGGAAGAACGGCTTGCGACCAAGTTGGACATTGAGATTGTCCGGCGCGAAAGCATCAAAATCGAGGCTAGCCTCAAGCGCGATATCAAGGATATTGAAGCCAGACTAAAGCTCGATATTGATCTTGTCCGGCGCGACATGAAGGAAATCGAAGCTGGCCTCAAGCGCGATATCAAGGATATTGAAGCCAGACTAAAGCTCGATATTGATCTTGTCCGGCGCGATATGAAGGAAATCGAAGCTGGCCTCAAGCGCGATATGAAGGAAATGGAAAATGGCCTCAAGCGCGACATGAAGGAGATGGAAAATGGCCTCAAACGCGACATGAAGGAGATGGAGTTGCGGTTAAAACATGATCTGACCCTGCGTCTTGGCGGGATGATGGCGGCGTCTATCGCCGTTGTGGCGGCACTGGTGAAGTTGCTTTAATTCTTCTCTATATTCTGAATATCATTAACAAAAGCCTGACTAGGAATAACCACCATCTTTCATCAGGGAAGAAAGCTTTCCAAACTTTTCAAAGCGCGTTTGACGACGGGAAATTCGTTGAACAAAAACCCGTGCTGTTGGAAATGGGGGGATTGTTCCAGTTTTTGGGCGGTTTGGGGATCTTTGGCCAGGTGGCGATCGACGGCGATGGCCAGATTGGGGTGTTTTTTTGTTTTTGGGGGTGTTTCCAGTTGCAGCAGACGCCGGTGCAGGGGGGAGAGATGCCAGCGATGAAACATCTCCAGGTGGACGACCCGCTTGGAGGTGTGGCGAAAGGTGAAATCGGCGACGATCAGATCACTCCCCTCCAGACGGAGCGTCTCCGTGTCGGGAACCAGAGTCCAATCGGTCGCCTCCTCGGCAAATTGCATGGCAAACAGTTCAAATTCCGGCGGAATATAGGCTTTCTGACGGGAATAGTGGGAAACCAGTCCATAATCTTGGTCTAATTGCATCATTCCTTTGGCTTGACCGTTGGGACGGACCTCGGCGGAAAGATTCCACTTTTCCAGATGGCAGATGGCGGGGAGAATCGACGCGAATTGAAGGCCATATTTTCGCACCTGATCAAACAGGCTCAACGGTCCATCCAACCGAACATGAAAATGGCCCGGTTTTTCTTGTTCGATGGTGGCCAGGAGCCGGAAAAATTTAAGATGCCGAAAAAATTGCCGTAACCGACCCACATCGGGGTCGATGATCTCCAGGTCCAAATGGCTCGCCCCCAACAAAAGTCCCTGCACCTGGGCCATGTTATAACGGTGCAACAACCGTTCCGGCATCAGGGGGTCGAAGGATTTCAAGGTTTGACGGTTGGACAGGTCGGAAAACAGGGCCGCCGTCAACGCTTCTGCCGTCGTCCCTAAAGCCTGGGCGACCCCTTCACGAAATACCTCCAGACGACCGACGGTGGCGGCGGTCAGTTGCCGTGTGGATTCCTTGAAAGCCTCCATGCGAATCTCCTCCAACCGAGGATCCGGTTCGCAAAATTCACAGCGGTCCAACAACAGTTTGTTCAACCCCTTGGCGATCAAGGCGGAACGGCTGGCGTCGATGGCGGGGTGAACCAGTTCCAGCAACTCCTCGCGGCTTAACCCCTGATTTTCCTGGGCTTGGGCATAGATGTCGATCATCTCCGCAGCCAGATCCAGGGTGACGCGATTGTTCGTATCGACCAAACGGGGGATGATCCGGCCATCACGACGGCGATCAAAGCGGAGTAATTCTTTGGTTAACATCCCGACTGGCCTTTATGCGGTGGGTTCATGGGTCTCCTTTTGATAGGCGGCATGTTGGCGGCGGCGGACGGAGGTAAAGGTTTCGGCGGTATCCTCGGAGACCATTTCATAAAGGATGGCCTGTTTGCCTTCCCGTGGTCGAAGAATGCGTCCCAACCGTTGGACATGTTCGCGGACCGAACCGCTGCCAGAGACGATGATCCCGACCGAAACGTCGGGGACATCGACCCCTTCGTTGAGGATGCGGGAGTTGACCAGAAACGGCAGGCTCCCATCCCGAAATCCATCCAAAAGTTTGGCCCGTTCAGCCGCTTTGGTGTTGTGGGTGATTACCGGCAGAAAAAAAGTTTCGGCGATGGCATAGGCGGTGGCATTGTCATCGGTAAACAGCAACACCCGTTCCCGGCGATGTTTGATCAGAAGACGCCAGACCGCCCGCAATTTGGCACGGCTGGCGCGGGCGATCTTTTTTTGCATACGGTAGGCGGCATAAGCTTGGCGGCCTTCTTTGGATCGTGCGCATACTTTGATAAACTGACTCCACCCCTGGGGTTGACCAAAACTGATACCACTGGCGCGGGCAAAGTCTTTGTATTGCTTGTAGGCGGCATCATAGGCGATCCGTTCATCCTCATCCAAACTGATGGGGATGGTCTCCAGATGATAGGGGGAGAGGAATCGCCCCTCCAGATCGCCGATTTCGCAGCGGTGACAGATGGGGCCGACCAGCTTTTCCAGGTCACCTTCGGTGCCGTCGGCCCGTTCGGGGGTGGCGGTGAGGCCCAAACGGAAGGGGGCGATGGCCATGGCCGCCATCAGACGGTTGCTGGGGGCGGGGAGATGATGGCATTCGTCAAAGACGATCAGACCAAACCGATTGCCGATCCTGTCCATGAAGATGACCGCAGAATCATACGTGCTGACGGTGATGGTTTCAATGATATGGCTGCCTCCCCCCAGAAGGCCGATGGTGATGCCGAAACTTTGTTCCAGTCGTTGATGCCATTGCAACATGAGATCGATGGTGGGGACAATGATCAGGGTATTGCGACGGACATGGGCGATGGCCATGTGGGCCACCAGGGTTTTCCCGGCACCGGTGGGGAGTACGACGACCCCCCGACGTCCTGCGCCAATCCAGGCGTCCAGTGCCTCTTTTTGGTGTGGTCGGGGTGGGGGATCGTTTGGGGGGGTCAGAGAATGAATGGCAAACTGCCGCGCTTCATCGGTGAATGGGGTTTTCAGTTGGTGCAATGTGAGGAGGATAGGGCTGTAATTCAGGGCCTCGGCGCGATAACACGCGCTACGCTCATCCCACAGGACATGTTGGGCCACCGGGGCGAGTTCTTCGGGGGTGCCGTGAATGGCGAGGGTTCCTTGATCGAACGCAATACAAACCATGGTTTCTATGAGTCCTCAAAACTGGGGATTCTCTTTGGATCGTGTCGATATTAGATAAAATTATTAAAAGAAAAAAGGGGTCTGGGGGATTGCCCC
>PEAO01000130.1 GCA_002753615.1 Magnetococcales bacterium DCbin2
CTGCCAAAGCCTCCGGTCTGGAACCCTACGCCTACCTCCGAAAAGTCTTCAGCGAGATCCCAAACGCAGTCACAGTTGACGATTTTGAGGCACTTCTCCCCTGGAACGTTCAAAAAAATTCGGAAAAAAGCAAGTCGCCTTGAGAACGGGGTTTGTTCGGCGCTTACACCAAATCCGTTTCCAGTTGATCTGGGGGCCAAGACAACGACAATAAAGAGAGATTGCGGGGAGTCTATCAGGTATTGCCAATGTTCGTCACCCGCATCCCCAGCCATACGGTTTAGGAATCCGCTTCTCCAGCCTTTTCGGTGCAGGATTTCGCATGCTCGGCGAAAAAGCCGGGTTTTGCCCATGCCGCCCTTTCCGGTATAAAGGCGAACGGCGGTGGTCTGTTCGCTTTCACACCAGGATTTGATATCTGTCAACTCCTGTTCACGGCCATGGAACGGCGCGGTTTGAATCGTATCCGCCCTGAGTAATGCACCTGGCGGAAAGGTGTCCGCCCGCCAATGGCGCAACGGCAAGGAAAGCAGACCCATCGCCTGTCTTTGCACCTCTATTTCGTTTGAATGGATGATCCTGTCCAAACCATCAAGCAGTGCAGCACGAAATTCCGGTTCCACCCGAGCCATAGCCATGTCGTCTTCGCGCATAGCCTGATAAAAAGCAGTTAAGAGACCATGACATAGAGTTTTGGCCGTCAATCCTCCCAGTGCATGAAGGTCTTCAACCTCCATTTCATTCATTCTCGTCATGACCAGCGTTGCTGCCTTTTCCGGCTTGAAACGGACCTTTGTCCAGTCTTCCATGTCCAACCCATACAGATCGGTAATTCGATCCACCATTGGATAGACTCTGTCAATAAGTTCCGGGGAAAAAGAATGTTCCCGGACAAGGGTCTCCATGGATGTTTCCAGGGATTTAAGTAACCGATCACGGATAGGTTTGAGGGCTGGTTTACCCGCCAATTCAAAAAGAGCACTCCCCCCCTCCGCCATTAACACTTCCGCCACATCACCGAGAACGGGATTCAGGGCTTTGGCACCGGTTTTGATTAGGGCTTGGATTAAAGTAGTATATTTACCCATGAGATACACCAATATAGGAGTGCGTTAATGTGCAATAAGACTATTTTTTTCTTATATTCTACCTGGATCCGTGACTTCTCACCGATACCAATCACATCAACACTTTGAGTGGTTTTGGTTGGAGCGTGCCTTAACCGGTTTGTAAATTTGGAAAACGTTTTGAATGAATCGATGCCTCTGCTTCACGGCATTTCTCATGCCGATATCATTAGAAGTTATCTGGGACTGCTCTGTCAAGGAAAGAGTGATTTTGAAGCAATCGCTCAACACAAGGAAGATTATTTTTTTCTTAAATCCATTGGTCTTAGCAAGATTTTCTCTGTTGCTTGATTGCGGCAGTGCATGGACGAAGGTGCGACGATCTGGACACCCGTGATTTGAAAACCTTGCAGTAGATTTTCTCCAGAAAGCTGGGGAGTCCACCAGGTTGTCCTGGGATTTGGCCCGGTATTCATTCTGCACCTCGTCCAAGTCCATGACATTCCAGTTCAACGCCTCCAGCAACGGCGTGATCAATACCCGTTTGGTATTTTCTTCACCGATTTTGCGGAAGCACTCCCCAATCTGCTTGAGACGGTCCCGCAAGCTGCCGACGGCGGTATCGATGATGGATCGGCGATGATGATCGGCCATTGTGAGTGTCCATATTAAGGTGATTTGGCTGGTTTCCGGGTGGAAACATCCAAAACCATAACGATGACAGAATTACAATAATCATGGGGGATGACCTTCTGCAAGGCATCCTTCAGTTCCTGACAATTGATTGGCAAGGAGATTCCGCTTCCGGGTGGCGGTTTTTTCAGACCTTTTCCGTGTTTTCCATACCAAAACACCAAATAAATGCCATATCCTTCAGTCCCTGGATCACCAACGTACTTGGCAATCAACTGGTTCTCTGCGGCATCCCATAAATTTGTATGATAATCCTGCTTGATTTCGATCGGGACATTCCATCCTTTGAACAGAACCTTGATATCTGCACGGTTGTCGTCGGCATAACGTCCTTCAGGTTCGATGTGGATATCCGGCAAGGCCGCAAGCTTATGTTGCAGTGCTTCTAGGAGGCGGTCCCTGCTGTTGTCCTCCACTTTTGGGGTGGTGGTTTGGTTGTGGCGATCCTTGGTGTTCCAGTAAGCCTTGTAGCCATCTGTTTTCCCATCCCGCAGTTCCCTGGCAATGGTACAAATATGGTCCACGACCAAGGCATGGAGGTCTCTTGCCGTGGCGGGAGCGCCTCCATTGACGACCTTGAACACGTCACTGAAATCTAGGGATTTGAATGTGATGTCCGCCACCTTTTGCCGATGTAGGGAGAGGGAGTAACGAAGTCGATCCTTCCATGACAAAAGATCATCGTTGTCGGCCAGAGATTGCAGCGCGGCAGTGGCTTCTATTGATGTCTCTGTGGCAAGTCGGTTGATCAAAGCTTCGATGCGCTCTCCGGTTTCCATCTCTGGGGTAACCGATCTAACTCCAGGCTCGAATTTTCTCGGAGGGTAGATCTTTCCAAAGAAGGCGATTAAATTTCCAATCAATGCAGAAGGCAATGACATTCCAGAAAGGCGTTCATCATCGGCTTGGCGGCCATCGATAAAAACTTCTCTAACAAACATAAAAAAATCATTGGCGTCATCGTTATCCTCTGCAAGGGTGGTCTCAATCTGTAGCCAGTCAAGCCAACCAAACATGACGGCCAAAGCCACCCAATGCGGCCAACCAGCAACTTGTTCCTTTGGACAACCCATGACCGTCAGAGTCAAATCCTGAAGCGTCTGACGGTCACTCCCATTCAAGGCGGCGTGGAGCAAGCAACGCAGATTTTCTCCGTCCAGGTTTGACGGGCAATCATTCAACAAGGGAATGGCGACTTTTTGCGCAACCTTGGACCATTTCTTCTCTCTGGCCAGTTCAGATAACCCCCTGATATGATCCTTACCTGCTTGCAACTGGGGCCGCCAAAATTCATAGAACGCCTTTGCTGACAGATCGGGAAATTTCTCAATGAACGATGTGAACCACAAGGGGGGGGAGTGAGAACTCGACATGGCGAGTTGGAAGGCCAGGGCGGCCAGGTATGGTGCCTCTGAATCTGTTGGGGCTTTCACCTTATTCTCGCTGATCAGATCCATGGCGGCCAGGACGGGCCAACCAATGTGGTACTCTCTGTCTTCCGCGCTTGCTTGCCCAATCTTCTGCGGAGTAGGGAGAGATGGGTTTGTCAAACATCGCACAAACCCATCCTCCGCTGCGCAAGCGATTTCTTCCGATGTTGTATCTTTAATTCTGTCTCTTGGTAGGAGGTCACTATTTACGTTCGTGGGCAGGCCATGATAAATCCTGCCGAGAGAAAAAAGCGCATTGAGATCGGAGCCACTCCGAATGCCTTCCAGTCGGCTGGACAGGTTGTCCACAGTTTTGCGCTTGTCATCTTCTTTACTGGAGACATTACAGCTACGATATCTGGCGTTATCCAGAAAGCCATCAGGGAGTTGATCATACAGAAACGGCTTTAGATGAGGCTCAAACCGAGGGTGTTGTTTGATAAAGGCGAAGGCGCGGTCCACTGGATAGGGAGGTTCCGGCACTTGGCGGAGCAATCGGGACATTCCGATACGGAAGAGTGCTACGGATATGGATGAATCGGGATTTTTCGTCGCCAATTCAAGACACCAATCCGGGAACCATAATGGTGTTGATGGCCAGATTAATTGCATGCAACCAAATAAATTATTTGCTTTTTCTTCTAGCTGGATGGATGGGGTTATTCGCATCCAATACATAAATAATTCTTTGACAATACCAGGACGGGCATCGAGCCAACAACGAATTTGGGCATGATGGTTACGTGAATCGCGATGTAAAATGGTAAAACCGTATTCGTCAGTTCCAAGGTTCAGCCAAGAGTATAGGGTTTCAACAGAAACCTGTTCTCCCTGTAGCTCCAAGGCGCGGGCCAATGCCTCACCCACAAAAGATTGCCAGACTGAACCGCCCTCATGATCTCGGCCAAGACGCTGTTTGTTTTGAACCAGGGCATCCATGAGCAATGGCAATTGCCCGTCAGGGGTCTTCTCCATCACTCCGTGCGCCAGAAACATATAGTAGGCACCGAAAAAGATGGCCATTGATGGGGGGAGAAAACCCACCAATTCCTCTGGAGTCAAACAGGATGGATAAAGCACTTTCAGAAGCACAGCCCGCAATTCCTGGTCATCATCCGGTTGGGCGTGCCCATCCAGATCGACCAGCACGGCTTTCAGATCGGCTATGGAATCCGGGCAGTGGGAAACGAATGCTGCCACTGCTCGGGCGCGAATGCTCGAAGGGGCATCATGCTCACCGAGAAAAGCCAGCAGAGCTTTCCGGGAAACTGGCAGTGACTTTCCCCTATGGGCAATGTCCAAGACTGTGTAGAGCATATGGCTTGGCTGATTGCGCCAGTCGGCCAAAATGGCCTCAAAGCGGTCTTGCAGGCTGGGATCGGCGAGGCGTCCAAGGGGATGGCTTTCCCAATGACCTCCGCGGAACCAGGGGTTTTCTTCTGCCAGCGCGGCAAGTCCGTCCAGAACGTCGCTTTTCCTGGATCGGGAAAGGGCTGCGGGATCGCCGAACATGACCAAGCCCATAGGGTCCGCATTGAGGAACAGGGAAATGTTGGGTTCATGGCAGAGGGTTGCCACCCAGGCGTACAGACCACGCAGGTCGGTTGGAACTAAGCCGTTTCTCGTGGTCAGCAGAAGGCGCACACGTTCGGCAGGTAGTCCATTGGCCATCTGATGGACCAGAAAGCGGGCGGCCAGGTATTCGGCCATAGTACGGTGGTAGTAGGCTGCACGCTCCGGCGCGGGATTGCGAAAGAGCTTGGTTCGAGCCGCTTCAGGCAGGGGTAGGTCAGATTTTGGAAAACGAGTTAGGTCGGGAAAACCTTCTTCTGCGCTCTCTTGATCAAGAGCCACCCCTTCCAGGTCAGCGCGAAGGATCAAGGCGCATAACAAACCGGAAGCCAAGATTATCTGCTCTGCTGGAGGTTGGGGTGCCGCTGTTCGATGGGTCTTATTATGTTCTAGAATAAATTCCGAACAGGCGCGTTCAAAAAGCTCCTTGCGGGTCTCGGGCCACGCTTGTCCCTTAGAGACCACCTTCAACACCATTTTCAGGTGTTGCGGGTTGGTGATCCATTCCTCGATGCCTGACTGTCGGGCCTGTTCCAGAAAGGCATCCCCCTTAATACCTTGCGCGACGACAATTTCTTGTACCTGCGCTTCTGTCAGAGGTTCCAGGCGGATGACGGTAACGGATCCAGAAGATAAAACGTCGCTGAGGTTGGACTTGTCCAACTCGCCGAACCAGTCCGCCGTGCGGCAGGAGAGTCGGAATTTCGGCTGGCCAAGGGATTCCAATCGTTCGATGATAGCATCCAGAACATCATTGCCGTTTACATTTCCGGCCCGCTGCTCGTCCAGACCGTCCAGGTAGAGTATTTTGTTGTTCAGGCCATCAAGGTTTCCCTTGTTTAGGAATCGTCGGATGGTCAGGCATTCCGCATTTGCCTCATCTCGGGCGGCCTGAAAAAAGCTGGTACTCTTCCCCATACCGGGTTCGCCGAGAATGACCAGGGCGGCTTCGCTGAAAAAGTCGGACAAGGGGCGTGGCTCGTTTGCCTCATCCTTTGCCGCATCAAGTCTACTGAAGAAGCGCTGAACGATCGGACTATCCTTGGGTGCCGGGCAGGACATGGACACCACCTTCACCCGGACTGGCCGGATGCGCCGTTGAACACCCGGTGGAGCATGGCAGGCAGGAGGGCGTCGATCTCGGTGGCCGTGGCGGCGTGGAGGTCATGGATTTTCTGGACGCTGGCTTGAAGGCCATCGAACCAGTGCTGTTTGTCGATGGGAGGAACGGGGACTTCTATTGTTGGGAGGGACTTTGCCGAAAGAGTTTTATTCCGGGCAATGGAGCCTGGAGATGCGCCAGTGATTGTGGCAAAGCCATCTGGAGTCTTGAAAAAGAAAAGCAGAAAGTTAGGGGTTGCAAGCCTTCTGTTAGTTTGACATGTGAGCATTCGGTGGTTCCCGACGCAACCATGATCTTGTTCTTCTGCGACAGCAATTGCCTGCTCCCAGGCCATTAGATTGCTAAATATCAGGTCTCCCTGTTCAATTCTGAAAAGCTTCTGCCACGAAAATTCCAATCCAGCTTGCCTGCGCCGGTGAAACACACCTCTATAAAAGCTCTTAATCCCAATTTCTGTATATTCCTCATCAGGTACAATTTCAATCTGGCGGCGCACCATGGGTGCGACTTTGGCCATAGACCGGTAGGGCGCATCCTCAATCAATCGCTGGAACGCGGCCTGGAGCATGGCGTCAGCATCCCGTTCCTGCTCCTCGATAACCGCCAGCCGCTTATCCATCCGGATTTTCACCCCATCCAGCCAGGCCACGATGCGGCGTTGTTCTTCGAGGGGGGGGAGTGGCAAGGTTACTTCCAAAAATCGTTCAGGACGTAACCTGCTTTTGCTGCTTGTACCTCTTGACAGTTTTTCGCACTGACTCCAGAGGCTTGATGACCGGGTGTACCAGCCAAACCATTGAGGAATCATAAGTGATTGATCGATTTTGTAGGTTGGATATTCGGCAGAACCATGGAACCCGTCAAAGCTATCATCAACTACAGCAACGGTACCGCTTCGAGCCCATATTTTGTTTACGACAATGTCGTTGTTGAGAATCCGGTAAAACACTGGGTACTTTGTTTCAGATCCATCAATTTCTTTTCGGGCGTATGCGCCACACCCCCAAAGCCGAATACCGATTTGCCGATAGCGCACACCTAGCACAACCGGTTCTTTCCGTTGAATCAGTTTGGCAACCTCCCCCAACGTCACCTGTGGCCAGGAAGCTCCCATCAAACCCCCTCCGCCAGGAGTTCCTGGATCTCTTCCATCAGCCCGAGGATTCGCTTCTCCTTGGCGATGATGCTTTCCACCAGCTTCTCCGGCGGGCGGTGCTCCATGGCCTTGCGGGAGTTGGGGTTCTTGATGTCCAGGTTGCAGGCGGTGACTCGGCCTTCGGCGTCCCGTTTGATCAAGCCGGGACCGTGGACCTTCCAGGACTGGCTGTTCTCCTCCCGTTTGGCCCACCAATCCAAGCAGTCGTCGAACGTCTCCACCGGCATGGGCATGGTCTTGGTGTATTTGCGCCGTCCTTCGGGCAACGGAATCTCATAAAACCAGATGTCGCCGGTCTTGCCTCCGGTATCGAAGAAGATCAGGTTGGAGGGGATGTCGGTGTAGGGGGCAAATACACCCTCCGGTAGCCGGACCACGGTGTGCAGGTTGTAGTTCTCCACCAGATCGGCCTTGATGCGAGCGGCTACCCCATCTCCGAACAGGGTGCCATGGGGCACGACCACGGCGGCGCGGCCTTTACCCGCCTTCTTCAGGCGGCGCATGATCAGTTGCAGGAACAACAGTGCCGTCTCCGCCGTGCGCCGGTCTTCGGGGAAGTTGTTGAGGATGCCCGTCTCCTCCTCGCCGCCGAAGGGGGGATTGGTGAGGATGACGTTGACCCGCTCCCGCTCGCCGATTTCCGTCAGGCGATGGCGCAAGCCGTTGTCCGGATCGATCTGCGGCGCTTCCAGGCCATGTAGCAGAAGGTTCGTAAGCGCCGAACGAACCACAGGGTTCCAAAGATTTCCCATATCCACGATTCTTGTCCCATATTTCCAACATAATGGAGGTGGATATG
>PEAO01000131.1 GCA_002753615.1 Magnetococcales bacterium DCbin2
TTCCCCCCCAGGGTTTTGATTTTGTTTTTGAATTTAAAAAAAGGTTTCCATGTTCCGCTTTTGACTTTTTTTTGAATTTAAATAAAAATGTTTTCGGCTTTAAGCTTTTGATTTAAAGTCAAAACCCTGGGGGCAATCCCCCAGACCCCTTTTTTTTTTCAATAGTTTATTTTCCGAGGCACGATGGTGTTGGGTGATTTTGAAATCATTGTCATCGGTGGTGGTCACGCAGGTATCGAAGCCGCCCATGCGGCGGCGCGTCTCGGTGCCAAAACCCTTTTGATCACACAAAATATCGATACCATCGGTGCCCTTTCTTGCAATCCCGCCATTGGCGGCATTGGCAAAGGGCATATGGTGCGGGAAATCGATGCCCTCGGTGGTTTCATGGCCACCGTAGCCGATCATGCCGGTATCCATTTTCGTCTGCTCAATCGCCGCAAAGGGCCAGCGGTACGAGGCCCCAGGGCGCAGGTGGATAAAATGCATTATCGGCGTCTGGCACAAGCAGGACTTGGAAAACTGAAAACGCTTCGGATTTTCCAAGGAGAGGTGGCACAGATCGCGCTCCATGGCGGGGCGGTGACCGGGGTGGTTTTGACCCAGGGGTTGGTACTCAATGCCCGTGCCGTGGTTCTCACCACCGGGACGTTTTTGGCAGGCAAAGCGCATATCGGTCACCATCAGTTTGAAAGTGGCCGTTTGGGAGATCAGCCCAGCAATGCTTTGAGCCAGTTTTTACGCACCCTCGGTCTGGACATGATGCGTCTGAAAACGGGAACACCCCCCCGGTTACACGCCGGTTCCATCGATTGGCATCGCACCGAACCTCAAGAGGGCGATGCTCAGCCAGAAACATTCTCCTTTTTGACGCAGCGGATCCCCTTGCCGCAAACGCTGTGTCACTTGACCCACACAACCGCTGAAACGGCGCAGATTATCCGGGATAACCTAGATCAGGCACCGCTGTTCAATGGCCAGATTCAAGGGATCGGCCCGCGATATTGCCCGTCCATTGAAGATAAAATTCAAAAATTTCCCCAACGGCACGAACATACCATTTTTTTGGAACCAGAAGGGCTAGACTCTTTTGAGATTTATCCCAACGGTATCTCCACCAGCCTCCCCCTGGCGGTGCAACAGGCGGTGGTACACTCCATACCCGGTTTGGAACAGGCACATTTTACCCGCCCAGGCTATGCCATTGAATACGATGCTATCAACCCCATGGGTTTGCACCCTTCATTGGAGGTCAAAGGGATTGCCGGTTTATTGACCGCCGGGCAGATCAATGGGACAACCGGCTATGAAGAGGCGGCTGCCCAAGGGTTGATGGCCGGGATCAACGCATGGCAACGGATCCAAGATCGCGCGCCGGTGGTGCTGGATCGCAAAACCTCCTACATCGGGGTCATGATCGATGATCTGGTCACCCGTGGTGTCGATGAACCCTACCGTATGTTTACCTCCCGGGCCGAAGCCCGTATCCTCCTCCGACCCGATAACGCCGATGAACGGTTGACCCCGCTGGGGCGGCAGGTGGGTCTGGTGGACGATGAACGCTGGCAAAGGTTTCAAGAGAAACAACAGGCGATTGCCACGGCGCGGCAACGATTGGGAACCCTGTCATCCCGTGTGGCGGGTGGGGGAGGGGGGCGCAAGACAGGGTTGCAATGGCTCGCGGTGACCGATGCGGATAAGGATGACATATTGGCAGAGTTTGGTCTGGAATCCCTGGCACCCGAAGTGCGGGCCTTCATCGTGAACGATAGCCATTATGGTGGTTATTGGGAGCAGGTGAGGCATGGTTTGAATCAGGATAAACGCCTGGATGCCATCCTGATCCCCAAAGCGATGGATTGGTGGCAGGTTGCCGGTTTATCCACGGAGGTCCGCGAAAAATTAAAACGTGTCCAACCGGAAACTTTGGGTCAGGCGGAGCGGATCCCCGGTGTGACCAGTGCTGCGATTTCTAATTTATTGATTCATTTTCGCCGTAACCGTTCAGACTCCCTCCCTTAAAATTATTAAAAGAAAAAAGGGGTCTGGGGGATTGCCCCCAGGGTTTTGGCTTTGATTTTGACTTTAAATAAAAAGCTTCATTTTTCGCTTTTGATCTTTCTTTTGACTTTGCTTTTGAATTTAAACAAAGTCAAAAAAAGGTCAAAAGCAAATTCAAAAACGAAGAAAGAAGCTTTTTATTTAAAGTCAAAATAAAAAACAAAATCAAAACCCTGGGGGCAATCCCCCAGACCCCTTTTTTCTTTTAATAATTTTAAATGGAGACGTTTGTGTGGGATCGGTTTGATGCGGGAATTCGTGAAAGATTGGATGTTTATGCGCGTGAATTATTAACGTGGTCGCAAACGTATAATCTGATCGGCCCGTCGTGTACCCGGGAAGAGCTGTTTCACCGGCATTTCCGCGATGGATTTTTGTTGCTGGAGCATGTGGCCCATGCCAAACAACTGGCCGATGTGGGGTCTGGGGCGGGATTGCCGGGGATTATCCTGGCGTTATTGGCCGAACAGGTTGATCACATTTGCTTGATTGAATCGAGAAAAAAACGGATCCGTTTTTTAAATCATTGCGTGCGCTTGCTGGGACTGGGCAAAGTGACCGTGTTTCACGGCGTTGCCAAAGAAGCGGGGCTGCGGTTTGGGGGTGTTTTCGATACTGTGGTCAGTCGCGGTATCGGTGATTTGGCTTATGGTGGTCGTGAAGTCTTGCCGCTACTCTCTGAGGGGGGCACCTATCTGACTTTGAAAGGGTTGAATTATCCGGGTGAATTGCAGACCTATTTCCAGGATAAAATTGCCGGATTTTACGAAACGCCCCGGGTTGTTCTTGAGGAGGCGGCGACCGGAAACCGGATTGTGGCACTGACGAAAAAAAGTTGAGGAGAACCGGTTTGGCCGAAACTCTTGCCGTGATCAACCGCAAAGGGGGGGTGGGAAAGACGACCTGTGCGGTCAATATCGCCGTCTGTCTGGCGGCGGCGGGCAAACGGGTGCTGTTGGTGGATATGGATCCCCAAGGCAATGCCACCACGACCTTGGGTGTTCGCAAAGATCGCGGATTGGGAACAAGTTATCACCTGTTGACCGGATCAAAAACGCTCGCTTCTGTGGTGATGGCGATTTATCCCCCTTCCTTTCATTTTATCATGGCCGACAGTGATTTGGTTGGGGCGGAAATCGAACTGGTGAATCAAAAAGAACGGGAACGGATGCTGCAACGTGCCATGGCATCTCAGGATGGGGCCTATGATTTTATTTTTCTGGATTGCCCCCCTTCCCTGGGTCTTCTGACGTTGAATGCCCTGGTTGCGTGTGATGGGGTAATCGTACCGGTGCAATGCGAGTTTTTTTCCATCGAAGGGTTTGTGCAAACGCGCGATACTATCCAAAGGATCAATCGTAACTTTGACAAAACCATTACTCTGGATGGTATCCTCTTCAATATGTTTGACGGATCGGAAGAAAAGCAAAATTTTATCCGTGAATTTCAATCCCGGTTGGATGTCGCGGTATCAACCTGGATTGTCCATTATGATCACCAGCTTAATATCGCACCGAGTCATTTAAAACCCGGAGTTTGTTATCATCCTTGGGGCCATGCGACCCAACAATTTCAAAAAATTGCCCTAGATCTGATTCAGACAAACCGGAAGAGGGGAGTGTGATGACAACGCCAATGAGCCGTTTGGGTCGAGGTCTTGGATCCCTTTTGGGAGAGGAGGGGATGGGACTTGGCAGGGTGCGCGAATTATCCAGCCTCCCGGTGGATCAAATCGTCCCCAATGTCAATCAGCCACGCCGATTTTTTGATGAAGAAAAATTGATGGAACTGGCCAACTCCCTCAAGGAAAAAGGGATGCTTCAGCCGGTTTTGGTGCGCAAATTGGGGGATGGCACCTACCAGATTATTGCCGGTGAACGTCGGTGGCGGGCGGCGCAAATCGCTGGCATTGCCGAAATACCGGTGATTGAAAAAGAGTATGATGATGCCGAGACTTTGGAAATTTCATTGTTGGAAAATATTCAACGGGAAGATTTAAATCCGGTGGAGCAAGCCAGGGCCTTTGAACGTCTGGTGAACGAATACCATTATTCCCACAAGCAGATTGGGGATTCGGTGGGGAAAAGCCGGATGGCGGTGAGCAATAGCCTTCGTATCTTAAAATTGCCACCCGCCATCCTTCAGGATCTGGAACAGGGTCGCATCACTTCGGGTCATGCCCGCGCTTTGTTATCCCGAACGGAAGATGAATTATTTCTTAAAGGGATGGTGGAAAAAATTGTCGAGGATAATCTTTCGGTGCGGGAGGTGGAAAAACTCATGGGGTCTCCGCAGGTCTCTTTGAGCCAACCGCAAGAGGAGGTGCTGCCGTCGCCAGGTGATCTCCAACCCGAACCGCCTCTGGTGCCGCCACCGGTGTTGCCACTGGATCCGCCGCCGGATCCGGTATGGATGGCGGCCAGGGATCGTTTGACACGGCAATTTGGGTTTCCGGTGATGATTCAACGGTCCGGGGTGAAAAGACGCATTGTTTTTGAATGTGACAACGATGCCGCCCTGCAACAGTTGCTTGATCTCCTTCAACAAAACAATCACTCTGGATAATCGTGGCCATGGAAGAACAGGATACCAATCTGACGCGGCTTTTTTCCATGAGTGTGGAAAAGTCCATCCTGGGTTCGTTGTTGATGGATAATACCAATTTTGACACCATTACCGAGGAGGTGACAGCCGACGATTTTTTTACGCCGCTCAATCAGGAATTATACCGAGAAATTTTTCAGGCGATTGAAAAAGAAAGTTTTGTCGATCCTGTCACGCTGATATCGCGGATGGTGGGGCGAACGGGCGAGGCGGAAAAAGAGTTGCAACTCTATGTCTTAAGTTTGTTAGAATCGGCACCATCATCCTATAATGTTCGGTCTTATATCAAAATTTTAAAAGAAAAAAGAGTTTTGCGGTTTTTGGTGGATGAATTAAAAGATATCAATGAAAAAATATTAAACCAGAAAGTGGATGTTGATGCACTCTTAGACGAAATCGAAGCGCGTGTTCTGAATGTTGGCGATCATTTTAAATCGCGTCAATCCAGTTATGCCACCATGAAGTCCATCCTGATGCCGTTTATGGCCAAGGTGGATAAGTTGATGACGGAAAAAAAGGGGGTGACTGGGGTTCCCACTGGGTTTATCCGTTTGGATAAAATGTTGACCGGGATGCAACCTTCCGATTTGTTGATTTTGGCGGCACGCCCTTCCATGGGAAAAACAGCTCTGGCCATCAATATTGCCGTCAATGCGGCCATGTATCATGAGTGTCCCGTGGGTATTTTTTCCCTGGAAATGTCGCGGGAACAGATTGTTTCCAGAATGTTGGCCTCGGTGGGGAGCATCGATGCACAAAATTTGCGGTTGGGGCAATTTAAAAATGATGAATACACCAAGTTGATCAATACGACCGACCGTCTTTCCAAGACCAATATTTTTATTGATGATACCCCAGCCATTTCCATTCATACTTTGTTGGCTCGGGCGCGTCGTTTGAAGAAAGAGCGCAACATCCAACTGATCGTCGTCGATTATTTGCAATTGATGAAGGGGGATGATGGGGTGGAAAATCGGGTGCAGGAGATTACCAATATTTCCCAGGGGTTAAAAAGAATCGCCAAGGAAATCAACATCCCGGTTTTGGCGTTGTCGCAATTATCGCGCAAGGTGGAGGAACGTCCTGACAAGCGACCCATCCTTTCGGATTTGCGCGAATCGGGTTCTATTGAACAGGATGCCGATGTGGTCATGTTTATCCACCGGGAAGAGTATTATAAAAAGGAAGATGTGAGTGTCCAGGGGATTGGTGAGGTGATCATTGCCAAACATAGAAACGGTCCTACGGGGAGTGTCAAGTTGGCTTTTATCAACAAGTTTACCCGTTTTGACAATTTGGAAGACAGAGAATACAACGTATGAAAAATTTTCGAAAAACCATTTTGCGGGTTGATCTTAATGCGATTGTGCATAATTTTAATGCGATTAAAAAAAGGGCGGGGGAGGGGGTCAGGATTGCGCCGGTCTTGAAAGCGGATGCCTATGGTCTTGGGGTTAAGAAGGTGATGAAGGTACTTCCGGGGCTTACGAGTGTTTGTGTGGCCAGTGTGGAAGAGGGGATCGCGTTGCGGCGGTTGAATAGGGAGATCGAGATCATTGTTTTGTCTGGGTTGTGTCGGCCAGCCCTGAAGGCGATCGAAAAAAACAGATTGACCCCTGTTGTTTTTGAACCGACGATTATTCCGTTTTTGTTAAAGCGGAAGGGGCATTTTGACGTTTATCTCAAGATTGATACGGGGATGAATCGGATTGGGATCAACAGTCGGCGCAAGAAGATTTTGAAACAATTTCAGTTGGCCAAGCATATTCGGGTCAAGGGGGTTTTCAGTCATTTTAGTTCGGCCAATGAGGGCGATGAGAAGGAGATGGCGCGGCAGTTGCGGCGGATCAAACGTTTGGTGAGTTGTCATGAAATATCGATTGCCAACAGTGCGGCGACGCTCGCTTTTCCCGATGGGCGTTGTGCGATGGTCCGTCCGGGGCTTGCATTGTTTGGGGTGACGCCGTTGCAAGAGCGGGATGAGGCGTTGGTTCCGGTGGTGCGGTTGACCAGCCGCATCATGCAGGTGAAGGAGATTGAGAAGGGTGAATCGGTGGGGTATTCCCAGACGTTTCGCAGTGATGGTAAAATGCGGATTGCGGTGGTCGCGATTGGCTATGCGGATGGTTTGAGTACCAGGATGTCCAATCGGGGTTATTTTTTAATTCGGGGGCAGCGTGCGCCGATTGTGGGTCGTGTGAGTATGGACATGACGACGGTGGATGTCAGCATGATCCCTGAGGTTGCGGTCGGGGATCGGGTGGTGGTGATTGGGCGGAGTGGGGGGGAGGAGATTTTGGCGGAGGATGTGGCGTGTTGGAGTGAGAAGAGCAACTATGAGATTTTGTGTAATTTGGGCAACAGGGTCAAAAGAAAATATAAGAAACTGACGATTTAAAAAATATGATTTTTCAGGGGGTGTCTTGTGAATCTTTCCGACGAAACGAGAAAGCGTTTTTCACACCTGTTGGCCCATCTGTTTCCAAAGACCATCGGTGTAGCGGTCGTGGTACTCATTCTATCCGCTGTGATCTACATGCTCCGATTGTTTGGGACTCTGACCCATTGACCTATGGCCCCGGATTATTGAAAAATATGCTCAATTTTGTCTGCACTAAAAATTTTCTTGCTCCACCCTTTCAAGGTATTTAAGTCAGCTTCGGCCAGTTTTATACGCGCCCAGTCTGGTATCGCCCCAAAACGGTCCTGAAGAAGGTCAAGCAGCATTTCCATTCTTTCTTCCAGCTTGCCGTCTTTCCGTGCCTGTTCCACACGCCCTCGTGCATCGGCAATGGCAATGCCGGCCTTGTCGTACAGATCTAACTCATCCCGGGTCATGTTGGCCACTCTGGCCTTCTCAAAAGCGTGCCGGATGGGATCGGCGCACATTTTGGGCGGAATTTCCTCAAGGGAACCGGCATACCGGATAAAATAGAGCCATTGATCAACCATGTTGTCGCACGAATCCAAATCTTTCGTAAACTTGGGGAGTTCGACGAAGTAATGCAGAATATCGGTGAGATAGGGTTGGTTGGTGATGGTTTCCCGTGATTCGTGGAGGGAGACGCAATGGTCAAAACGATCAAACAGGAGGTAATCGGTGATGGT
>PEAO01000132.1:0-4750 GCA_002753615.1 Magnetococcales bacterium DCbin2
TTTAAATTCAAAAACAAAATCAAAACCCTGGGGGCAATCCCCCAGACCCCTTTTTTCTTTTAATAATTTTAAGGGGGGAGTCTGAACGGTTGCGGTTGTGTTGGTAATAACCTCTCTTTGACTAGGAAATCCCAAGGTGAGTCTCATCGTACAAAAATTTGGTGGAACGTCGGTCGGGTCCATCGAACGGATTCGCAATGTCGCCGCCCGGGCCATTCAAGCCCAGCAGGCGGGAAACCAGGTGGTCGTCACCGTTTCCGCCATGGCGGGTGAAACCAATCGTTTGGTTGGATTGGTGGAGGCGTTGACCCCCGATTATAACCGACGTGAATATGATGTGGTGGTGTCGGCGGGTGAACAGATTTCTATCGGCCTTTTGGCCATCGCCATCGAGGCGATGGGGCATAAGGCACGTTCCTATCTGGGATGGCAGGTCCGCTTTCTGACCGATTCCGTCCATTCCAAGGCGAGAATTGAAGAAATTGAAAATGCCCGCATCCTCAAAGATTTATCGGATGGGTATATCGTCGTCGTCGCCGGGTTCCAGGGGGTGACGCCAGCGGGGGATATTACCACGTTGGGGCGTGGCGGTTCCGATACTTCGGCGGTCGCCCTGGCGGCGGCACTCAAGGCCGATTTTTGTGATATCTATACCGATGTGGACGGGGTATACACCACCGATCCCCGCATCGAGCCAAAAGCCAGGAAAATAGCGCGTATTTGCTACGAGGAAATGTTGGAAATGGCTTCGTTGGGGGCCAAGGTGTTACAGACCCGTTCTGTGGAACTGGCCAAAAAATATTCCGTCCCTGTCAGGGTCTTGTCCTCCTTGGAAGAGGGGACAGGCACTCTGTTGACCGTCGAGGATCCTATCATGGAAAAGGTTCTTGTTTCCGCCATTGCGCACAATACCAGCGAGGCCAAAATCACCGTCCTTGGCGTTCCTGACAGTCCCGGTGTCGCTGCGGCCATTTTGGGCATTTTGTCCGGTGCCAACATCAACGTGGATATGATCATCCAAAACGTGTCGGCGGGTCATGAAACCGATATGACCTTTACCGTCTCCAAAGGTGATTTCAAGCAGACTTTGGATATGCTCACCGATGCAATGCCCTCTTTGGGTGCCAAAGGGGTGGTGGGCGATCCCCATATCGCCAAGGTTTCCGCCATCGGTGTCGGGATGCGTTCCCACTCCGGGGTTGCCCAAAAAATGTTTCAGGCGTTGGCCGACGAACGGATCAATATCCAGATGATTTCAACATCGGAAATTAAAATATCGGTGGTCATCAACGAAAAATATACCGAATTGGCGGTGCGTACCCTGCATTCTGTCTTCGATCTGGACAAGGAGCGTGGAGATACCATCGGTGGGTGACCCTTCCCATCCCATCCTGATCTACGACACCACATTGCGTGACGGCTCCCAGGGCGAGGGGATTCTTTTCTCCGTGGAGGACAAGATCCGCATTGCCCAGCGGTTGGATGATCTGGGGGTCGATTTTATCGAAGGGGGCTGGCCGGGTGCCAATCCCAAGGATAGCGAGTTTTTTCAACGGGCCAAGCAACTGAAGTTGCACCGTGGTCTGGTTGCCTTTGGTTCGACCCGCCGTTCTGGGGGCCGGGCCGAAGAGGATCTCGTCTTACAGGGGCTTTTGCGGGCCGAGACCCGGATTATCACGGTGTTTGGCAAAGCGTGGGATTTTCATGTCACCGAGGCCTTGGCCATCGATGGTGCGGAGAATCTTGCGTTGATTGAGGATTCGATCCGCTATTTGAAAAGCCGTGTCGATGTCGTTATTTTCGATGCCGAGCATTTTTTTGATGGGTTCAAGGGCAATCCTGAATATGCCTTGAAGGTATTGGGGGCTGCGCGGGATGGAGGGGCCGATTTTTTAACATTGTGCGATACCAACGGTGGCACCATGGTGTCCGAGTTGGGTGACATCTTTGGCAAAACCGCAGTGCGTTTTCCGGGAACGCCGTTGGCGATCCATTGTCATGATGATTGTGGTTTGGCGGTTGCCAACAGTTTGATGGCGGTGAGTCTGGGGGCGGTGCAGGTCCAGGGGACCATCAATGGTATTGGGGAACGGTGTGGCAATGCCAACCTGACCACGATCATCCCCAATCTGATGCTCAAGATGGGGCGCAGTACGGGTATTTCCCAGGAACGGTTGCGTTCTTTGCAATCGTTGAGTCGGTTGGTAGACGAACTGGTGAACCGCTCACCGCGCAAGGATCAGCCGTATGTGGGGATGTCCGCTTTTGCCCACAAGGGGGGGGTTCATGTTTCGGCGGTTTTGAAGGATGGGCGGACCTACGAGCATATTGTCCCGGAGCAGGTGGGCAATCAGCGGCGCATTTTGGTTTCCGAGCAGGCGGGGCGCAGCAATCTGGTGGCCAAGCTGGCCGATTATGGCATTCTGGGGGTGGATCCCTCCGATCCAAGGTTGCAGGGGTTGTTGGGGGAGATCAAAGACCTGGAAAACCATGGCTATCAATTTGACGGGGCCGAGGCCAGTTTTGAACTCCGGGCGCGGCGGGCCATGGGTGAGGTGCCGGTTTATTTTGAAACCGAGGGGTTTCGGGTCATCGATGAGCGGCGGTCTCGCGGCGGTGATGACAAAGACATGGGGGCCGAGGCGACGGTCAAGGTCAAGGTAGGACAGGGGCAATTGCATTTGGTGGGGGAGGGGGCGGGGCCGGTGGATGCCCTGCACACGGCATTGCTCAAGGCGTTGGAAGGGGCTTATCCCGGCGTAAAAAATATCAAGTTAGTCGATTACAAGGTGCGTATTCTTCGTGGCGGTGGCACCAAGGCGCAGGTGCGGGTGTTGGTGGAGTGGCAGGATGAGACGCGGCAATGGAGTACGGTGGGGGTTTCGGACCACATCATCGCCGCATCCTACGATGCCATGGTGGAGGCGGTGAACTACAAGTTATTCAAAGATCAGACCGTCCCGGCGCAATGAACCATTTCCATGAACCATCGATCAATGGTATGTTTAGCAAAGGCCGTTTCTGTTGAACATCCGTAAGGCAGGAGCTTAAAGTCATGAAAAAAATAGAAGCTGTCATCAAGCCGTTTAAGTTGGATGATGTCAAGGAGGCCCTGGCGGAAGTGGGCGTCCAGGGGATCACGGTTTCGGAGGTTCGGGGGTTTGGTCGGCAGAAGGGGCATACGGAACTGTATCGTGGTGCGGAGTATGTCGTTGATTTCCTTCCCAAGTTGAAAGTCGAAGTGGTTGTGGCCGATGATATGGTTGATCGGTCGATCCAGGCGATTGAGAATGCGGCGCGGACGGGTCGTATTGGCGATGGGAAAATTTTTGTCACGACGGTAGAATCGGTGGTCCGTATCCGAACGGGTGAACGGGATGCCAATGCCCTTTAGGGTTGGTTGAGAGTATTCATGGGCGAGCTTGGAACCCTCTATAAAAAGGGGGAGATCATATTCAACAAGGGCGATCCAGCCGACTGTATGTATGTCGTTCAGAAGGGGCGGGTGGAGGTCGTCATGATTTCCGAGTATGGGACGACGCGCCTTTCTGTTCGGAAAAAGGGGGATTTCATTGGCGAGACCTCCATGTTTTCCTGTAAGACTCGGTTTGCCACCGCCAGGGCGTTGATTGATTCGCGTGTCTTGAAGTTGGACGAGAAAAGCTTTATTGCACAGATCCATCAGGATCCTTCTTTGGCGTTCAAGACCATCAAGCACATGGCGCAGAGAATTTTTGAGCAGGATCATACGTTGATGCGGGGGTTTTTGCATCAGAGTGATCCGTGTTGCGAGGTGACTGGTTTTACCAGTTACATTGATCTGGCCGCTTTTTTGGATGGGGAGGTCAAGCGGGCGCGACGGTTGCGGCATATTATGGCCTTTGCCATTGTTGATGTGGACAATTACAAGGATTTGGTGGCGCGTCATGGGGATGAGGTAGCGAGTCGTGCTTTGAAGTCGCTTTCGGACATCTTTCAGGAGCAGTTGCGGGGGATTGACATTGTTGGGCGGTTTGGCGATGACCGGTTTGGGTTATTGCTTTACGAGGCGGATGGTCGGACTGCTGTTAAGTTGATGGAGACGGTCAAGGCGGCGTTTCTTGAGAATTGGAGTGAAACGGAGTTGGAGGGACCGCCTCCCACGTTTAGTTGTGGCATTGCTGTTTATCCAGAGTATGAGCGGTCGGTTTTTTTGAGCAAGGCGGCGTATAAGGCGTTGATTCAGTGTAAGGCGCAGGGGAAGAACCAAATTATTTTGGCACCACCGCAGGCGGGGCGTGATGTCTTGACGAAATCGTTGTCTCTCAACAAGGCGACTTTTCGGGATTATTCCCAGGGGGAGGGGGAGCGGCGGGATCAGGGGGGGGCTGACTCGGGTCTTCCAAAAACGCCGGAGGTTCCTGATGATGAGGTGCCCACCAAAAAAACTTCCACGTCCAAGTGGAAACTCCCTTTTTTATCTCATAAATGATTGAATGATTAAAAGAAAAAAAGGGTCTGGGGGATTGCCCCCAGGGTTTTGATTTTTCTTTTGACTTTGTTTTTGCTTTTCACGCGCCCCTTATCCCGAAGCATTTTTTTTCGCGCTTTTGGTTTTTGCGAAAAAAAATGCGCAGGGCGCGCGCCTTCGTTTACCTTTTTTCGCGGTTTTTGCGAAAAAAGGTGAACATAATGCAATGTTTAAGGTTCTAAAACATGGCATTATGCGTGATATTTTTCGCAGAAGGCGCGAAAAATACCACGCTAAGGC
>PEAO01000132.1:4800-7725 GCA_002753615.1 Magnetococcales bacterium DCbin2
TTTCCCTTTAAAAGAAAAGGCACGGGAAAAATGCTTCGGGAGAAGGGGCGCGTGAAAAGCAAAATCAAAAACAAAAACAAAGTCAAAACCCTGGGGGCAATCCCCCAGACCCCTTTTTTCTTTTAATAATTTTTTTATTTTTTATTTTTTATTTTTTATTGATGGCGGTCTTGGGCCTCAAGCGCACGCACCATCTGCTGCACAACCTCCGACCAATCCCCAAAATGCGTTTGACGAAAAAGACGCATGGTGCCAGGATACCACGGTGAATCGGTCCGCCCATGCAACCAACGCCAATCAGTGTTCCACGCCGGTAACAGCACCCAGCACCGCTTCCCCAACGCCCCCGCCAAATGCGCTACCGCTGAATCAATGCTGATGACTAAATCCAAATGGGCCACAATGGCCGCCGTATCGGCAAAATCCATCACCGTCTCACCCAACGGATAAAAAGGTTGCTCCGGTGGCGGATTGCACCCCTCCGCCTCCCCCTTTTGCAAACTGACAAAGATAACCCCAGGAACCGACCAAAGTGGGGCCAACACACGCAAATGGGGTAGCGAGCGTTGGGCATCGTTACGATGATTGGCGTTCCCCTTCCAAACCAACCCCACGCGCAATAATCCATCCCGCCTAAAATATTTCCCCCATCTGGCGTACCGCTCCTCCGAGACCGAAAGATAAGGGATCCTATCAGGAATGGAATGCAATTGCGTCTGCAACCGGCCCGGAATAGAAAGATAATAGATCCAAAAATCATGGTGATGATCCGTATCGCTCCACTTTTCCAAAACGGCGTCACCCCCGGAAAGCGATGCCAATAACGCCGTGAGGGAAACATCACAAACCACGGTAAGATGTACAACCCCCATGGATTTTAACAAAGGGACATAACGGCAAAACTGAATCTGATCGCCAATCCCCTGTTCCGGGATCAGCATCACCGATTTTCCCTCAAGACTCTCCCCCCGCCACATGGGAATCGTCGTCGCAACAGGGAGGGTGTTGCGTTGGCTAAAGCGCGGAGATTGGCGGCATTCATACAAAGGCCACCCCTCCAGAAACCGCCCCAAAGATAAATAAAGTAAACCCAAATTCCATCGGGCATCGATGAAATCGGCCTGGATGGCCAAGGCTTGTTGGAAAAAAGCCTCCGCTTCTTCAAAGCGTCGAAGCTCCTTGCACAAATTGCCCAAATGATAAGAAGCCTTGGGACACTTGAGAATAAGTCCCTGGCGATAGCAAGATTCTGCCTCCGCAAAACGTCTCCGTTTGACCAGCAGATTGCCAAGATTGTTGATGGCATCCACAAAGGTTGGATGCGTTTGCATAACTTGGCGATAAGCCGCTTCCGCTTCATCAAACCGTTGCCCCTCTTCCAACAAAACCCCAAGATTGTTGAGGGCATTGCAATGGTTGGGATCAATTTGGAGGGCTTCCCTATAGTGCGTTTGGGCTTTTTCAAAAAATTTGAACTCGTCAAAGAGAAGTGCCAGATTATAACGGGCATCGGCATCGCTCGGTTTGAGCTGCAAAAGATGGCGATATGCCCTCTCAGCTTCCTCAAAACGGCGCATCTCCTTGAACAGGGCACCCAAAGTGTTGTAGGCATCGGCATCGTTGGGGTTGATACGCAGTGCCTGGCGTAACGAGACCTCTGCTTCGTCAAACCGCGATGTCCGATACAGGAGTTTGCCCAGATTGTTATGGACCATCCCATAGTCGGGCTTGAATCGCAGTGCTTGGCGATAAGAAGCCTCGGCCTCTGCAAAACGCTCAAGCTGACAATAAAGATTGCCCAGATTGTTGTGAACATCGCAATAATCAGGCTTGATGACCAACGCCCGCTGCCAATACCGCATGGCGTCTTCCAGGTTGCCAAGTTGCATATGGCACACGGCGGCCAAGTTGGTCACCGGAGCATCCGCAGTGAGCGCGTCACGGAGCGTGTTGATCAGGGCAAGGGCTTCCTGGAATCGGCCCTCAGCGTAGAGAACAAACGGTTGTTGCCGAAGATCGGAAAGGTTGGATGGGCGAAAGAGAGGTGATTTGCGCCCTTTTTTTTGGGGACTCATGGAGCCGCATCATACCCGAACCATGGAAACCATTTCAAGATGCATGGTTGAAAAAAAACATCGCAGGGATCCGGGAGCAAAACCTTGAAAGCTTCCCAGTGTTGACAGCGGATCATCTCATATTGCGATAATATTGGACAATGCCGTGTCTGGTAGGTTATCCAGACACGGCACACGATGTGGAATTATAATCCTCCCAGAATGGTTTTCATCTTGGCGATACGCTCAGCCTGAACTCCTTCGGCCAAGGTTTTGGCTTTGTTTTTATCACCGGCTTGTATGGCGGGAATGATCTCGGTATCACGAGTATTTTTGAATTCGGTCCATAGGGCCGTGAACTCGGCAACCTTTGTCGCATCGGCTCCAGCGAGGGCAGCGTCCACCTTGGCGGTTCCAGCTTGGACGGCTGTTAATTTGGCAGACTGGGCGGCAGCATCCGGTGCATCCAGCAAGCCCAGCAAACCTTCACGCGCTTCACTCATACCCACCTTGATGGAATCACCCAGGGGACCGGCATGCAGGAGGGATTGAGGCAGGATGAGGGCCAACCCCAATGCAGCGATAGCCGTTAGCTTTTTCATTGTGACATCTCCTTTTGAGTTTATCTATCCTTTGCCGTATACCCAATTCACCCTATTTTTCTACACATCAAGGAAGGATAAGGCAATCGTAAAACACTCATTTTGGAGACTGGAAATTTGACAATGATCAAATGTAAGTTTTTTTGGGGGGACTCCAGGGCAATCGCATTTGAAATTGGCACGTCCAAATGCCTCGGAAAAGATAAATTATTAAAAGAAAAAAAGGGTCTGGGGGATTGCCCCCAGGGTTTTGATTTTGCTTTTGCTTT
>PEAO01000133.1 GCA_002753615.1 Magnetococcales bacterium DCbin2
CGACATAGGAGATGCCGCGATGATCTTTGCACTGCACATCCAGGACGGTGGATTTGAGATCCTTGATGCGGGGGGCCAGAAAAGGATCCAGGATGGTCAATGCGGCAATACGCCGGTCCCCTTCCAGTCCCAACAGGCTCTCCAGGAAGGAGATCAACACATCCTTGGCATCTTCGCTACCAAAGATCTTTTTGAAGGCAAAGTCGATACGGGGGTCAATAAATCGCATGGTGGGGCATCCGGCTGGTTCAGGTCACGTAGCACCAGCCCCGATGATACCACCACAATGAAGAAAAAGGATAGCGTCAAGCAAGGCCAATGGCAAAACGCTAGACATGACTTGATGTTTTGCGTATTCTATACACAAAATGTGGGGGCCAAGGGGTGGTGTTTATGGGCAAGAGCATGAGCAGCCGGGAGGTGATTAAAGTTCTGAAAAAAGGGGGATGGCAGTTGGATTCCATTCGCGGTGACCACTATCATTTCAAGTATCCCACTTTGCTCGGCAAAGTTACCGTTCCACATCCTGTCAAAGATATTCCCGTGGTTATCATCAAGCTGATCGAAAAACAGACCGGGATGACAATCCGATAGGAGGCATCAATGGAAGTCAGACACTATGGGGCCATCATGTATCGTGGATCAGAAGGAATTTGGGTCGGGTTCCCAGATATTCCCGGTTGCGTCAGTTTTGGCAAAACGATTCAGGATGCCGCCATTCAGGCTGATGAAGCCTTGTCTGGTCACGTTGCCTTGATGGTCCGAGATCATGATCCCCTGCCGATTCCAACGCCCCTGGACAAACTGAATGAGATTGCGCCCGATCCCGAAGGGTCCGAAGAGGTTGGGCGATTCCTGGTTAAGGTCGAAATCCCGGATCGGTGGGTTCGTGTCAACCTTTCCATGGCGGAAACGTTGGTGGCGCGTGTGGATCATGCCGCCAAAAGCTTGGGTATGAGTCGGTCAGGGTATCTTTCCGAGGCGGCGCGGCGAATGCTGGAAGTGGCCTGATGCGGCAAGAGCCGGGTGTGTGTGTCACGTTTACAGAGGTTGGCATGTCTGGAGATGTTCTGATTCATGTGGAAAACGTCTACAAGAAATTTTGCCTCGACCTGAAAAGGTCGCTTTGGTACGGCTTGACGGACGTTGGACGGGAACTTTCTGGCAGAAAACAACCCTCAGAGTTGCGTCGGGATGAATTTTGGGCCGTCCATGATGTCAGTCTCAGCATCAAAAGAGGCGAAATCGTCGGTTTGATCGGACCAAACGGTTCTGGAAAAACGACATTATTGCGTTTGATCAACGGCCTGATCAAACCAGATCGCGGCAAGATTACCGTGCGTGGCCGCGTGGGGGCGTTGATCCAGTTGGGTGCCGGTTTTAGCCCCATTTTAAGCGGTTTGGAAAACATCCATATCAACGCCGCTATTCTGGGATTGTCCCGGCAGGAAATCAACAGCCGGATGGAAGAGATCATTGCCTTTGCCGACATTGGCGATTTTATCAATACCCCGGTGCGTAATTACAGCTCGGGTATGCGCGCACGCCTCGGATTCGCCGTGGCCATCCATATGTCTCCCGATGTCTTGTTGGTGGACGAGGTGTTGTCGGTCGGCGACATGGTTTTTCGTAACAAAGCCCTGGACCGTATGCATAAACTGGCCAATTCCGGGGTAGCCGTCGTCTTTGTCTCCCACAATCTTTCCCAGGTAGATCGGTTGTGTACCCGGGCCATGTATCTGAAAAAGGGGACCATGGAATATGTCGGGGCCACCATGGATGTCATCGCCCATTATGCGGCGACCCATATCGGTGCCCATGAAAAAGGGATCATCCACCATCCTGGTTCCCAGGAATATATTTGGATTCAGGAAAGCCAACTTCTGAATGCCGAGGGGGAAGTCGGCGGCATCATCCGCAATGGCGACGCCATGACGGTGCGATTGATTCTTGAAGTGCGCCAGTTTCTCCGACACCCGCATTTTTCCTTCATGGCGGAACCCATCCACGGCTATGTGACAGCGGCATTGTTCAGCATGCCGTCGGGTTTTGAACACCGCCCCTCCATGATCCCCGGAACACACACAATCGACCTGAAAGTGGCCCAGGTCCCCTTGATGCCGGGGCCGTATCGGTTGCGGTTGTCGGTGACGGGTGATGATAATAATCAACTTTGGGGTCGGGTGACCAATCTTGCGCTTCTCCATGTTCACCAAAGACAGGGTAGCATGGAAACTGGGGGAGACCAGTCGATTTGGACTTTGGTTGCCTCCGAACTTCATACCGTCTCCTCCCCTGCGCCCAACGTTTAAAATCTGCGCATGGTACAAGTCTTACAAAGTTGGAACTGTAACTGGAGGAGTCTTCATTGCGCTTTCGGATTTCACAAAACACCATGAAAGTAACCTACGACCCAGAAGTGGATGTGTTGCGTATCGTGTTTTCCAACATGCCCGTTGAAGAGAGTGACGAAGATAAACCCGGCGTGATCATGGATTACGATCGAAAGGGAAATTTGGTCGGAATGGAAATTCTTGACGCCAGCAGATGCGTAGAAAATCCAAGGTCGGTGGAATACGCTGTCCAGTAATATCCGTGTCCCCTTTCTAAAGTTGTGTTTTCAGATGTTCAACGTGGCAAAAATCTGGTCCAGTTCTTCCAGAATTGGCGTCATCATGTCGGCATTATTGATGATTTCACTTGGTTTGGGTGACGGGTCTGCCGCTGGGAAAAACAGGGTGGCGACTTGGCGTTGCCACGCTTCCAAAGCCTCATCCCAGGAACGCTCCTGCTCCGTGGGTTGCCACCCTGTCTTGAGATAGGCCATCACTTTTTCATGCAAGGAAGAGATGACCGGACGATCCAGCGGAAATAAAACTCCCAGGGCCTGGGCCTCAAAAATACGGTGCTGTTGCCGTAGAACAGATCCCAGATCTTTCCAAACGGGTTGCTCCGACGGGGTAATCAGCCAACTGGGGACAATACTGGCGTGACCGGCTGAATCCTTTTTCGTCAGCAATCGGTGTACCCCCTTTTTTCCTAAATAGGCGGCACTCAAAGGGGCTTGGCGGTAAGTGACCAAGGTCGCCAGATGAAAAATCATCCCACTCATGACCGTAAGATCAGGTATTTGCAGCAAAATCATGGACCGTTTTAACAAGGTCAACGCTTGATGCGCATCGTTGCCATGGTGGGCTAACCAAAGCCTTAAATAAATGTTGATTAACATGGATGGGTGGGTGTGTTTATTCGTCTTGGTCAGGATGGCATGACTTTTCTCCAACAGGCGTCCCGCCTCTTCAAAGGTTCGGTTTTGAATGTTCAGGCAGGCATATTGGTTGAGAAATTCCCCAACAAAATGATGTTCCTCCCCATAATGGCCGCGAATGATGGAAAGGATACGCTCATAAAGTGCCAAGGATTTTTCCAAAAACCCTTGTTTCAGGTAAAACCGTCCCAAGGCGTTCAGCGCGGGAAGGATTCCGGGATTCTGGGGTCCATGGAGGGTCTCCTTGGAGGCGACGACTTCCAAAAACAACCGTTCCGCATCATCAAGATTGCCAAGATGTTGGTAGGTTTCCGCCAACAACTCCTTAACAAGCATGACTTCGGGATAGTGAGACAATAACGAATGCGTCGCAATGTCTCGGGCTTTTTCAAGGACCGCCAAGGCCTCGGAATAGGCCCCAATCTGCATGTGAGACCGCGCCAGGTTGTTGAGAACATGGACCATTTGCGGTGCCTGCTCGCCCAAACCGGAAGTGAAAATACGCATGGATTTTTTAAGCATCGACAAGGCCATATCCCGTCGCCCAGTCTCCATGCACAGGAGGGCATAGTTGTTGAGGGTAAAGGCGGTATCGAAGGTTGCCCGGCGACTGGTTTTGTGGAAAAACGCCAGCGATTTTTTAAAATTTTCTTCCGATTCCTGGAACATGTTGGAACGATAATAACAATATCCTAGCTCGTTGTGGACCTGTCCCAAAAACCCGGGCCTGGGGTGGGAACTGTCGGATTCCATCCCCGCCGACTGTTTCCATTTTTCCAACGCCTTGGAAAAATTTCCTTTGGATTGAAGATCCACAGCATCTTTCCACAGCGTTTCGGCACGACTTCTCTTCCAATCCTGGGCCTCGACGGGTCTTTGATTGGCCTTGCGCCAAGCAAAAAGGACACCGCCTAGGACGCTGATCAGTCCAAGGATGAGAAATAAAGTGAGTGAATAGTTAATCAACATGCGTTAGCCAATGTTTTTGAACACGTTTGAATGATCGATGTTACAGCAACAATCGCGCCATATTCCCGCCTGTTTTACCAGGGCAATCGCATTTGAAATTTCTGAGACACCGGGGCGTGTTGATACCCATAGAATATTATTGAAAGAAAAAAGGGGTCTGGGGGATTGCCCCCAGGGTTTTGTTTTTGACTTTAAACAAAAAGGTTTCCATGTTCCGCTTTTGACTTTGTTTTTGAGTTTAAATAAAAAGGTTTCCAGCTTTAGGCTTCTGAACTTAAAGTCAAAAACAAAGTCAAAAGAAAAAATTGAAGCTTTTGATTTAAAATAAAAACCCTGGGGGCAATCCCCCAGACCCCTTTTTTCTTTTAATAATTGATTCTTTCCGAAGCATTTGGATGCGCCAATTTCAAATGCGATTGCCCTGCTTGTTTTACAGCATTGCCGTGAAATGAAAAACAAATTCGTTTATACTGCTCCAGACTTGTCACCCATAAAGAGATCGAACAGACTGATGGAATTTATCCCCCTCTACTATAAAGAAAAACTCGATGTAATCAATCGTTGGGGTGATGTGGGGGTTGTTTCGCTGTGGTCACCTTGGAAGGTGGTGAAGAAACGGTTTGCAGAGGTTCCCGTTGACCTGAATCCCGAAACCTCCCGCATCGCGGTGTTTGGGACATTGTATGGCGATGGGTTGCCTGAACTGTTGCGTAATTTGTTGTATAATCCTCAATTGCGCTATCTGGTCCTGTGTGGGGTTGATCTGGGCCGTTCCAGGGACAGCGTGCTTGGTTTTTTCCACAGAGGGTTGGAATGGACGACCTGCCTGGGTGCCTCCGTGCAACAAATCATCGGCACGCTGCAAAAAATCGATGGTGCGATTCAACCCGAAATGTTTCATGATCACTTGACCGTTGTTGATCTTGGCACCCCTGGGGCATCGGATGCCCTGGAAAAAATAGGTCAATTCTTTGCCCACCTTCCCCCCCAAGAATCCGTTGACCGGGAACGCCAAACCATCCCCCTGTCCTCATTGGTCCTGACCCGCTACCCTTCGGAACCTCGCAGTCATACCATCCTGGCCCATACCCCCATGGAGGCTTGGAAGGAACTGATTTTTCGCCTGACTCGCTTTGGCCATCGGGTACACCTTGGGGGAAGCAAAGAACGCATCGAACTGCAAACGGTCAAAATCATTATCCAAAATCCCCTTGAAGAGACGGCTGATGTTTTAAAAGAACACGGTTTTTCCTTGGAGGAATTTTTAGCCTACCAAAAGAGCATGTTATCCCCAGATCATCCCGCCGACCAAGAGTATGGCTACGGCAATCGATTGCGCAATTATTTTGGTGATCCTTCCAGCAACCGCGACACCTTGAATCGCGCCATCGCCATGCTTCGTGATAATGCCGAATCCCGCCACGTTTACATCGCTCTGTGGGATACCCGCCGTGATTTTTTGGCGATCAACAAAGGTCATCCCTGCTTGGTTTCCTTGTTCTTTCGCAAATTTGAAGGCAATCTGACGTTGACTGCCGTTTTTCGGACCCATAACGCCCTGCGCGCCTGGCCCGAAAATGTCTACGGACTCATGGCCATTCAGCGGTATGTCTGCCGAGGGATCGCACATGACCCTGGAGCGATCACCGTGTTCAGTCATTCCATCAGCATCGACCCCCAAGGGGATGGTTTGGAACGGGCCAAGGCCATTTGTCAATTTCGCAACCAGGAATGGGAGGGCGACGAACGGTTTAACCCCGATCCCCACGGTGAATTTCTTATCTCGGTAGATGAGGTGGCGGGGGTGATCCTTGTGGATCATCGTTTTGAAGGGCAGCACCTGCACCGTTATACCGGCGACACCGCCCAGGCGTTGGAACGGATGTTGGTGGCCGACTTGGCCGTCTCCGACGTGGCGCACGCCCTGTATTTGGGACGGGAATTAGCTCGAGCCGAAGCCCGGCTTAAAAAAAGCAACCGCATCAAGGCTTGAGAGGACACCATGTTTGTCTTTTTGGACATCGGTTTCACCCTCCTGGGCGGTCCCTCCCAGGGACCGGCGGGGCGATTGATGAAGCACTTGGGTTTGCCCCTAGACGCCAAGGATCCCCTCAATCATCTGCTGTTTGACACCCCCCTTGAGGAACCGGAAGCGTTGGCGGATCATATTGCGCGGGATTATGGTCTTAAAAAAGGGAATATCCTCCCCTTTATCGCAGAATTATGGGACAAACAAGTCCACGAAGCCTATCCACTCCCCGGGGCGGTGGCTGGTTTGCAGCGACTCCGAGAGGAGGGGATTCCGTTTGGCTTCATCAGCAACATCTGGGCACCGTTTTTGGCGGGGTTTGCGCGGTGTTTTCCCAGAGAATTTAAGGAATGCCCCCTGTTTGCCTCCTATCAACAGGGGGTGGCCAAACCCAACCCTGAAATTTTTTTGACCGCCTTGCGACATACCGGATTGAACCCCCAAGAGACGGTCATGATCGGCGACACCTACGATGCGGATATGGCACCCGCCTTGAAACTGGGGATGAAAACCATTTGGATTCTGACCCGGCCCGACAAGGAACGGTTTGATCTTGTGGATGTATTAAATCATCAAAAAACCCGGCCCCACCAGACTTTGGCCAGCATGGAACATCTCCATCCCGACCAGGTGGTTGCCTTGTTTTCACCCTCGGCATAATGGCGCAATCATGATGAAAATCACCCGAACCCAACCCATTGGCGCACAAGAGATGCTCGACCGTTTTGCCACCACCCGCCTGCGGGGTTATGGCCAACCGTTGATCTATGAAAGGGCCCGCCTGGAACTGGTGCGACAAGTTGATCCGAAAACCCTTTTTCCTGCACAACGTTATGTTCTCAAGGAAGACCATCACGCTGTCCTCGAACTTCATGAAGCTTTTCGGAAACAGGGGATCGATGCTTTTAATATGGAAGGGGGGATGCTGTTTTGGAAAGCCGGTGAAGAGGGACCGATCCCGTTTATGCCTCCTATCGTGGAGATGTCCCGCGAACCGGACGGACGGACCCTCCCTTTGATCAACGATGGTATGCATCGCATTTTTACTGCCATGAAACTGAATCGTCCGGTGACAATCATCCTTGCCCACGGGGTGCCAACCGAGTATCCCTACTATGCGTATGCGTTGGCCAAGGGGTGGGATGAGGTGGTTGAACTGGATGCGTTGCCTGATCGGTTTGTCAAAAAAACCTATCGGGATCCCCAAAATTATAAATCCTTGTTCCGCGATTTTAATGCTGTGTTTGACGGCATTCAAAAACAACGAAAAAAAACGAGTGGTAATGACATTCAATAAAATTATTAAAAGAAAAAAGGGGTCTGGGGGATTGCCCCCAGGGTTTT
>PEAO01000134.1 GCA_002753615.1 Magnetococcales bacterium DCbin2
CATGGCTTCTAAACCTTCGCTTTGCTGTCATGGATCTTGGCAAAATTGAAGATCGGGTGCTGTCCAGATCGCCTCGGTTGCGCGCTTGGCTATTGGCTGCCAAATATGCAACAAGGGACGGAAAGCAGCTTGAAATCAAGGATTTTTTCGTTGAACTTCTGACAGAAGTTTCCGTCGATGACTTCATGCTCATTATGCGATATGTGGTAGAAGCCTACCGGCGTTACGATGAAAAAGATGTCCGGGAGATTATTCGGCGCGTGCGCCCCCAGGAGGAAGAGAACATGATGTCACAATTTGCACAAAGCGTTGCGCAAAGCGTTATTGAAAACACAAATCCGAAGTGGGCGCAGATGGTTTTTCGGAAAGGTGAGGTTCATATTTTCCGACGGTTTCTTCAGGGAAAATTTGGCGCGGATCTTCCCGCCCATCTTGAAGAAAAATTAAAAAGTGCCTCCCTGGAAGAAATCGAAACCTGGACTGATCGGCTTCTGAACGCCCAGTCGTTGGAGGATGTTTTTAGGGGATAAAGTAATCGCGGGTAGTGTACCCCTTCCATTTGCCAGCGAGGTGGCTCCATGGATTTCGACGGTGCAGATGATCAAAATAAACTCAAACAATTTCTCCAGATGCTTAAAAGTCGCAAGGGGAAACGACACGCCGTGGTCATGCAAGATTTTCCCGATCCCAATGCCATCTCCTGCGCCTGGGCCTGGGCCTGCCGGCAGATCGTCGCCACCCTGGAAATTGAGACCGACCTGATCTATGGTGGCCGCATTAGTCATCAAGAAAACAGGATCTTGAAGAATTACTGGGGCAATCCGTCGATGTCGTTTCCGAATCGGCAATCCACTGGTTTATCCGTGACCGCGTTTTAAAAGAAGCGGTATCATTAGTATAATATTTGATTTATAGTGTGGGATTATTTCCAATAAAAGGTTATTTTATCAATGATGCATGATATTTACTCAAAAAGAGAAGAAAGAAACAAAAGAAAACGCGGAGAACTTCCAGATATTTATCAATATGATGAAATTCCAAAGCCACTTAGAGTACAGAGTCTACTAATAATTGAAGAAAATATTGAAAATGTTAGCAATAATGTTTCTGAAGGTCATAATGACCCGACCATAAGTTATCTCATCGTTAAACAAATACATGATGCGTTATGTAGAGAATATGGAGTGTTGAGTCTTACTGGTAAAAAATATTTTAACTACGAACAGGCATTTGGGGAGTTAGTAAATTTTGTCATCGCCGAGGAAAACTATGAGAGAGTTCTTGACGTTATAGAAATATCCCTTGGTTATTATAAACCTGTCGGACGGAAGACTGCCGACTCTATCGCGGAACTAAACGACAGATTCAAAGAAGCTGGGGTAGGTTATCAATACGAATCTGGTCAAATAGTCAGAATCGATTCCCAATACATTCACGCGAATGCTGTCAAACCAGCACTTGGCTTGCTCGCAGACAAAAAATATGACTCAGTTAATCAAGAATTTCTCGCTGCCCATGAACATTACCGTCATAAAAGATACGAAGAATCAATTAATGACTGTCTAAAATCCTTTGAAAGCCTTTTAAAGACAATCTGTCTTGAGAAAGGATGGGACTGCGGTGAACATGACACAGCCAAAAAACTTATCCAAATTGTCCTTTCAAAGGGGCTTATTCCGACTTTTATGGAAAACCAATTAAACACCATGCAAACGTTACTAGGATCGGGTGTTCCTACCGCAAGGAACAAATTATCAGGCCACGGCCAAGGAACGGAAATAAGAGAAATACCAGATTATATGGCATCCTATGTCTTGCATTTGACAGCATCTACAATCTTACTCTTGGGAAATGCGGCGTCTCAATGAAATCACGCTTTCGGAAAATTGGTGATCCCTTTCACTTGACCCTGGATTGTCAACCAATACACAGATAAAGTGTCCTGATGATGACGGATATTACCCAACCACATGATCGATTTGTAAAGATTCTGCTTTCTGACCCGGTCAAAGCTGGGGTTCTGCTGCGCGAGCGGCTACCAAAAGAGATAGCCGAGTTGTTGTCACCGGAACCCCCGATTTTGGTGGATGGATCTTTTGTCGATGAGGAACTGCGTATCCACCTGACAGATCGGCTTTTTCAGGCAAAGACAATCACAGGTCGGCCAGCCCTTTTGTACGTTCTGATCGAGCATAAAAGCTTTCCAGACCGTCGGACAGGCTGGCAAGTTGTCAAATACACGGTTGCGTGGTGGAAACAGTGGGAACGTGAAAATCCCAATTGGGAGATGCTGCCACCGATCGTCCCTTTTGTCTTTTATCATGGCGCATCAGAGTGGCATATTCCTGATGAATTTTTGGCGTTGGTCGATGCGGAAAAAGGTTGGAGGCCATGGCTTCTAAACCTTCGCTTTGCTGTCATGGATCTTGGCAAAATTGAAGATCGGGTGCTGTCCAGATCGCCTCGGTTGCGCGCTTGGCTGTTGGCTGCCAAATATGCAACAAGGGACGGAAAGCAACTTGAAATCAAAGATTTTTTCGTTGAACTTCTGACAGAAGTTCCCGTCGATGACTTCATGCTCATTATGCGGTATGTGGTGGAAACCTACCGGCGTTACGATGAAAAAGATGTACGGGAGATTATTCGGCGGGTATACCCTAAGGAGGAAGAAAACATGATGTCACAATTTGCGCAAAGCGTTATCGAAAACACAAATCCGAAATGGGCGCAGATGGTTCTTCAAAAAGGACGGAAGGAAGGACGGAAAGACGGGAGAAAGGAAGGTGAGGTCCATATTTTCCGACGTCTTCTTCAGGGGAAATTTGGGGCGAATCTTCCCGCCCATCTCGAAGAAAAATTAAAAAGTGCCTCCCTGGAAGAAATCGAAACCTGGACTGATCGGCTTCTGAATGCCCAGTCGTTGGAGGATGTTTTTAGGGGATAGAATAATCGCGGGTATTGTACCCCTTCCATTTGCCAGCGAGGTGGCTCCATGGATTTTAACGGTGAAGATGATCAAAATAAACTCAAACAATTTCTCCAGATGCTTGATGGTCGCAAGGGGGAACGACATGCCGTGGTCATGCAGGATTTTCCCGATCCCGATGCCATCTCCTGCGCCTGGGCCTACCGGCAAATCGTCGCCACCCTGGGAATCGAGACCGACCTAGTCTATGGTGGCCGCATCAGTCATCAAGAAAATCTCGCCCTGGTCAATCTTCTCAAAATCGGTCTCACCGCTATTCCCTCGGATCAACCTTTGGATAAAAACCGTTACCAGGGGTCGGTCTTTGTCGATAACCAGGGGACAACGACCAATCTGGTCGATCGCCTGGAAAAAAACGGGGTTCCCGTCCTGGCGATCATCGACCATCATGCGCAACAAGATCGTCTGCAACCGCTGTTTGTCGATATCCGCCCGGTGGGTGCCTGCGCCTCCATCATGACCAGTTATCTGGCCCTGGGGGCCATGAACCTGGCCGCATCCAATCTCAAACATAAACATCTTGCCACCGCACTCCTCCATGGCATTCTCAGCGAAACCAATTCTATGATCCAGGCCCAACCCATGGATTTTCTCGCTGCCGCCCATCTGCAACCCTTCTTCGACAATGACATGCTGGTAGAAATTTTGCATCAACAACGCAGCCACAGAGGGATGGAGGTCATTCGCATGGCCTTGGAAAATCGGGAAATCCGCGAAGGTTTTTGCATCTCAGGGGTCGGTTATCTCCGGGCCAGCGACCGGGATTCCATCCCCCAGGCCGCCGACTTTCTCCTGACCGAAGAGACGGTCCATACCGCCATCGTCTTCGGTATCGTCACCCATGCCACCGGTGAAGAGGTCATCAGCGGCTCTTTGCGGACGACCAAATCGGCCTTGAATCCCGACGAATTTATCAAGGAAGGGTTGGGACGGGCCACCACCGGGGCATTCTATGGTGGCGGCAAAGCCTCTGCGGGTGGTTTTGAAATTCCCCTGGGATTTTTGTCGGGATCCGAGGATGAAGAATTGTCCAAAATGAAATGGGAAACCTTCAACGCCAAAATTCGGAAAAAATTTTTCGGGAGTATCGGTGTGGAGATGCCACGATGATCCTGGGAAAAACCGGCAAATCGGAATCGGTCATCCCCCTGCAACCCAAACCCCGATGGCTCAAGGTCAAAGCCCCACTATCCCTGGAATGCCTGGAGGTGGAACGTCTGCTCAAAGACCTCAAGCTCCATACCGTCTGCCAATCGGCCTCCTGCCCCAACCGGGGTCAGTGCTGGAGCGATGGCGAAGCCGCCTTCATGATTTTGGGGAACATCTGCACCCGCCGTTGCGGTTTTTGCGATGTAACCACGGGACGCCCCCAGCCCGTCGATCCTCAAGAACCCCTGCGCTTGGCCAAGGCCGCCACCGCCCTGAAATTGAAACATGTCGTCATCACCTCGGTCAACCGCGATGACCTTCCCGACGGCGGTGCCACCCAATTTGCCGCCTGCATCACCGCCCTGCGCACCACCGCCGCGCCACCAACCATCGAAGTTCTAACCCCCGATTTTCAAGGCAGCACCCAAAATCTTGACCTGGTATTGGCCGCCCTCCCCGATGTTTTCAACCTGAACGTGGAAACCGTCTCCCGGCTCTACCCCAAGGTCCGACCCGCTTCCGATTATGCCATGGTCATGAAATTATTGGCGTGGGCATCCTCCCACACCCAGCGGGCCATCAAATCGGGTATCATGATGGGGTTGGGGGAAGAACCCGATGAAGTCGTCCAAACCCTCCGCGATTTGCGTTCCAGCGGCGTCACCCTGCTCACCATCGGTCAATACCTCCGTCCCAGCCCAACCCACCTGCCTGTCGCGCGTTATGTCTCCCCGGAAGAATTTGACCGAATGGGTCAAACCGCCAAAGAATTGGGTTTTCATCGCGTCGCCAGCCACCCCCTGGCACGGTCATCCTTTCATGCCGAACACCTCTTCCATGGTCCAGCCTCCTGAAACCACCCGTCCGGGAATCCATCTGGGAACCCATCCCTACGACCTGTTACGCCCAGGCCGGGTCGATTATTCCCAGGCACTGATCATGCAACAACAACGGGTGGAAACTCTGATTGCCCACGGCGGCCCCAATCTGCTGATCTTGTTGGAACATCCACCGGTCTATACGGTAGGCCGGTCGGGCAAGGCGGAAGAGATGATCGATCCCGATTTCCCCCAAAAAAACAATATTCAGATCCTCGCGACTGATCGTGGTGGTCGGACCACCTATCATGGACCGGGACAGGTAGTCGCCTACGTCATCCGCGATCTCCGGCCCAATACCGGGCGCGTATTGGATCATGTCCGCCGCCTGGAAGAAACGGTGATCGGAACATTATCCGGCTTCGGCATTCAAGGAACCCGAGAGCAGGCCAACCCTGGCGTGTGGGTGGATGGAGAAAAAATAGCGGCTCTGGGGGTTCGCATTCGGCGGGGAATCACTTATCATGGGTTCGCCCTGAACCATCGGTGCGATTTGAACCATTTTTCAGGCATCATCCCCTGTGGCCTCCAAGGACGCAGAGTCACATCCCTGGCGCATCTGGGGGTTGAAATATCCGCAGCCACATTGGAAAGGTGTTTGCTTGCCACGTTCGCCAAAGTTTTTGACGCCCATCTGACGGTCATTCCATCCAACTCATCTATCGCCCCATCACCAGGGAAGTGCGCATGAGAACCGTAAAAACACCCCACATCACCGCCGACATCATCATCGAATTGCTCGATTATGAACATCGCCCCATCGTGTTGATCGAGCGGAAAAATCCCCCCCATGGCTGGGCCATCCCCGGCGGATTCGTCGATGTGGGGGAACGGGTGGAACAGGCAGCCATTCGAGAAGCTTTGGAAGAGACCGGATTAACGGTCACTCTGATCACACTGTTGGGCCTTTATTCCGCCCCCGACCGCGATCCGCGATTTCATACCGTCACCGCCCTCTATGTCGCCCAAGCTCATGGTCAACCCATCGCTCAGGATGATGCCAAAAGTGCGATCATCCTTCAAATCGATCAACTCCCCCATCGCGACATGCTCGCCTTCGATCATGACCTGTTGTTGCACGATTATCTGGCCTGGCGTCGCGATGGACGGTTAACCCCCATTCGGGAGCAATGACCCATGCCCAAACAATGGCTGCTCATCGTGTTTATGCTCCTGGGACTGGGATGGAGTACCACCATCCCCGCACGGGCCGCCCTCCCCGTCGGTGTCCAGGGACAACCGTTGCCATCCCTGGCGGACATGGTGGAACGGGTCGTCCCCGCCGTCGTCAACATCACCACCGCTACCCGCATCCGCATGGTGGAAAATCCTCTGCTGAGCGATCCTTTTTTTAGTCGGTTTTTCAACCTGCCGCAAATGGAACGGGAAAAGATGCAGCAAAGTTTGGGTTCCGGGGTGATTGTCGATGCCGCCAAAGGGTTGGTCATCACCAATTATCACGTCATCAACAAAGCCGATTCCATCTCGGTAACCCTGGGAGATGGCCGAACCGTTCAGGGAAAACGGGTCGGCATGGACCAGGAAACCGATGTTGGCCTGATCCAGATTCCATCTCAAGGTCTTAAAGCGGTCCCCTTGGGAAATTCCGACACCTTGCGCGTCGGAGATTTTGTCGTTGCCATTGGCAACCCGTTCGGTCTGGGACAAACGGTCACCTCCGGCATCATCAGTGCCCTGGGACGCAAAGGGTTGGGCATTGAAGGTTACGAAGATTTTATCCAGACCGATGCCTCCATCAACCCCGGCAACTCTGGGGGGGCACTGGTCAATTTGGCCGGAGAACTGATCGGCATCAACACCGCCATTCTTGCCCAGGGGGGGGGTAATGTCGGCATCGGTTTCGCCATCCCCGTCAACATGGCCCAGCGCATCATCGTGCAACTGGTGCAATATGGCGAAGTACGACGCGGATTGTTGGGAATCAAAACCCAGGATCTCACCAAAGAACTTGCCAGTGCCTTTGATATCACGCAACGCCAGGGGGCCGTGGTCACTCAAATTATCCCGGGATCGGCTGCCGATAAGGCGGGATTGCACTCTGGAGATGTGGTATTATCGGCCAATGGTCGTCCGATCCAAAATTCGGCCAGTTTGCGTAATCTGATCGGGCTATCTATGGTGGGAGAGCGGATCCCCGTCGAGTTTTTGCGCGACGGCAAACACCGCAAGGTCACCATCGAGGTCACCGAACCCCGCACCAAACGGATCGATGGGGAACATCTTGATTCCCGTTTTCAGGGATCCGTCCTGGAAAAGCTGGAAGAGGGTGAACCCAATCAGCCGATCATGGTCATCAGCGTGCAACCCAACTCCACCGCGTGGCAGGCGGGATTACGCGAGGGCGATTTGATTTTATCGGTCAATCGTCAACTGGTCCGGTCGTTTGAAGAATTGGCGGCGGTCGTCAAAAAAAACAGGCGGGAAATGCTTCTCAACATACAGAGAGGTCAGGAGGGGTTTTTCATTCTTGTGCGTTGATAAAATGATTAAAAAAAAAAAGGGGTCTGGGGGATTGCCCCCAGGGTTTTGCTTTTGACTTTGTTTTTCACGC
>PEAO01000135.1 GCA_002753615.1 Magnetococcales bacterium DCbin2
CATGTCACACCTCCAGGTTAATGAAAGTAACATGCCGATTATGCCCGTTTTTAAACAAAAAAACTACGTATTCCGTGCTGGGTGCGGTTTAAGTCAAAAGAAGGGTCAAAAGCGAAGAATGAAGCTTTTTGTTTAAAATCAAAGACAAAACCCTGGGGGCAATCCCCCAGACCCCTTTTTTCTTTCAATAATTTTAACGGGGGGCGGGATCCGTGTGATCCCGCACCCCGCAAAACATGGTGTCAACTGGCGGTGCCGATGAACAATCAGGCGACCGTAATCACTTCCGAAGCTTTGAATTCTTCACCTTTGTCATCCTTCCAGGTCACTTCAACCGGCCCCGTCTTTTCGGCGCGCAGATGAAAACCAAGGAAAGGATTCTTGGATACGGCACCTGTCCAAACGGCATCCAACACCAGTTTGCCATCATAGACCGCCTTCACACTGGTGATAAAATGGGCGGGGACGACTTCACCCGTCGCCTTATCCTTGCGCAACCCACTCTCCATGGGATGTTGAATCATTGTCTTGATGTTAACCTTATCCCCTTTTTTTACGGGATCTTTGGGTACACGAACTTTTGGGCTACCAATGGCCATGATACGTCCTCTCGACTTGTAGAAAATTCGGTGGTCAGGTTGGGATCAGATGCCGACTAGCCGGAACATCCACCCTCAGCGACTTCAATCTTTTTGGTGAAACCGTACAATGCACCGGAATTACTCTTGGCAACCACGCGCACATTGGAGGCTTTTGCCATTTTCAGACGAAACTCAATATCAACCGGGCCACTTTCGGGAATAAATGCAAAACTGGCGACGAAAGGATTGGGATTCTCGTCCACGAAAACCCCCACCTTCTCGATATAATTATTCGGTTCCATGGGATGATTGACCACGACAGGAATACGAACCATGGCCCCATTTTCCGCCTTGTCGGGTGTATCAACGACAACCTTGTCCATAGTGATGGTCCCTGGCCCCACATGCTCGGCAATCAGGGCATCGACGGCGGCAGAGGCATCCCTGGGACTGCCCACAAAAACGCCGCCACCCACGACCGCTGCGGCCACACCCACGCTACCGACAGAATGAAAAAATCCCCTTCGGTTCATCGCTAACATATCCTTATTTTCCATGCTCATCTCTCCAAAAAGTAACGAATAGTTCGGGTTGTTGGCCAAATGACCCGCCCTCATCACACAGCAGGCAACCTGCGCAATGAAAAACTGTAAAAAACACAACAACCAAGCGTTATTACCATGTCTCCGTGCGGATTCTTAAGAGACGGGGCACAACAGAGACACAAAACGGTCCCTTAGACAATCGAAAAGACGGCTCATTTTTTGTCCGATCCCCCAACCGGCTCCTTTTGGGCCTGTTCGGCAGGGGCAACCGGCTCTTTATGGACCAAACCCGAATGGCAATCGACGCAGGTTTTGTCAGCACTCTCCATGACCCGCTTGTGTTTACGTGCCGCCGACTTATCCTGCTCTTCCATGTCCATGGCATCAAAAGAGTGGCAGTACCGACACTCCTTAGAATCCCTGGCGCGCATGTTGGCCAATACGTTCTGCGCCAAATGCCAGCGGGCTTTCTCAAAAGATTCTCGCGTCGGATACGTCCCAAGCAAATGATGGAAAATATCCTTGGAACCGATCGTCAACTTGGCAAGAAACTTATCGATATAATCACCAAACGTTTTGCCATGGGGAACGTGACAATCGGAGCAGGTGGCGCGAACCCCGGAAGCACTGCTGTAGTGCTTACTCTCCCGGTATTCCTCATAGACCCCGTCCATTTCATGACACGATATACAAATCTCCATACTGTTGGTCGCGTTCATGGTGAAATGAAATACCAAAAAGAAGACGATACCAGAAAGAAAACCACCAACCAGAATAATCCCCAATGCAATCCTCTGGCTGGGACGAATCAACAGAGTCCAGAGCTTTTTCATCAATCCCATGGCACAACAATCCCCAAACTAAGAAACATTGACCAAGTAGACTCTGCGCACGTTCAAAACGACCTGAATGTAGCAGAGCCTACACAAAGCCCCATGGCAATGGCAAGGGCAAACCCTATGGAGACCACGCTTTTGAATCACATTGACTGTGCTGGACAAAAAAACCCTTTCCCAAAAAAATCATCCCCTCTGCAACCGGGAATGAAAGCCGAAGCACAATAAAAAAGCGGGGTGCCGACGACACCCCGCTCCATGATTTTCAGCGTCCTTCCATGGCCCGTTACAACGCCATCATCAAGAAAAGGTGTCGGCCATGATGCTTTGATACCAGCTTTCGTTGAAAACCGCTTCCTGTTCCCGAACAAAATCGGGGGCATCACCAGCGGAAAGGCCACCACCCACTTCCTTGATTTTACCTTCCACCAGCTTGTAAACCGCCGCCACCGAAATACCGGAGGTCGGACTCAACAAACTGTAGCAGGTGTTGACATAGGACGGTTCACCCGGTTTTTGCCCGTTGAGCAACGCCACGATGGCCGCTGCGGCAACCTTGGCCTCGGAATTTGCGGCATAACCCGACTTGGGCAATGGGGAAGCCACGCTTGAATCGCCAATCACATGGATATCCTTGTGAATCTTTGACTCAAACGTCTCATAGTGAACCGGGCACCAACCCGACTCGTCGGTCAATTTGGCTATTTCGGCAATGGCACCCGCTTTCTGCGGAGGAATGATATTGATGCAACTGGACTTAAACTCTGCCATTTCCGTATGAACGGTCATGGTCTTGGCATCCACACGGGCCACCTTGCCCCCTTCGCCACCGGGAATCCATTCAATCAAGCTCTTGTCGGTGCCATACCCGTACAACTTGGTCCATCCACCGGTAAACAGCCCCATCTTGGAGAACTTATCCTTGGGATCCAGGATAATAACCTTGGATTTGGGCTTATTTTTCATCAGGTAATGCGCCACCAAACTGGCACGCTCGTAGGGTCCAGGGGGGCAACGGTACGGATCCGGCGGTGCCACCATGACAAAGGGATCACCATCACGCATCGCCATGAGCTGCTTCGTCAAGGTCACCGTCTGCGGCCCGGCAACGCTCCACGCATGAGGCATTTTCTCACTGGCGTCGGCGTCATAGCCCTCCATGGGCTTGAAAGAAACACCCGGGCTGACGATCAAACGGTCATATTTAATCTTCGTACCACCCTTGGTGGTCACAGTCTTGGCAGCCGGATCAATCCCGGTAGCCTCGTCATGGACCATCTTCACACCATGTTTCTTGAGACCTTCATAACCCCACTTCTGCACTTCAATATCGCGGAATCCGGCGATCACCCAGTTAGACAGCGGACCGGAATAATAAAACTCGTTCTTTTCAATCAAGGTGACATCGATGCCGGGATCAGCCATGCGAATATATTTGGCCGCAATGGCACCACCGTAACCCCCGCCAATCACGACGACATGCCCCTTGGCGGCAGCAAACCCCCGACGCGACATCGTTGTCGCTGAAAGTCCCACAAGGGCAGCCGCACCAGAAAGTTTTACAAAACCTCTACGATTCAGCATTGACATAATAGTCCTCTCCTCTCACCAAGGTTACTTCTTGGAGGCGTAAAAGTGGGCAATGGCCGTAAGATCTTCCAAAGAAAGCTTCTCCATGGCCGTTTCCATCTTTTTCGGTTGCGGGACTTTCAAGGCGGCATTCTTGAAATCCTGCATTTTGAAAAGCAGGTAATCCAACCACTGCCCACCAACACGGGGGGTGTCATCATCTTGGAACACACCACCATCCTCGTGACACTTGTCGCACTTGGCACTGGCCTGCAATTCCGCCCCCTTGGCTGCCAAGGCTGGATCGATCGCCGTCGCTTTCTTTGAATTGGGATGACTTTGGGCACTTTCCCACTTAAACTTCGAGAACGCATCGGCTAGCAGAGCATTCTCCTCATCGCTATACCCCTTGGCCAATCGGCCCATGATCGTGGAGGGACGCGAACCGTCCTTGAACTGCTCCATGACGGTCTTGAGGTAGTTGGCTGGCATACCGCCGATGGTCGGCATAGCCGGCCCACCCGAAATACCGTTGGTGCCGTGGCACCCGGCGCACGTATTGGCCAACATGGCCGCAGTCGCTCCCGCCTCAGCTGCGGACGCAGTCGAACCGCTCAGCAGCCCTCCCGCCACAAACCCACCAACCAAGACCAACATGTGGATTTTTTTTCGATGCATAGTTCCCTCCAATGACATCATCTAAAGAAACACGTTATGGGTGTATCCCCACAAAAACAACCACCACCCCCCCTGCACCTTATCGCAACCTAAAACCCTTAAAACTCACCCTTGGCGGCCCCTTGAAGCATCTTCCAGATCACATTGCGAACCCTGAGTGCTTCCGTCCGCAACTCTTCCGGCAACCTTTTGCCACCATGAATCATCATGTCCAAATTCATCGAATACAACCACAACTTCCCGTTTTTATCCTCCACCACCGAAACGCGGCAGGGCATAAACCCCGTGTACGCATCGCGATAATCGGCCATCATCTTCCCCACCTTGGCGTCACAAAAACTTAAAAAAGCGATATGGCGATAAGGCTGACCCGTCACCGCTTCCACCTGCTTGTAAAAAGCCGACTCACCCACATAAAGAAAATTATTTTGAACCGCCAAACTCTTGAGCGACTCCTTGACATCCTCGACCTTCAACGACGGATCTTCCACCGGAACCGCCCACATCATCGCTTCACCCGGATCCTTCGTGGTCAGCAATTTAGTCGCAAAATCCTTATAGATCTCCATGTAGCCAGGGTCAAACTCCGACATGATGGGGGCAATCGCCACAAATGCATAACCGCCTGCCAGCAAAGTCACCAAACCCAATACAGCAAATATGTTCCTGATTACAGCCATCTTGTCTCCTCCAAAAAAAATGGACCCGCACCACAACCAAACAACAAAAAACACCCCGACCCGACACACCGACAACTGTGTCCCGGCCAATCACGAACCCACCATTAACTTTTTTCTATGCTGTCAGAACGGTGTCTTATGAATAAATGATGACCGCCAGGGAAGTCAATCCTATATTTGTTAATATAAATTTCAGAATACAACCATATCATTATATTCTAACGCGTTTCCCATGACCCCATACCCTGCCACAGGTCATTCCTATAACTTTCTTAAACTCTATGCGTTTCTGACAAACAGGCAATTTTTACCTTCATTTACAAAAATTTACCAATTTGTTACAGAACACGTTAACTGCCAGATTTCCTGGTACTGTGCATGGCCCATGAGAATATCCCAACAGACAATAATGCATCACTCTCCATGGCCAACAATGCGTGATAATATTATTTAATTTAGATAAAAAAATTCTGTGGGTGGGAATGGTCCCCCTTCACTCATACCAGGGCTGTTCCACCCTCCCCAGATAGACCGTCCGGGAAAGACCATGGAGATAAACCGATTGAAGCTCTGGACCGATGGCAGGATAAAGGGTTTCTCGACCTAAATTCTCCAAGGGGAACCAAACCACCTCAAGGGCCGAAGTCTCGGAGTCGTTACAGCGCGGTGTCCCAATCAATTCCTTGACATCGAAGGCAAGGTGCAGCACATGGCGACCATGGATCAACGTTTCACAACAAAACAGCAAATCCCCTGGGATGATATCCACCCCAAGTTCCTCACGATATTCACGCTGCAACGCTTCCACCACCCGTTCATCATCCTCGACGCCACCACCAGGCAAATTAAACCGATCCTGGCCGGCATAATGATAACGCATCGTCAATAACCGATTCTCATGGATCGATACACCACAAGGGCGAATAATCATAGCACAGATTCCGACCCATCAACGGTCCAAGGGTGGCTCCAACTGGGAAGATGCGTAAAAAGGTCTGGCCAGTTTTTCCCAAATCTTTCTGACCGACCCCGCCACACCCAGTCGGTGAGAAGTCTCCAGGTCCAACACCAAGTTACGAACCCGCCGATAAAAAACGGGATGGGGAAACCGCGACATGAACCACGCAGCTAAACGCCGCAACGGTGTATCGCGAAAAAATTCGTCATTGACCATATGGGCATAAACAGAAACCGCCTTTTTATGCCCTTCTGGAAAATCCAACAAAGATTCTTGATAATAATTATCAGGATAACGGTGACCCCGATAAAGATTATCTGCCCGCACTTTCGTTTCAAGCACCGTCGCCGGTAATGGAAAGAAAATAGTCGCCTGGGCCGTATCCGGCTGGATAACCTGCAACAATTCAAAAGTTTCCTTCATGATGGCACCGTTTTGGTCCGGCAGCCCCATCATGTTCAGGGCATGGGTTTTGACACCGCTCTCCCGCATTAACCGAAATCCATTTTTCAATTTTTCATCCGTCATCTTACGTTGCAGTAGCTTTTGGCGATAAGGCTCATTACCACTTTCGATCCCAATACAGCACGAATAAGCCCCCGCTGCCTTCATATCACGGGCACGATCCGCAGTGATCAACTCCGGTCGCTCGCTAAAGATGAACGGAACCGCCAGATCCTCCAGATTTTCCCGCAATTCTTTCGTCCGCGCATCCGAGGTCATCATCACCTCGTCCACAAAATAGAGCATATCCACATGACCAAAATAAGAACGAAAATGGTCAATTTCGCGGCGTATCTGGGAAGCGGGCTTTTCCCTGCGCCATTTCCCCCCATCCTTGTTCAGGGCCATGAGTGTTGGGCTGCTGCAATAGGTGCATTGATAGGGACAACCTCGACTCCCCTCAAAAACACCACAAATTTTGCTGCCGGGGACAACGTGCAAAAAATTATGATCGCGATAGTGCCGTTCATCGAACAGGGCATAATTCATCAAGGGGATATCGGCCAGATTATAAAGCGGTCGTGGTTTATTTTTGATCAACGCACCATCGCGGTGAAAAAAAATATTGGGTAATTCCGATATTTCCCGACGACGCCCCTCCGCGATCAAGCGACACAGATCCAGACACACCCCCTCGCCATCACCCATGATACCAAAATCGACCTCTGGGGCCACATCTTCCGGGCTGTAAGTCGCCTGCGGTCCCCCCGCCACCAGAGTAACCTCAGGATGGTGTTTGCGAATCTCCCTAAGCAGATGACACGCCAGGGTAAACTTCATCGTGCGCACCGAAACACCCACAACATCGGGTTTGAATCGTGCCATAGTTTTGTCTACATAGGGATACCACTGGTCGGGCGCGACAAAAGTAAGATCACAAACCGACACATCAACGCCGTGGGTTTCCAAGAGCGAACCCAGGATCAAGATCCCCATCTGCGGAGTATGGTTCAACTGCTCGTTGGGATAGACGAATAAAAAACGCATCGATTGGCATACCCCCGTGGAGAAAGGCTAAAAAATCTCAAACCTCGCCCCTGAGCATGATCCAATTCGAGAGGAAAATCAACCCGAACATCTTGGGAAATCAGGGCAATCGCATTGGAAATTCCTTGATACCAAAGCGTGTTAATATCCAACAACTTGTTGATATTAATAAAATATTATTAAAAGAAAAAAGGGGTCTGGGGGATTGCC
>PEAO01000136.1 GCA_002753615.1 Magnetococcales bacterium DCbin2
TCAAAGACGAAATCAAAACCCTGGGGGCAATCCCCCAGACCCCTTTTTTCTTTCAATAATTTTCTAGGAGGAGTGAACGGTTACGAATCAAGACCCCGGAATCCAAATTGAGCCAACATCATTGAGTTTCACTTTCATCGGCGAAACCTATGTTAAAAATCCTATCTCCCACCGCCATCCTTGGTTATAGCTTTCCAGATGCCTCTTTAGACACCGGAATGCGACAACGACCGGACGTTCTGGCTGTGGATGGTGGCAGTACCGATCCTGGCCCATTTTACCTGGGATCGGGAAAACCGTTTGTCTCGCGCCAGGGGGTCAAACATGATCTGGAACGGCTCCTGAAAGCGCAGGCCCACGCCCAAATCCCCCTGATCATCGGAACTGCTGGAGGGAGTGGAGCGAGGCCACATCTCGATTGGACCTTGGACATCATCCGGGAAATCGCCCAACAGCAAAAAAGAACTTACCGCATCGGCGTCATCCCCGCCGACTTTGACCACCGTGAAATCACAACCGCCTTCCAAGAAAACCGACTCACCCCGCTGGCCAACGTTCCCCCGGTAACGCAGGAGGCCATCGACAGTTCCACCCACATCGTCGCCCAAATGGGGTCCGAGCCGGTGGTGGCAGCTCTAAAAGAAGGGTTTGATATCATCGTCTGTGGCCGCTGTTACGATCCGGTCCCTTTTGCCGCCCTGGCCCTGGTCAAGGGGATGGATCCAGGACTGGCTCTGCATCTGGGTAAAATATTGGAATGCTCCGCCATCGCCGCCCTGCCCGGCAGCGGCAGCGATTGTGTCATGGGGATTTTGGACGATGACGGTTTCACCCTGGAATCGCTGAATCCAGCCCGCCGTTTTACCCAAGTATCGGTGGCCGCCCATTCCTTGTACGAAAAGAGCGATCCGTTGTCCCTTCCCGGACCTGGTGGCGTTTTGGACTTAAGCCATGTGACCTATCGGGAATTGGATCAGGGTCGCGTCCGAGTGCAGGGGAGCCGTTTTGTTGCCGATGCCACCTATCGCATCAAATTAGAAGCGGCACGGTTGACCGGCTACCGGACCATCAGTATCGCCGGCGTCCGCGACCCCGGTTTAATCGCCGGGTTGGATGATGTTTTGGAAAAGGTCATACAACAATGCCGCCCCATGATTGACCCTGAGGCGAAGATTCATTTTCATGTTTATGGCCGCAATGGGGTCATGGGTTCCTGGGAACCCCACCCCCATCCCGGCCATGAGTTGGGATTGGTCCTGGAAGTGATGGCCCCACAACAAGCCCTTGCCGACGGTGCCTGTGCCTTGCTACGCAGCACTCTATTGCACTATGGTTTTCCCGGTCGTCTGACGACCGCCGGCAATCTTGCCTTTCCCTACAGCCCTTCGGATGTTTCCGTGGGGGCTGCCTATGAATTCAGCCTTTATCATTTGATGGCGATAGCCGACCCCAAAGCTCATTTTCCTTTGTCCTGCCTGGAGATTCATCCATGACCATGGTTCCCATCACCACAGCGGTCCATGTAATCCGCAGTAAAAATGCCGGCCCTTATGAGTTGACTCTCGACATTATTTTTAAAACTCAGGCAGGGTTCGAGGCAACCCGCGACGCCAAGATCTTTACCCCACAATCCATGGCCAAACTCTACGGCATCCCCGAATCGGACATCCTCAAAGTGATCCACTATGAACCGGCACGCGCCATCAAAATCACCCTCAAACGGATCATGACCTCCGGCGCATTCGGTGAAACCGATGTCTACGGTGCCCAACAACACGCACCACTTTTGCAACTCATGGTTCCCGGTTGATCCCACACGACTTGGTAAAGTCGCCTTCATGCCGTTCGTGTGATCGTCACCTTGATGGACCCGGCGTTGTTGCCGTACTTCTTCGGATGGTCGTTGGCAAATAAAAACAGTTCCCCGCTGGCTGTGGGCTGAAGCGTTCGCAACGTGCCATTCACCGGAACAATACGCTGGGGCTGATCCGCAAGCCCCACAGCAGCAACCACCTCAAACCAGTTCGCACTCAAACAACGGCGGGTATTCTTCATCGAGGCAATGATTTCTTCCTTGATAAGCCCCAAATGAACATCCTTCAAATTCCAACCTCCCGGTCCACATCCAATGCCCGAATCATACCACCGCTGACCCATATCGATGGAAAATTCGTAAGTCTCACCGGGGTGAACAAACAAATATCCACCGTTATTCTCCACGCAGCATCTGTTGTTAAAAATGTAAGAGTAAACATCACAATCCAAAGATTCTCCCACCGCCATGGCGTAATGCTGATTCGGTTGATCCCGTACATGGTCATCCAAACCGTTAAACACGGCACCCGTCCCCTGGGAATTCCATAGTTTATGCCGCCTCTTGATCAGGGAATCGGGACGATACGTCATATCCCTGTTGATACGGGAAATCACCGACTCATGGATCAAAGGTAAATCATCCTGCCCACCACCCGAAACCTGTACACTGCGATGGATCAAGGTTGCCTCAGAGATGGGCCACACACGATCTTGTTGATGGCTCTTGCCCAGTGGATTCGGGAGTATCTCAAGATCATCCCTGTTGATGGTCACCCCCTTTTTCCGAAGGCAGGGATACTGCACATGGTCAACCGATAACACCTTGAGACCCAGATTCCTGCGCCCGATTTCATCGATCATGAATTGCAAAGTAATGTCCGACAGACCGTCCCAGTAATACCCCCCGCCGATATCGGAATGCGCACCGGGAAACCAAATCTCAGTGACACGCTCATCCTTTTGCATCAATGTAGGTAAAAAAGCGGTCCGTTTCTCATCCAAGGAGAGGAGGTGCAAAGCCTCCTTGACGATAGGCGACACCCCATCACCATCCTCAAAAACCACATCCTGTTTGGGTTGGCTGTGCATGAGTACATGGGGAAAACCAATAGAAGCCACCGTATCAAACACACCCATGAACCGTACTTTATCTTCCCCTTGCAGCTCAAAAAGTTTGGTTTCCTCCTTGGAATACTCCTTGCGGATCAACGCCGCAAACCTTCGAGCGATGGCAGCCCCGCGACTAAAGCCAAAAATAAAGATCTCATCGCCACTCTCATAGTTTTCAATAAGCTGTTTTTTAGCTGCATTGATGATGCTGCGGACATCCAACACGGCCAACCCCTGGGAAAGGGCGCGCCGGATAATGAAACCTGAAGTTCCGACTCCCCGAAAATAAATGCTCTTCTGATTATCCTGGAAAGCGATCTGTCCGTTGTCCAAAGTACCACCAAACAACAGGTGCAACTTGAGGATATTGGAAATATTGTCATCCTCAATCCCCCCGTCCTTGTCAATTTTCTGAACCGCATCCTCGGGTTCATTGCCCGTGCCATCGAAACAAAAGATCAATTTTCCCATGATTTTAACTCCCTAACCATTGACAAGACCGTGTTCATAATATTTTCATTTTATATTGATTTTAAGAATTGTCAATATTATTAACGGTCGTAAATGGTTCCACTTTAGTCGAGTCCGCCGGCTGACTGCCACAGATAGGAGATAAGTTCGCCTCTGCGTATAGGATTTTCCCGCAAACGTTCAGCCAATCCTTCGCCATCGATCAACGCAACATGGTTCAGTTTTGCCTGCAAGTGGGCCGTTCCATTAAACCGTCTGTTCGTAACAGCAAGCAGCGAAAATATCAGGCCAACGCAACCGCGAAACATACCCCTGGCACGCATCCTCATTTGGAAAGCGGTCGTCAAATTCTTGCATGGTCCGTGGGTAGTCAACTCCTGGGAGTGGATGTCTGGTGGTCTCTATGCAGGGATGCTACAGGCATCACGAACTTGAGCCAAATGGATAGCACTTGAAACGAAGTGGATACGTATTTTGTTATATTGTTTGCTCGCTCAATATTTTCTTAGCTTCCTTTAAATCTATTTTTGCCTTGTGCCCATGCTTGTCCAAGAGATACAGCAAATTCCCACCATTTAACAGCGTGAGCGGCTTTCCTTTAGCGAATTCGTAAGCGTCTGGACCATAATCCGCAGTAGTGACAAGTATTCCTTTGGTTGCGCCCTCGTTGATAGTTGTCCCGTAAAGATCCCTGACCGAAGATACTCCCACCACATTCGTATATCGCTTTGCCTGAATTACAATTTTTCCGCCGCGGATGGGGTCTGGATCGAAAGCTATGGCATCTACGCCACCATCTCGACTAGCCTGGGTTATTTTTACTTCACCACCAGAACTTGCAAATTCTTTCTCGAAGACTTCTCGTATCAAGTTTTCAAAATCCTGCCAATCCATTGCTGCGAGATTCGTTGTTTCACCCACCTCATCCACCACAGAATATGCTGAAACAAACCGCCTATCTTCTTTGTTTATGTTTATTATAGGAGCCACAGGGGACAGGGCGTGTAGCTTGCTACTACCGACTCCCTTCAGTTGTTTAAAACATGTTCTCGGTTCAACTTTTTCAAGATTTATTGATAAAAATTCGCCTTTTGTTGCCTGTAAAGACATAATACAGGAATTGGTATTTTGCCCTGTTGCTTTATCTACAGAATCCACCCAGCCATTAAACACGATTGACTTTAGCGCATCGATAACATCTGCCTCAAATAGCTCATGAACTGTTCTTAAGGCTATTTGATACAACAAACTATCATATAACTTATTCAACTCGGCAGCGGATATATGTGTTTCTGAGAATTCATCTATCGACATAACGTATTTTACGTTTTTCAGTGTTGGGATTAAACCAATATCAGGCAACGAATAGTCAACAATTATAATTTGTGTTTCTTTCTGATATTCAATATCCCATTCTTGAGGAAAATAATCTGGATATACCGAATTGCTCAACACCATTTCACAGTAATCAGTGATCGCGCCTGCCTGCTTATTAAGATACTGCTCCTTTTTTTCTTGTATAATGTCGTTATCTGCCTGCTGCTTTTTCTCGTAATTGGATTTTTCTCTGTTCCATGACTCTACATCCTTGGAGTGTTTCTGCTCGTTTTCGTTGTTTTGGTATTCAATGCTTTTTCGCTCTTTTGTCCATGCGCCGTGATCATTTAAAAATGATGTATTGGCTTCATCTTGCTTTCGCTTTCGAGAACTAGACAGAAACTTGTCGAGAAACCCGAGTTGTGGCTTGTATTTCTGATCAGAATTCTTTGGCTCATTAGGAATTTGTTCAGGTTTAGGCTTGGGCGGCTTATGCTTTGGAAAAGGATCATTATTCAGCAGGGATGACCAGTCGATCGCATCATCGACTGACAATGTATGTTTCAGAGTGGATTCCAAATCAGCAAGTGTTTTTTGGGCTTCATCTGTTCTTATAATGGCTAATTCTTTTTTCTCTTCTTTGCTTCTTATTGCCGCTTCCCTTTCGCGTTTTTTTGATTCCGCTGCCTGTTTTTTATCCCACATCTCATCCCACGCTAGTTTTTGAGCTACAGCCTTCCGCTCTACGACATATCTATCAGAACCCCGGATATGGCGATATTTATTGAGTCCATCATGCCTGACTTCAATTTCCCAAATTTTGCGATTAGCCATTCTCCAACATCTCCATATTTTTTGTTTTTAAACATAATAATTATTATATGGTTTCTTCATGATAGCTTTGGGCCACTACATCGCAGCATAAGACGCCGCATGCGATTCTGTGTAACACCAACTTCTGCGGAAAATTAAGCCTTGTTTCGCAATGAACGTGGGGAGATATATGGTTACTGTATAAGACACCTTCCTTACTCCTCTACGAAATTGGCCGCAGGACTTTTGACACCCTTGCCGCCCCGGTTAAGGACATGGGGGCAAACCGGAATATCCCAGGTGGTTCTTACCACAGTACCGATTCTGCCAAATTGCACCTTTTTTGTCCACTGTGGCGTCTCTCATGCTGCCTACCTGAGTTGATGGCAGCCTGATCTGGGCAGCTATGCCCATGCTCGGCCCTTCCACGCGCCCATTTTGCAACATCAGGGCGCACTAGCCTATCTGCTTATTGCATTGATATTTTTTCTGGCATGGATGGTTTGATGAGTCTATCATGAATTTACATCAATCTCATGCCATGGGAGCTAGAGAAATACACCAAAATTGAAGTGTTTTGTTGCCGCAACCCAGAGTGTTCCGATTTTGGTGTCCGCGCCAAGAGTAATTTGCGTTGGCATGTTTTGGACAGACAAAGCCATCAGGCCAACGCAACCGCAAAACATACTCCTGGCACGCATCCTTATTTGGAAAGCGGTTATCAAATTTTTGCATGGTCCGTGGGTAGTCAACTCCTGGGATTGGGTGTCTGGTGGTCTCCATGCAGGGATGCTACAGGCATCACGAACTTGAGTTAAATGGATAGCACTTATAAGGAAGTGGATACGTATTTTGTCAATATCCCAAATAGTCGGAAACGATTCCATAGCACAATCCCACTTTGACGACAAGAAGCAAGCCATGAAAAGGGGTGTCGCAATTTACACCATGTGACACAATCAACTTGTTCATATTATTACATTGTTACAATAAGATACACATAATCTTCAGACTCTTCCCCTGAAACCTGTCACAAATAACGACAACCGTTCCCCCTATCGGGAAAACGGATGGTTCAAAAACCAACTCTTTGATCAAACAAGATAAATAAAATATCCGCAGAACTGGCCCGATTTGTGTTCTATGGTCTTAATAGAAACAAAAAATACCATGCAGCGGCAAACCGGATGGAGGAGACAGCCTGATGAGTTTTATGACCATACCCCAGCGCCGACAACGATTGAACCGGAGTACACTGGCGGTGCCAGGTTCCAAACCCCGTTTCATCGAAAAAGCGGCCACCAGCCTTGCGGATGTCATCTTTTTTGATCTGGAAGATTCCGTCCCCCCCGATAATAAAGAGCAAGCCCGCAAAGATGTCATCGCCGCCATCAACGATCTGGACTTTGGTGGCAAAAGCCTCTCCGTCCGCATCAATGGGCTGGATACCCACTACATGTATCGTGATGTGGTAGACCTGGTGGAACAGGCGGGACACAAACTGGACTTGATCCTGGTCCCCAAAGTGGGCTGCGCCGCCGATATCTACGCCGTGGACATGTTGCTGACCCAAATCGAACGGGCCAAAGGGATCAAAAAAAGAATCGGCATCGAAATGCTCATCGAAACCCCCATGGGGATGCAAAATATCGATAGCATCGCCGCCGCCTCCCCCAGAAATGAAAGTATGCTCTTCGGCTCCGCCGACTATGCCGCCGCCACCAACATGCAAATCACCATGATCGGCGGTCCCAATCCCGACTACCACATCCTCGCCGATGCCGATGCCCAAGGGGTTCGGCACCACCATTGGCTGGACATGTGGCATTATCCCCATGCCCGCCTAGTCGCCGCCGCCCGCGCCCATGGTCTTCGTCCCGTCGATGGCCCCTTTGCCGATATCAAAGATCCCGATGGGTGGATGGCCAGTGCCAAACGGGCCAAAACACTCGGCTTTGAGGGAAAAATGGTCATCCAT